>JBEKKN010000021.1:0-39316 GCA_050010675.1 Verrucomicrobiota bacterium | reverse complement strand
TATTGATGATTACCGACAGAGCTTGAAACGATAGCCGGTTTATCGCTTCTTGGCCGGAAAATTTGGGTGCGGAAGGATGGGTGGAGGGGCGGTAATTCTCGGCGGCTTTGGCCAGTGCTTTTGGGCATAATCCACCACTTGTTTGGCCGTGTCGGGCTTTGTTCCCGGCGTGCCGGGCAAAGTTGGCTCAACTTTTTCAGCTTTCCGCGGCAGCCCGTCTCGTGTCTTCGCCGCCTGGTCGCCGATTTTACCTTCGGGAAACTTCATTACCCCGATATTGAAGGCGCCCAATGAACTGAGCCCGCCCGCAATCGGGCCGGAAGCCATCATCGCGTTGCCGGCCAAGGGCGCCTTTTGCCAGGTTTCGTAGCCATTCACCACCCAATCGAGCCTGCCGGTCTCGATGTCCAGCAACAAACCGTGCACGGGGATTTTGGGACCGATGAGCGGACTATGCCGGACAATGTCGCAGCCTTTGATGACATTTTGCCGTTCACTGCTGAACAAGCCAAAAAATTCGTTGAGATTGTCCGGTAACAGATGCCGGTCGACGCCCAGATCCTTGAATTTCTCAAGCAACTGCAGGGCGTTGGTTTTGCAAACCAGGCAATCCGAGTGGCCGATGATGGCAATTTCGCGTCCACCCTTGACCGCACAGGCCAGGGCCAGCGTACGGGTCATCGAACTCATGGGATCAAAGATGATGTTGCCCGCGTTGCGCAGCCAGATGAACTGTTCCGCCGGCAAGGCAAGCACATTTGGAAAAAACGCAATGACCGGCAATTCTTTCGCGAAATCCGCCGGATGCAGGCCGGCTTCCGTGTCACCGGCCACCGCCCGATGATTCGCGTCAATAATGGCTTCGAATAAACGCATAAGATTTACGGCATCCAATTATCGACATCTTTTGCCCAACGCACAATTAATTTGTTCGTTTCGTAGTCACTCGCCGGGTGAGAGGCTCTGGTTTCGATTTTGAATGCCGCTTCACCGCGAGGGAGGATGACGATACTCCGGTAGTCATCGGCATTAACGGTGATTACATCAATCAATTTGCCGGATTTATCAAAAAACTGGGCTTCGACACCGACATCTTTCCAACCTATGTCACTCTGGTTGGTCAAAGTTCCAACTACCGTTATCCAAAGATTGGTTCCCGACATTCGCTGGCTGAATTGAGAGCTGACGACGTTAATTTCATTGCGATAAGTTGCAAACTGTTCTTTGGGGCCAAAAACCTTGTCGGTAAAGGCAACCAGACAAATGAAACCCGCACAGCACAACAAGGAATATAGCGTCACGCCAACTTGCGGATTTTGAAGCGACCAGCGTTTTTGCCAATATCGACAATGCGGGCACACTTTGGCTGCCGCTTTGATCGTTTCAGCACAATGTGGGCAAACCTTGGTTTGTTCGATTTCGGACATGTTTATTTCTTGGTATCCGAATCATCCTTGCTCATCGCTTTTTTGAGCGCCGGGACCTGTTCCATCAATTTCTCAAACTTGATTCCGGTCAGGCTCTCCAGCACCGGCGGCAACTGGCTGATGATGGTGGTCACGTCGCTGGTCAGCTTGCTCGCGCCGCCGCCCGGCCCGTTGCCGGAGTTGATGATGACCATCTTCTCGGTCTTTGACAACGGCTCGCTGATCTTGCCCGCGATTTCCGGCATCACGCGCACGATCATTTCGATAACCGCCGCCTCGTTGTATTGCTTGAACGATTCGGCTTTCACGCGCATCGCCTCGGCGGTGGCCTTGCCTTGCGCCTCGATGACGGTGGCTTGGGCCAGACCGCGCGCCTTGTTCGCGTCGGCTTCGGCCAGACCTGTGGCTTTTACGACGTCGGCACCGGCAAAACCGGTCGCCTTGGTGGCGGAAGCGGCGCCGGCTGCCTCGGTTTCCAACTGGAACTTCCTGGCGTTTGCCAGCGTCTCCACCTTGTAACGCTCGGCGTCGGCGGGTTTTTGCACGGTGGCTTCGAGTTCGCGCTGTCGGCGCTGGATTTCCTGCTGTTGCAGTTCGATTTGTTTTTGTTTCTCAACGATGCTGACCTGCACCTCCTCGGCTTTGACCAACTGGCCGGTCTTAAATTTCTGCAAATCATACGCGAGGTCAGCCTGCGCCTTCTGCACGTTCACCGTCGCCTGATATTGCGCCACGTTGGATTGGTAATCGCGCTGTGCCTCGGCAACCTTCGTGTCGGCCAGGAACTTCGCCTCCTGCCCGGCCTGGTTGGCCTGCGCGGAACGGATGACGGAGTCGCGGTCCGCCTCGGCCTGGGCGATGATGGCGTCGCGTTTGACCTGGGCAATGCGCGGTTTTCCCAAGGCGTCGAGATAACCTTGCGTGTCGCGGATGTCGCGGATGGTGAAGCTGACAATACCGAGGCCCATGTTGCCCATGTCGCCGGCGGCCACTTCCTGGACCTTCTGGGCGAAGGCGTCACGGTTCTGGTAAATTTCCTCAACCGTCATCGTGCCGAGAATCGCGCGCAAATGACCTTCGAGAGTCTGCATGGCAATGTTTTTAATGTCGTCAACGCCCTTGCTCAGGAATTGTTCCGACGCGGTGGCGATGGAGACGTCGTCGCCCTTGACCTTGATTTGCGCCACGCCGTCCACCTTCACCGGCACGCCCTTGCTGGTATAGACCTCGGGTGTCTGGACATCAATGGTCAGCAGTTCCAGTGAAAGCACATCCACCTTTTCTATGACGGGAATGACGAACGTGCCACCGCCTTTGACGACCCGAAAGCCGCGGTACTGGACCGTGCCATCCGCCGCCACGACCGCGTGCTTGCGGCCGGAGACGACGAGCACCTGATTCGGGCCAACCTTGGTGTAGCGGCTCGCCCAGATCACGGCAAAGATGAAAAAGACGAACAGGAGCGCGCCGGCTCCCATGACGACCGTCATCCAGGGTACACCGCCGGCTTCGGCAAGAATGGGAGTTAAGTTCATAGGGTTGAGGGTTTAGGCAGGGATTTGGGCATCCGTTAATTATTTGGTGCTACAAAAAATTGGGTTCCGACAATGCGGGTGATTTTGACCGTCTGGCCGGCGGCGATGGCACCACCCTTCTCCGACCGCGCCGGGGCGTTGTAACGCGAACCGGTCTGCACGTACGATATTTCACCCACGCCGTTTTCGGGGATGGGCGTGGCGATGACGGCGGTCTGGCCTATCAAATTGGCGACAAGCCCTTCGCTGGAACCCTGGGTCTTTCGGAAGACGGCATTGAACAGCCAGAGAACAAACACGGCCACGCCCAGCCCGCCGACAAATGAGATGGGCGCGTTGATCCAGACACTGCTGGTGGCCCCGATCTGGCAGAAAATCAGCCCGAACGCGCCGAAAGCCGTCATAAAACTCGCCAGCACCGTCGGGCTGAAAAAGGAAATTCCCGGGACCCCATCCGAACTGAACCCGGCATCCGCCTGTCCATCCGTCCCAACGCCATCGTGCCCGCCAAAGAAATGTCCCGCGACCGCGCTAAACAACGTGAAAATCAGTCCAAACACCAGGCAAATGGCATAGACGGTCATCATAATTCCTCGCTGAATTGTTGTCGGAGCGAGTAAAATCCCAACCGGCCCCCAACGCAAGCAGGAAAGGCGGGGCTGTTTTTACGAAGTTCCTTCATACTTGCCTCCATCAAACACCAGCCCGGTCCGGGCGGCATCTATAATCTGCCCGCAGATTTGTAAGCCCATACGGTTCTTGATCTTTATCGTAATCTTGATCTGATCCGCGGCGATTATAGTTAAGAGAAAGATTACGATTAGGATGACAACCGCGCTTCCCGCTTGCCAAGCGGCCCGGGCTTTTTCATCGTCTGGCCATGCAATCCTACGAACTGTTGCGCGAGGTTTTCGAAAAAAAGACGCCCAAACAGGTCGCCGCCGATCTCGGCCTGTCGCTTTCCATGGTTTATAAGTGGGCCGAACCGCCAAATCACGCTGCCGGCAGCGGTACCGGCAATCCCCTGGACCGGATTGAAGCCCTGCTCGCCAGCACCGGCGATCACCGGCTCGTCCAGTGGATTTGCCAGCGCGCGGGCGGTTTTTTCATCCTCAACCCAAAAAACGCCCCGCATCCGCATTATTTGATCCCTGCCACCAATCAGATTGTGCAGGAATTTGCCGATCTGTTGCACGTGATCGCCACCGCCACGGCTGATGACAAAATTGCCCCGGCGGAGGCCAAACAAATCCGCGCCCGCTGGGAGGAATTGAAAACCGTCACCGAAGGTTTTGTCGCATGCTGCGAGGAAGGAAATTTCGATCACATTCGCCAGCACGCCGCCCGACGGTCGGCGGCAACTCCTCTTATCCCAAAGTCAGAATCTTGAGCGAAATGGCCGAGATCCAGACCGTTCGACGACACGTGACAGATTCGACTCTGCATTGTGTATTGCTGTGGTGGGTCATCAGTTTCGGTTTACTGGACTGCCCCTTGGCTGTAGCGCAAAGCACCAAAGATAACACAAAGTGGCAGTCAGGCTCAGGGGATTGGACCAATGCCGCGCGATGGTCGGATGGTTTGCCGAATCCATACGAACGCGCCGAGATTCATGGAAACGGAACGGTGATTGTTTCGGCCGGCATGTATTTGGTTGCAGACCTGGAAATTGGTCTCAATACCGGTGACTGCTCACGCGTTGAAGTGAACGGTGGACAGCTCATTTTGATGCAGGATTCACTTCGCGTGGGTGAATACACCGGCAGTCAGGGAGAATTTGATCTCCAAAACGGAGCCATGGACTGTGTCATGGATGTTTTCGTCGGCGCGGCGAGTTCGGCTCCTGGCCGAGCAACGAAGGCCACGCTTCGCATTGAGGGTGGGAGTTTTGTGGGACGAACCTTGATGGTTGGAGCGGGGTTGGGTGCGGAATCGGTGGTGTCCATCGAAGGATCACATCCCTCAGCAGTCGACGCGCTAGATTACGTATACATTGAAGGGTTGGCTGCTCTCGATGGCAAGCCGGGCGGCTCGACCCTTTCATTCACACTGGACGCACGCGGCGTAACTCCAATCACCATCCAGTCCCGTGTGGATGGTTTGCGCATCATCAAGGACACGAAAAGCCATTGCCAATTGCAAATTCACCTTATCGCCACTCCTCCGCGCGATGACATCACGCTGGTTTCCGCGCATGTGCGAACGATCGGGCATTTTGACCATCTACCGGAAGGCAGTGAGATCACAGCGCAATATCTGGGCCATACCTATCACTGGAAATTAACCTATCAAGGTGGCGCAAGCGGTGACGACCTGGTCCTCAAAAACCGGAGTGATTATTCTGCCGACGCGCCCGTTACGCACACGCGTTCCATTCCTCCGATTCCGCAACCACTCTGGACGAGGTACTCCCCATTTCCACTCGCCATTCCAAAGGGTGAACCAGCCTTTCCGGGCGCCGAAGGATACGGTGCATTCACTCCGGGAGGGTGCGGCGGAAGGACGCTTTATGTGGATAATCTCAACGACTCCGGTCTCGGCAGTTTGCGAACTGCGATCGAAACACCCGGCCCGCGCACAATTGTCTTTCGAGTCGGAGGTGTAATTCAGCTAAAATCCGTTCTTAACATCAATGAACCGTTTGTGACCATCAACGGCCAAAATGCGCCAGGGGACGGCATCACGCTCCGCAATTATGGCATCACGGTGAAAACGCATGATGTTGTTCTCCGCTATTTTCGTGTCAGGGTCGGTGACGAGGATGTTCGCAGCCACGTCAGACCTTTGAGCTACTATCACGGTGGAGGTGGGGATGATGCACTCTATTTTATTGATGGAGCCAAAAACTGCATCGCCGATCATTTGTCGTTAAGTTGGTCCACTGATACAATCCTTTCGACCACCAAAGGCAGCGATCTCATTACGATCCAATGGTGTATTCTGAGCGAAAGCTTGGACTTCGCCGGACACGGTTACGCATCCATAGCCGGAGGAAACCGAGTGACGTGGCATCACAATTTGTTCGCGCATAACCAGAGCCGGAATGTCCGTTTTCAAGGCATGGTGGATTCCGATTTTCGCAACAACGTGATTTATGACTGGGGCGACAAGGCTGCGCACGGTGAATTCAATCACCTAAACTACATTGGTAACTATCTGAAGCCCGGCCCGTCCACGACGCAAAGCCCACCCTTTTTTCATGATGGCTATGCGGTGGTCGCGCCGCAATCATTGTTCGTGGCTGGTAACATGTTGGAAGGTGACAGAAAGGTGAATCATAGCAACTGGCGGGGCATGGGATATTATTACTTCAACCGGAAAAGTTTGAACGCCTCCAAGCCATTCCCGGCTCCTCCGGTTACAACCGAGTCAGCCCGCGACGCCTACGATTTCGTCTTGACCAGTGCGGGCGACACGCTGCCCAAGCGTGATGACGTTGATGAACGTATCGCTCAAGAAGTGCCTAAGGGACGTGGGCATATCATCAAATGGGTTAAGGACGCTGGCGGCCAGCCTTGACCTTACTCGCCAACATCGCCCAAAACTGGTTACCGGCTTTTGATATCCCACGCATCGCGCAGGCCGTCGCCCAGGAAGTTTAACGCCAGCAAGGTTGCCACCAGCACGCCGCCGGGAAAGGCAATCAGCCACCAGTAAATGCGGATGGGATTGATTTGCGAAACGCCCTCGGCGATGAGCGTGCCCCAACTGGCCATCGGTGGCTGCACACCCAGGCCAAGATAACTCAAGAACGATTCGTACAGCACAATTGCCGGCACGGTGAGCGCGATGTAAGTGATGACGACACCAAAAATATTGGGAATGATATGTCGCGCCAGAATCCGTGCCGGTCCGGCGCCGAGCGAGCGGCTGGCCTCCACAAACGCACGGGTTCGCAGCGACAACACCTGGCCGCGCACAATGCGCGCCATGGTCAGCCAGGAAACGGCCCCCAAACCGACAAACAGCAGCAGAACTTGCATTTCCTTGCCCCAAAAAGCCGATTGCTGAACAAAGGCCGATTGCTTCAGCAACGTGCCCAGCGTGCTCAGCAGGACGATGACAAAGATGATCGTGGGCAGCGAATACAGGATGTCCGCGATCCGCATCAGCACACTGTCCACCCGGCCGCCGACATAACCCGCTACGGCTCCCCACAGAACGCCAATCACCAGGCTGACAACCGCGCCGACGAAGCCGACGAGCAGCGAGATTTGTGCACCGTACATGACGCGGGAAAAGGTGTCGCGTCCGTGCATGTCCGTGCCAAACCAATGTTGTGCGTTCGGCGGCGTAAACTGGGCGTTGGACAATTGATCCGGGTCATGAATTAGAGCAAAGGCGGCGCCCGTCGGGCCGCAGTGCCCCGCGATTTTAAGCGCCACCGGCCAGATAATCACCAAAACCAGGAGCAGGACCACATACCAAACGCTGATGACAGCCGGATGATTGCGCTTGAAGCGCTGCCAGGCCTGTCTGCCGGGTGAAACAAGTCGAGCGTCGAGGGTCGGGAGCCGAGGGCTGGAAACCCGTTCGCCCGGCGCTTTGCCCTCGACCTTCGACTCTCGACTCTGGTCTGCCTTATTCATATTTCACCCGTGGATCGAGCCAGGTGTAGGCAAAGTCCACGATCAAATTCAATCCGATCAGCAACACTGCATAGAGCAGGGCCAGATCCACCGTCATCATGTAGTCGGAATTCAACGAACTGTTGATGAAAAACACTCCGATACCGGGGATTTGGAATATGTTTTCGATGACAAATGAGCCAGTCAACAAATCCGCCAGCATCGGCCCGGAATAGGAAACGACTGGCAGCACAGCGATACGGATTGCGTGTTTGAACAACAGTCGGTTCTCCCCCAGGCCCTTGGCGCGGGCGGCCGTGATGAATTCGGATTGCATGGCGTTCAACATGCCTTCGCGAAACAAGCGCGCGATCTTCCCGACAAAAAATGAGCCGAGCGCAATCGCCGGCAAAATGGCATACAACGGCGATTCCCACAGAGCGACCGGTAGCCACTTTAGTTTGATGGCAAAGACCATGATCAATAATGGCGCGAGGACAAAGCCCGGCACGCACACAACAAGCACGGCGAAAAAACTGCCAATGTAGTCCTGCCAGTGACCACGTCGCGCCGCGGTAACAAATCCCAATGGCAAACCAACCCCAACCGCAAAGCAGAAAGCCAGTGCTCCAAGTGTCATCGACACCGGCAATCCCTGCGCGATAATGTCCCCCACGCGATGACTCCGGTATTTGTAAGAGACGTTAAAACTCGCGGGAGCATGGTGCCAATGGCCGTCTGGGTCCTTTTCCCAGATCAAACCAAAATAACGCAGGTATTGTTTCCCAACCGGTTCGTCCAAGTGATAGGCCGCCTGTAGATTGCGTTCAATTTCCGGCGAAGCTGGAGCGCGCTCGCGGTCGAACGGGCCGCCGGGCGCGATGTGTACCAGCCAAAACGCCAGGGCGCTGATGACCAGCAGCAGCGGAATCGCAAAAATAATTCGCTTTAGAAAGTACATTTCTAATCCCGGATCGCGGATTTTTTTATGTAATTCAGTGGATGATCGTCCAGAATGTTTTGGTAAATGCCGGAGATGTTCGTGTGGTAATAATTGATCCCGGCGTAAATATAGAGCGGAATAATCGGCAATTCGTCGTGAATCAAAATCGTTTCGGCTTGCTGGAAGAGTTGTTCGCGCTGCTTCAAATCCGTCTGCTCATTCGCCTCATTCACCAGCGCATCGTAACGTGAATTTTTCCAGCCGGTCCGATTGTTGCCGCTGTCGCTTAAAAATAAATCCAAAAAAGTGTTGGCGTCGTCGTAATCGCCAATCCAATCGCCGCGTCCGAGGTCATAATCAAGATGGGAGGTTGCACTCAACCATACTTTCCATTCGACTTGACGCAAATCCATGTTGATTCCGAGCGTATCATGCCACATTTGCTGCAACTCGATCGCGATGTCTTCGTGGATTTTTGATCCGCCGCCGGCGGGCGCGTTAAAAATATACTCCACGCGCGGAAACCCCTTGCCGCCGGGATATCCGGCTTCAGCCAACAAGGTTTTGGCGAGCGTGGGATTATAAGCCAGTCCGTCGGGTGAAACATAATTGGCGGTGCCATCCGGTACGAGATGTGAGGTCGGCCGTTCACCGCCGCGTGTGATTTTTTTTACGATCCGCTCACGGTCAACGGCCAGCGCGAGCGCCATTCGAACGCGGGGGTCGTTGAACGGCTTTCGGGTGACGTTGAAATTGACGTAATAGGTGGCGAGATAGTTGAACGGATGAACGTCCGGCCATTTCATCAGCACGTCCAGCAATTCTTGCGGCACGACTTCCTTGTCCCAAATGATGTCCACCGCGCCCTGCTCGTAAAGGTTGAACGCCGTGGTCGGCGAACCGATGGGTAGGATGTCAATGATATCCGACCGGGTGTTGGTGGCGTCCCAGTAGCGCGGGTTTATTTTCAGGCGGACTTTGTCATTTAACCGCCAATAAACCAGTTCGTAAGGCCCGCTGCTTGGCAACGGCCGGGCCATCAGCCAGCGGTCGCCGTATTTTTCGATGGTTGCCCGTGGCACGATATACGTCAGCGGCATCGCACAAATATCGATAAAAAAAGAAGTGGGATTATTCAATTCAACACGCACGGTAAATGTGTCGGGCGCATGGATTCCCACCAGCGACGAATCTTTAATTTTTCCAGCGTTAAAATCCTCGGCGTTTTTTATAAAATAAAGTTGCCCGGCATAATCGGAAGCGGTTGCCGGGGTGAGTGTGCGAATCCACGAATAAACCACGTCGTTCGCGGTGATGGGTTCGCCGGTGGACCAAACCAGATTGGTGCGGAGATGAAAGGTATAAACTTTTCCGTCCGGCGAAATTTCCCAGCTTTGCGCCAAACCCGGAATCGCGGCCGCCGTTCTGGGATCCAATCGGGTCAAGCCTTCAAACAAACCGATGGCAATCCGCATTTCGGGAATTCCAGTCAATAGCGCGGGATCGAGTGTTTCCGGCTCGGCTTGGTTGATGATCGTGACATCAGCACGCGGCTCACTCCGGATGCAACCAAAACCCAGAAGGCAGAAGACCGAAGTCAGAACCCAGAAAATTATGTTCCACCGACCGACGCGTGCCCCCTGACTTTCGACTCCCGGCTCCCGGCTTTTGGCAGAGGCGCTTTTCAAAATGACCTGGCGTTATTTTGATTGCGGCGGCGCGGCAGATGCGTTGGTTGGCGCGGTGGCGGTCGCATTGTCCGGCGTCGTCAGCGGCACGGACAGCAAGCTATTTGTCCCGGTAGCCGGTGGTGGCAGCGCCGTTGGCAACGAAGGCTGGCCCGAGGGCGTTTCCATCTGTTTCTGTTGCACTTGTTTCTCGAACAGCGAAGCACTGTTTTTGCTGTGAACCTGGTCTTGCAGGTATCCCAGAAACAGGGCCAGCACGAAGAAAACGACCGTGGCGTATTTGGTGATCTTGGTCAATGCGTTGCCCGAACCGGCGCCAAACAGCGCATCCGCCGCGCCGCCGCCAAACGCCATGCCTGCCCCGGCATCTTTTTTGGGCAGCTGGATCAACACCAGCAAAATCAGCAGCAGACAGTTGAGCACCAGCAGCGCCGTCAAAATGACAATAACAAAACCCATAACCAAGTTTATATGGAATTTTTGATGATGTCAGCAAAAGATCGCGATTCCAGCGCCGCGCCACCCACCAGCGCGCCGTCCACGTCCGGCTGGCTCATCAGTTCGCGCGCGTTTGCCGGCTTCACACTGCCGCCGTATTGAATGCGGACTTTTTTGGCCACGGCGTCGCCGAACAATTTCACCAGCAACCCGCGGATGAACGCGTGCGCGTCCTGGGCCTGTTGCGTCGTCGCCGTCTTGCCGGTGCCGATGGCCCAGACGGGTTCGTAGGCGACAATCGTTTCAGCCATCTGCTCCTTGGTCAGGCCGGCCAGGCTGCCGCTCACCTGGGTTTCCAAAACTTTTTCCATCTGCCCCGCTTCCCGTTCGGCCAGGGTTTCGCCGACGCAGACAATCGGTTTGAGACTCGCCGCGTGCGCGGCCGACGCCTTTTTAGCGATGAGCGCGTCGGATTCCTTCTGATACTGGCGCCGCTCGGAATGGCCCAGGATGACGTAGCGCACGGAAAATTCCTTCAACATGCCGGCGCAAATTTCGCCGGTGAACGCGCCGAAATTGTTTTCACTCATGTTTTGGGCGCCCAGCCGGATGTTGGAATCGTCAATCATGGCTTTGGAAACCGATTCCAAGGCCGTAAACGCCGGGCAGATCACGATGTCCACTTCGCGGAGCTTGGCCAGTTCCAGCTTGAGGTCGCTCACCAGGGCCAGCGCCTCGGCCACCGTCTTGTTCATCTTCCAGTTGCCCGCAATGATCAATTTTCGTTCTTTATTCATATTCAAATCGTCCTCGTTCCCGTCCTCGTTCCCGTCGTTCGTCCTCGAAATTCGATTACGAGAACGAGGAGGAGGACGAGAGTGAAATGTTTACTTGTCCGACAGTGCCGCCACGCCGGGCAACACCGCGCCTTCCAGAAATTCCAGACTCGCACCGCCGCCCGTGCTCATAAACGTCACCTGGTCGCCCAGTTTCGCCTTTTTCAACGCCTTGACGCTGTCACCACCGCCGATGATGCTTTTGGCGCCGTGCTTCTGCGTGGCGTCGGCCACAGCCTGGGCCACGATGTTGGTGCTCGCGGCAAAACGCGGGTCCTCAAACATGCCCATCGGCCCGTTCCATAAAATGGTTTTCGCGCCCCGGATGATTTCGGCGTAGCGCGCGGCGGTCTGCTCGCCGATGCCAAATCCTTCCGCGTCGTCGGGAATATCGCCGCTCACGGTGCGGACATTGGTGAAATCAAAAACCGGCTTGCCCTTTTTGTTGAGTTTGCCCGTGTCCACCGGCGTCGCCACCACCACGTCCACCGGCAGTTGAAAATTGACCTTGAGCTTCTTGGCCTTGGCTTCGGCGTCGAGCGCGGTCTGCTTGTGGTCCGGTTCGACCAGCGATTTGCCGGTCTTGACGCCATGCGCCAGCTTGAACGTGTACGCCATGGCACCACCAATCAAAATGGTATCCGCCTTCTCCAGCAACCGGTCGATGACCTTGATTTTGTCGGAAACCTTTGCGCCGCCGAGAATGACCACAAACGGATGCGCCGGCTTTTCAAGTTCATCGCCGAGGAACTTCAACTCACGCTCCATCAACAGGCCCGCCGCGCATTTGCCGCCGCGTCTGGCGACCACACGGGCCACGCCCTCCGTGGACGCATGCGCGCGATGCGCCGCGCCAAACGCGTCGTTCACGTAAACGTCGGCGACCTTCGCCAGCTTTTCGGCGAACACGGGGTCGTTTTTTTCCTCTTCGTTGTAATAACGGACATTTTCCAGCAAAACCACGTCGCCATCCTTCATGGCGGCCACGGCTTTCTCCACCTTTTCGCCGATGCAATCGTCCACAAAAGTAACGGGTTTGCCGAGCAACTCGGAAAGTTTGACCGCGACCGGCTGAAGGGACATGGTGGCCTCGCGCTTGCCTTTGGGACGACCGAGGTGGGCGGTCAGAATCAGCTTGCCGCCATTTTGAATCAATAGTTTGAGCGTTGGCAGCGTCTCCAAGATGCGGGTGGCGTCGGTAATGACCATCCTGCCGTCTTTTTCCTCCAGGGGCACGTTGTAATCCACGCGCAGAAAAACGCGTTTGCCGCGGACATCCAAATCTCGAACCGTCAATTTAGCCATAAATTTGTCCTGAACTCTAAATTTTCAGAAAAAAGAGGATAACCAAGGCGCACTCCAAGTAAAGTGAATTCAGTATGGAACAAGGTTTCCTAACCGTCCGAATCAGCCGGTTTTCAGCGAATGCGTCTAAACGTAGAGCGCGCCTTGCAAGTCGCGCACGAGCACGCTCATGAAGGGGTAACGCTTTTCTGGCTCGCGGGCAATGCACCGGAGAACGACCTTCTCCAGTGCCGCCGGCAGGTCGGCATTATGCTCGCGCGGTGGCAGCGGACCGGAAGGGTCCAGTTGCCGGGCCAGAATCTCACCGGGGTTCTCGCCGGGAAAAGGTTTCTGGTTCGTCAATAATTCGTAGGCCGCGACGCCGTAAGCAAAAATATCCGCGCGCGGATCGATCGGCTGCCGCTGCAGTTGTTCCGGCGCCATGTAGGCGGGCGTGCCCGGGTTCTTCGACATTTTTTTGGGCTTCTCCGGGATCGGCTGGGCCAGGTCAAAGTCGATGATTTGCACGTTGCCGTTGCGTGACACGAGCACGTTTTCCGGCTTGAAATCGAGATGCATGAAACCGCTTTCGTGCACGTGGCTCAAACCCATGGCCATATCAATGAGAATCTGCGCCACGTTTTCGAGCAGGATCGGGTCCTGGCGGCCATATAATTCCTTCAAATTCGCTGCCTCGATGTAGTCCATGACCAGATAAGGAACGCCTTCCGCCTTGCCGTGTTCGACGTAGCCGACGATAAAGTTGCTCTCGTTGAGCTGGGACAGCACCCGGCAACCGTGCTGGAAGCGCCGCCGGGCCAGAAAATTAAAGCGCAGTTCGTTGCGAAGTTTCCGGAGCGCAAACGGCCGGCTGCGCCCGTCGGTCACCAGCCAGATCTCGGCCATGCCGCCATTGTTCAATAATTCCTGAAGATAATACTTTCCGAACTGCTTTTGCCCCGGTGCAATCCCTGCCATTGTATCCAACTTGCTTGCCATGCTGTTCATTAAGTAACATGCCCCGTTCGTGGGGGCGAATAAAATATGTTCCCTACGCTTTGATTAGACGCTGTCCGGTGGGAAAAGGTTAACCGGAGACGCACCAGTGTCATTTTCATGTCGCGGTGGCCCATGCCCGGCGCGATTTTCGCCGGCACGACCAAATGCAGCGCTCAGCGAGCGCCGCGATGACCGCGAATTAAGGCTTGGCACGAAATGCCGGTGGATTTAACGTCGGGTCATGCGGCCTCTTCGGGCGCTGATCATCTACATCCTGGTGGTGTTTGTCGGCGGTGCGTTGTTGGCGCCGTGGCTTTACTGGCTGGCCCAGGCCTTCGCCCATGCGTTTCCCAAAATTGCCGGCCAACCCTTCAACCGGTTCGTTGACCGTTCCCTGCTCCTCCTCGCGCTGGCGGGGTTATGGCCGTTGTTGCGCTCGCTGGGCGTGACGTCCTGGCGCGAAATCGGCATGGTGCCGCTCCATGGCCAATGGAACAAGCTGCTGGGCGGTTTGCTGCTCGGTTTCGTTTCCCTGGCCGTCATTGCCGCAATGGCTTTCGCCGGCGGCGCCCGCGTCCTGACCCAAACCGCGACGGCACACCAGGCGGTCGCCATCCTGTTCAAGGCCATCGGCACCGCCGCCGTGGTGGCGGTCATGGAGGAGATCTTGTTTCGCGGCGGCTTGTTCGGCGGCTTGCGCAAATTCCTTTATTGGCCGCTGGCATTGTTGGTCAGCAGCATGATCTACGCGCTGACTCATTTTCTGCACCGGGCGGATTTTGCTGGCGCCGTTGACTGGTCTTCCGGCCTCGTTCTGCTTCCGCGCATGCTGGGCGGTTTCGTGGATTTCCATGCGCTGGTCCCCGATTTTTTTAACCTCACACTTGCGGGCATTCTGCTGGGCCTGGCCTATCAGCGTACCGGTAATCTGTATTTCTCCATCGGCCTTCACGCGGGCTGGATTTTCTGGCTAAAAACCTACGCCGCCTTCACGGCCGCGTCGCCGCGCGCTTCAGCGGGATTTTGGGGAACGAGCAAAATGATTGACGGCTGGCTGGCGCTGTTGGTCCTGGTCGCCGTGTTTTTTCTGCTCAAATTCCTGCCGCTCGGCCGCAAGCGCGAACCCTTCGCCATCCCCCAATGACCGCGCTGGCTGAAACCCTCCGGGAGCACCTCGACGTCGGCCTCGCTTTTTTCTATCCCGAAACCTGCCAGCTTTGCCGGGCGGAACCCGCCACGCCCGGGGACGGCTATGTCTGTGCGCCTTGCCGGTCCCAGGTCCAATTCATCAAACCGCCGTTTTGTGAACGGTGCGGCCTGCCCTACCCCGGCGATTTCACCGCGCCGTTTGAATGTGCGAACTGCCGGGAAATGGAACTGCGCTTCAGTTCCGCGCGGTCGGCGGTGGTGGCGCGCGACGTCGTGCGGGAAGCGATCCATCGTTATAAATATCAGCGGGCGCTTTGGTTCGAGCCGTTTCTCGCCGGTTTATTTTTACGGGAAGCCCGGCCGGCATTGCAGGAATACCGTTGGGATTTCATCGTTCCCGTCCCGTTGCATTCACTGAAGCAGCGTGAGCGCGAATTCAACCAGGCCGGGCGCCTGGCGACCCACCTGAGCGCCGCCACCGGAATCCCGGTGCACTCCAAACTGCTCCGGCGGGTCCGGCCCACGGCGACCCAGACCTTGCTGACCCGGCAGCAGCGCGCGGCAAACATGCGAGGGGCCTTTGCCGTTCGTCCCGGCGTCGGCTTGAACGGCGAACGCGTGGTTCTGGTGGATGACGTTTTTACGACCGGGGCAACGACGAGCGCCTGTGCCGAGGTGTTACTGGCCGCCGGGGCGGGTGAAGTTTGTGTCTGGACAATTGCGCGCGGGCTTTAGTAATATAGAAAGGTTAATGGCCACAACCACTTTTACCAAAAAATCGCTCGGTTTGGAATCGACTGAACCGGCAGTGACGCCACCGTCAGCCAAAGGCGCACAGGCAAACTTCGCCAAAAAACCGAAACTCGGCGGGGGCAAATCCAAAAAACGCGACATTCCTGAGGGGCTTTGGACGAAATGTGAGAAGTGCGAAACGATGGTTTTCGACAAGGAACTGGACGAGAATCTGAAAGTTTGTCCGAAGTGCGAATACCATTTTCCCATCGGCGCGCGGGAACGCATTCACTCCCTCGTGGAGACCTGCACGTTTGAAGAGATGGACGCGGAAATGACCAGCATGGATCCGCTCGGATTCGTTGATAAAAAGCCCTATCCCCGGCGTGTTGAGGAACATCAAGCCACGACCGGCCTGAAGGACGCCGTCCTGACCGGCATTTGCAAGATTGGCGAACATCGCGTGGCCCTGGGGGTGATGGATTTCAGTTTTATCGCCGCGTCCCTCGGTTCGGTGGTTGGCGAAAAACTCACGCGCCTGATCGAACGCGCGACGGAAAAAGAACTGCCGGTCATCATTATTTCCACCAGCGGGGGCGCGCGCATGCAGGAAGGCATGCTGAGCCTCATGCAAATGGCCAAGACATCCGCCGCGCTGGCTTACCACGCGCAACGCCGCCTGCCCTACCTCAGTGTGCTCACGCATCCCACCACCGCGGGGGTCATGGCGAGTTATGCGAGCTTGGGTGACCTGATTCTGGCCGAGCCGGGCGCCATGATCGGCTTTGCCGGACCCCGGGTCATCAAGGACACCACCCAGGCCGAACTGCCGCCGGGTTTTCAAACCGCGGAATTTTTACTCGATCACGGCCTGATTGATGCCATTGTGCCGCGCAAAGAAATGAAGCCGCGCTTCATCGAATATCTGGATTTTCTCGAAGGCCGGCAAAGGGCCGCCGCCACGTCCTGAAGTCCGTTCATCTTCGCCCGTCATACCATAAGTGACACGCCTCGCGGCTGGTGAGGACGCGACGATTGAATACCGCGCGCACCATGAGCTGCAGATGTTCCCGGAATGAATAAAGATGGATTTTCCGGGCTGACGTGGTGAGGGGATGCCGGTGAAGGATGACAACCCGTTTTCCGTTTTCCCTCGCCAGCTTTTTGAGCCGCTGCGTCAGCTCCAATTCTTCGGCGGCAAAGAGTTCATTGCTGAATCCGCCGATATTGCGGAACCCTGCGGTTTCACAAAAAATGAAAGAGCCGGCGAGCAACCGGAAGCTGCGGCTGATCAGGTTCCAGAACACCGTCACCGTCCGCGCCAGCCGGTGCGGGTCGTCCAGGCGCACCGTCGTGCCGCCCGCCAGGCAATCGCCCAGGGATATCTGCCCGGCGACCTCGTCAAACAACCCGGTGCTGGGACATGAATCCGCGTCCACAAAAATCAGCCAATCACCGGTGGCGGCGGCGGCGCCGCGATTGCGGGCGCGGGCGATTTGATTGACCGGTTCAAAGACGACGAGGGCGCCGGCGCCACGGGCGATTTCGGCCGTGCGGTCGGTGGAATTATTGTCACAGACCACCAATTCCGTCTCCCAACCGCGCCGGGCAAACGCGCCCGTTGCCGATTTCATCCGGGCGAGTGAGTCGCCCAGCAATTTTTCCTCGTTGAAGGCCGGAACCACGATTGAGATTTTCACCGGCTTCAACTTGGTGCATGCGGCGCGGAGTTTCAACGCCGGAATCCACCTCCGGCCATCACCCTCATTTTCCGCGTGCTTTTTCCGGACCAACCCGTGTATTTTACGGCATGACCATTTGGATTCTTGCCTTGTTGTTGCTGGCAGCGGGGGCCGGCCTCGGCCTTCGCCAAGGGGCCATTCGCGCGGCGGTTTCCTTTGTTGGAATCGTGGTGGCCGTCTCGTTCGCCGGATTATTGGGAAAACTTCTCAAGCAACTGTTCCCGCATGTGGGAATGAAAAATCCGGTTTTGATCTGGGCGCTGGCGCCCCTGGCCGCCTTTATCGTCATCCTCATCCTGTTCAAAGTGATTGGTTTTTTCGTTCACCGGAAGGTTTACCTGTATTACAAGTACCAGGCCGGCGATTTACGGCTGTCACTGTGGGAACGATTGAATTCACGGCTTGGGCTGTGCGTGGGTTTGTTGAACGGCACGGCCTATCTGTTGCTGATTTCCTTTGTGATTTTCAACTTCAGCTACTGGACGGTTCAAGTCGCCCCTTCGAGCGCGGAATCTGTCATGATTCGTTTCCCCAATCAACTGGGGCGCGATTTGGAAGCCACTGGACTGTCCGGCGCCGCGCGCTCCCTCGTTCCCATGCCGCACCTGTATTATCAACTGGCCGATCTGGCCGGGTTGTTGCGCCAGAACCCGAGGTTGAAGGACCGGTTGGAAAAATATCCGGCGTTTCTTTCCCTGGCCGAGCGCGACGATTTCAAACAGCTCGGCGACGACAGTGACTTTCAAAGTGCCTGGAAAGATCTCGCGCCGGTCATGCAACTGCTGAAAAACCAGCAGCTCATGACGATGCTGAAGAACAATGATCTGACCATGACGGTTCTCGGCCTGTTGGAGGCAAATTGGGACGACCTGAACGGTTATCTCAAAACCGGCAAGTCGCAGAGCTACGACTCGGAAAAGATTCTGGGCCGCTGGGATTTCAACGTCAATGTGAGTGTGGGCACACTGATTGTTACGCGGCCCAACATTCCGCCTGCCGAAATAAAGGCCCTGCGAAGCTTGTGGTCCGATGCCTACAGCCAGACAGTTTTTGTGGCCGGGGCGGATCATCAGGCATTTTTGGAAAATCTGCCGCGCTTCGCCGTCCAAAACGGCGCCGCGGTGGTTGCGGAAAAAACCACCCTGCAGGGACCGTGGAAAAGCGATGGAGCCGATTATGGTTTGACGTTGGATGGCAAATCCATGACCGCCCATACCGACGGTCAGCGTTTAACCCTCAAATCCAGTACCGAAACCTTCGTCTTTGACCGCGAGTAATAAAGGGATTCGAAATCCCCAGCAAAACAAGCGCTTTTCGGAAGTTTCCGGCCTTAAAACGGCCCAATAATTGCTTTCCCATCATCGGTATGTTTGGGCGTAACATTGTCGCATTAATCATGATTGTCTCAACCGGGGCGCTTTTGACAGGTTGCCAAAAGAAGTCGGTGGGGCAGACACTTCACGCGGCCGAAATGAATCACTCCTCGATTTCCGCGACGAATTCTTTGAGCCAAAAGAATTTGGGCGTGCTGCCGCTTTCCAATCATGTTTCGACCACCATCACCATTGGCAAGAACACGCAATGCACACTGACCCCCACCGTGCTGAAAAGCGGAGATGTCCAAATCATCCTGGACATGGAAACCATGGATGCCGATGGCAGGCCTCAAGGCATGAATGTGGCCCGCGTCCTCGCCCGCCCGGGTGAACCGTTCGATGTTTCCATTGGCGACATCAGCCTGGCTTTCACACCTGAAATTGCCGTTCAGTAGGCAGGAAGAGAATGGTCGGGGCGGTGAGATTTGAACTCACGACCTCTTGCACCCCAAGCAAGCGCGCATACCAAGCTACGCTACGCCCCGTACCAGAATTTGATTCTATCCTTTCCGCGTCCGCTTTCAACCGCGAAAATTACTCGCGTTTCCGGGATACCGTATGCGTTGCGTGGCCGTAAAAGGCCTCCGCGCATTCCATGAGCGTTTCCGACAGCGTCGGATGCGGATGCACGCTCCAGGCAATGTCCTCCGCCGTCGCGCCCATCTCGATCGCCAACACGGCTTCGGAAATCAATTCGCCCGCGCCCGCGCCGCAGATGCCGACGCCGAGCACACGTTCCGTTTCCGGATCAATGATCATCTTCGTCACCCCATCCGTGCGGTCAAAGGACAGGGCGCGACCCGAGGCTGACCATGGAAACTTGGAAACTTCATAGTTGACGCCGCGTTCCCTGGCTTCGGCCTCAGTCAAACCGCACCAGGCCAGTTCCGGATCGGTAAATACCACGGCCGGAATGACAATCTCATTCAACGGCACGCTGTTCCCGCCATTGATGCTCTCGACGGCAATGTGCGCCTCCTTGTTCGCCTTGTGGGCCAGCAGGATGCCACCCGCAATGTCGCCGATGGCGTAGATGGTCGGATCATCGGTTTGCTGGCGTTCGTTGACTTTGACAAAACCCTTTTCATCCAACTCGACTTTGGTGTTTGCCAGGCCCAGATCGGCGCTGTTCGGCACGCGTCCGACCGCCACCAGCACGCGATCGTACAATTCGGACAGCTTCTGGCCGTTGAAATCCATCTCCACTTTGATCTGTTTACCGGCGGTAGCCATTTTGGTGACCTTCGCCTTGAGGCGGATTTCCTTGAAGGCGCGTTTCGCGTTCGCCACCACCGGCCGCGCCAGATCCGGATCGGCCCCCACCAGGATGCTGTCGAGCGCCTCCACCAGGACGATTTTACTGCCAAGGCCGGCGTAAACCGTGCCCATCTCCATGCCGATGTACCCGCCGCCGACGACGAGCAGGTTTTCCGGGATGTCTTCAACTTCCAAAGCTTCGGTCGAGGTCATCACGCGCGGATTGCCCAAGTCAAAGGCCTTGGGCATCGCGGCCAGGGAACCCACTGCCAGGATGGCCTGTTCAAATTGGATGAACTGCTGGCCTTTATCCGTCTCCACGCGCAGTTTGTTTGAACCTTCAAAATAACCGCGGCCCTGGATGACCTGGACGCCCCGCATCTTGGCCAGGGTGGCGACGCCGCCACCAAGCTTTTCCAGGATGGACTCCTTCCACGCGCGAAGTTTGTCCAAATCCATTTTGGGTTCGGTGAAGGTGATGCCACGATGCGCCGATTCCCGTGCATTGACAATCTGGTGTGTTGCGTAGAGCAGCGCCTTGGACGGAATGCAGCCGCGATTCAAGCAAACACCTCCCAGCCGCTTCTCGCGTTCGACCAGAATGACCTTTTTTCCCAGGTCGGCCGCGTAAAACGCCGCCGCGTAACCACCCGGTCCGGCGCCGACCACAACGATTTCAGTTTTGATTGGGTCCATGAATTAAAGCTTTACCACGTCTTCCGCGAAATCCTGCAACGCCGCCACCAAATCCACGATGAACCTCGCCGCCGTGCCGCCATCGATCACGCGATGGTCATAGGACAGGCCCAATGGCGTCAGCATGCGGATTTCAACCTTGCCATCGCGGGCGACCGGTTTCATCGCGCCCCGGCCAAGGCCCAGGATTGCGACCTCGGGTTTGTTCACGATCGGCGTAAAATGCGCACCACCAATGGCGCCTTGATTGGAAACGGTGAACGTGCCGCCCTTGAGTTCGTCGCCGGAAACCTTCCGGTCACGCGCCCTTTGCGCGAGCTGTTCCAGTTCCTTGGACAAATCCAGCACGGACTTTTTATCCACATCGCGCAGGACCGGCACGATCAAACCTTGCTCCGTGTCCACCGCAATGCCGATGTGATAATACTCCTTGAGGACGATTTCGTTTGCTGCTTCATCGAGGCTGGAATTGAAAATGGGGTGTTTTTTCAAGACGCCCGTCAACGCCTTCAATATTAGCGGCGTGAGTGTCAGGCGCGCGCCCCGCTTTTCGTAGGCGGCTGCGAATTTTTTCCGCAACGCGTTCAATTGCGTGAAATCCGCCTCGTCAAACTGCGTGACCCGAGGAACCGCGTTCCAGCTTTCCGACATCCGCCGCACAATCACCTGGCGCAACGGCGTCAGCGACTTTTTCGTGACCGGTCCCCATTGGGAAAAATCAATCGACTCGGCAACCGGGCGGGCCGGGACGCCCGCCGCACCGGCCACCGGCCTGGCGGCAGCCTTGATCAGCCGCTGGATGTAGGCACGCACATCACCAATGACGATGCGCCCGCCCGGCTCACTGCCGCGCACCCTGGACAAGTCGATGCCCAATTCACGGGCCAGCCGGCGGACCGATGGCGCCGCCGCCGGCGCGACGGTTGGTTTCGATGCGGCTTCTTCACTTTCAGCGGTTTCTTCCTCGTCCGCCGCCACCTCGGGTTCCGGCGCGCGTTTGGCGGCGGGCTCGGGTCCGGCGGCGGCCTTGCCGCCTTCATTCAGCGTAATCAGGCGCTGGCCGATGCTGATTTTATCGCCGGGCTTGACGTGGATTTTGGCAACGACGCCGGCGGCGGTGGAGGGAATCGAGGCCACCGCCTTTTCGTTTTCGAGTTCGATGATCGCCTGCCCTTTGGCGACGGGGTCGCCTTCTTTGATAAAGACATTGACCACGACGCCGGAATCGGCGCCTTCACCCAATTTGGGAAGTTTTACATCCATAAATCAACAAGCTGCGCAACATGGCGGAAAACACGGTCTTTTTCCAGAAATAATTTTTTGGGGAAAGCGAAACGGACACGCCGCTGCTTAGACAAGCTGCGGCTGAATTTTTTCAGGATCAACCCCCAGGTCCTTGATGGCCTTTTCGACGGTTTGCCTCTCAATTTGTCCCTTTTCCGCCAGTGCGTAAAGCGTGCCGATGACCGTGGATTCGGCGTCAATTTCAAAAAACCGGCGCAAACGGGCGCGCGTGTCGCTGCGGCCAAAACCGTCCGTGCCGAGGGCAAACAAGCCGCCCGGCACCCACGGCGCAATCTGGTCGGGCACCGTGCGAATGTTATCGGAGACCGCAATAAAGGTCCCCTGCTCTTTCGCCAGCAGCTCTTCAACGTAGGATTTCTTCGGTGGTTGCGTCGGGTGCAGCATGTTCCAGCGCTGACAACGAATCGCATCGGTGCGGAGCAGCTTGTAGCTGGTTGCACTCCAGACGTCGGCGGAAACACCGTACCGTTCCGCCAGGATTTCCTGGGCTTTCAGCGCCGAATTAATGATCGGACCGCTGCCGAAGATATGCGCCTTTAGCGCTTTACCGTCGGGACCGGGTTTGAACTTGTACAACCCTTTCAAAATGCCGTCCTCCACGCCGGCGGGCATGGGCGGCATGGCGTGGTTTTCATTGTAAAGCGAGAGGTAATAAAAAATATCTTCGCCCTCGACATACATCCGGCGCAGGCCATCGGCCACGATGACGGCCAGTTCAAATCCAAACGCCGGATCATAAGGCAGGCAGGTCGGAATGGTGCTTGCATGCAACAAGCTGTGGCCATCCTGGTGCTGGAGTCCCTCGCCATTAAGCGTGGTACGTCCGGCGGTGGCGCCGAGCAAAAAGCCCTTGGCGCGGATGTCGCCCGCCAGCCAGAACAAATCGCCGACGCGTTGCAAACCGAACATCGAGTAGTAAATGTAAAACGGAATCATCGGGACGCCGTGCGTCGCGTAACTCGTGCCCGCGGCGATGAACGACGCCATGGAACCGGCCTCGGTGATGCCTTCCTCCAGGATTTGCCCGTCCTTGGCTTCGTGATAATAGAGCAAGGAATTCCGGTCCACCGGCTCGTACAGCTGGCCTTTCCAGGAATAAATTCCCACTTCCTTGAACAAGCCGTCCAAACCGAAGGTGCGCGCCTCGTCCGGAATGATCGGCACGATCTGCCGGCCAATCTCCTTGTTGCGCACGAGCGAACCCAATAACAGGGTAAAGGCCTTGGTCGTGGAGACTT
This sequence comes from Verrucomicrobiota bacterium, assembly GCA_050010675.1. GTDB lineage: Bacteria > Verrucomicrobiota > Verrucomicrobiia > Limisphaerales > UBA11358 > UBA11358. The sequence goes on along the minus strand of JBEKKN010000021.1, from coordinate 16,103 downwards.
CACCGGAGTTGTCGCCCTTAAGCAACCGCTCAAAGTCAGCCAGTTTCGGCACCTGCAATGGGGCCGGCTTGACGACGCGCGCCGGCAGGAAACCCCCGAGCGCTTTGCGGCGTTCGAACAAATACTTCATCTCCGGGCTGTCCGGCGGCGGGCGGAAGAAAGGCGTTTCGGCGATAACATCGTCACTGATCGGAATCTGGAAGCGTTCGCGAAATTCGCGAAGCTCCTTCTCGTTCATCTTTTTCTGCTGGTGGGAAATGTTTTTGCCTTCGCCAGCCTCGCCCAGCCCGTAGCCCTTGACCGTTTTGGCCAGAATCACCGTCGGCTGGCCTTTGTGCTCCACCGCCATTTTGTAAGCCGCATACATCTTGCGGGCGTCGTGGCCGCCACGCAGCAGTTTGCTGATTTGTTCATCCGTAAGGTGGTTCACCAGTTCGAGCAACTCCGGATATTTGCCGAAGAAATGCTTGCGCGTGTAACTGCCCGGTTCCACGGTGTATTTCTGGTAATCGCCATCCACGCACTCCTCCATGCGCTTCAGCAAGCGGCCGGATTTGTCCCGCGCGAGCAAGGCATCCCAGTCGGTGCCCCAAATGACCTTGATGACGTTCCAGCCGGCGCCCCGGAACAAACCCTCCAGTTCCTGGATGATTTTTCCGTTGCCCCGCACCGGGCCGTCCAGCCGCTGTAAATTGCAATTGATGACCCAGATTAAATTGTCGAGATTCTCCCGCGCGCCCAATGTGATCGCCCCGAGGGTATCCACCTCGTCGCACTCGCCGTCACCCAGAAAAGCCCAGACTTTAGGCTCGTCCTTCCAATGGACCAGGCCCCGCGCCTGCAGGTAACGGTTGAACCGTGCCTGATAGAGCGACATGATGGGCCCGAGCCCCATGGACACGGTGGGGAACTGCCAGAACTCCGGCATCAAATACGGGTGCGGGTACGATGAGAGACCGCCCCCTTCGGCGAGTTCCTGCCGGAAATTCTGCAAATGCCGTTCACTCAGCCGCCCTTCGAGAAACGCCCGCGCATACATGCCGGGAGCGGCATGACCCTGAAAATAAACCAGGTCACCGGGGAAATCGTCCGTTCGTCCGCGCAGAAAATGGTTGAAGGCCACCTCGTAGAGCGTTGCCGACGAGGCGAAGGTCGAAATATGCCCGCCCACGTTCGTGGTCGAATTGGCCTTGACCACCATCGCCATGGCGTTCCACCGGATGTAACTCTTGATGCGCCGCTCGATGTCGCGGTCGCCCGGAAACGGCGCCTGCTGTCCCGGTGGAATGGTGTTGATATACGGTGTGGTGACGCCCGGCGGCGCCGAGCGCAACTGGCCGGCCAGTTTTTCGAGCAGGCGCGCCGTGCGCTCCGGTCCCTGACTCTCCAACGCGAGTTCAAAAACGGATTGCAGCGATTGGCTCCATTTGTCGCCATTGCCCGCGCCGGAGTGGCCGGCCATGCCGGAACGCGTGCTGTAAATTTCTTTTTCTTCAAGGCTCACTGTGTTATTCACCCTTTTTCAAGCGCGACAAATGCGCACGCAGAATTAAAATCCATATCGGGGCCAGACACCAGCAAAATCGGCGTCCGCCGCCAAATGAAACTGCTCGATCTCACGCTCGCCACACCTGCCGCAAATCTCGCATGCGATGAGGCTTTGCTCAACTCGGCGGAAGCCGGCCGCGGCGGGGAAATTCTCCGATTTTGGGAGCCGCAGGAATGCTTCGTGGTCGTCGGTTATGCGAACCAGGTTGAAACCGAAGTCAAGGTCGCGGCCTGCACGGCCCGAAAGGTCCCGGTCTTTCGCCGCTGTTCGGGCGGCGGAACGGTTTTGCAGGGGCCGGGCTGCCTGAACTACGCGCTCGTTTTACAAATGACGAATCATCCTCCGCTCGCCAGCATCTCCGGCGCAAATCAGTTCATCATGGAACGAAACCGCTCGGCGATTGAATCGGAAGTCAGAAGCCGGATGCCGGACGCCGGAATCGCCGTCCAAGGCCATACGGATTTAACGCTCGTCACGCGTCATCCGTCATCCGTCACTCCCCGAAAATTTTCCGGCAATTCCCAGCGCCGGCACCAGCGTTTCCTGCTGTTTCATGGAACTTTCCTGTTGAACTTTGAGCTGTCGCTGGTCAACGAACTTCTCCGCATGCCTTCCCGGCAACCCGAATATCGCAACCACCGGGCCCACAATGATTTTCTGACCAACCTGGACCTGCCGGCAGCCCGCTTGAAGAGCGCGTTGAGCGGGGTTTGGAAGGTTGCGGAACCGTCCCGGGATTTTCCCGGGCCGGAGACCCGGAAACTGGCCGCGGAAAAGTATTCGACCACCGGCTGGAACTTCAAATTTTGAGGTCACCCGCCCCGTGATTTGTGTCCGGCCGCCGTGTCCGGTACAAGTAGTTTGACTAAGTGGCATCTTAACCGTAGATTTCGACCGAATGCTGGCCGTTGAATCAAAGGTGGCGAGAGCAGAAACGGCTGACTCGCTTAAAGCCAACCCGAACCGTTCCTGGAAACATATCGTGGAACCGCTGGAGCCATTTCTCCAGGCGGTTACGCAACGATTGATTGAACAGGTCAACGGCTTTGACCCCCAAATCGTCCCCTACGCGCAGTACGCCCTCAACGGCAGTGGCAAGCATCTGCGGCCAACCCTCGTCGCGCTGGCGGCCAACGCCATCGGCAAGGCCGGCGATGCGCATGTCAACGCGGCCGTCATCATCGAAATGGTCCATCTGGCCACGCTGGTGCATGACGATGTAATGGATGAGGCCGAAATCCGCCGCGGCCAGCCCACCCTAGCGGCGAACTGGGGCAATGAAATCGCCGTGCTGTTCGGCGACTGTCTGTTCGCGCAGGCGTTGAAACTGGCGGCCAGTTTCCCGACACCGGAAGTCTGCCGTGCCGTGGCCATGGCAACCAACACGGTTTGTTCGGGCGAAATCCTGCAAACGCAGCATCGCCGGAAATTTCAAATCTCGCGGCACGAATATTTCCGTGTGATCGAGATGAAGACCGCCGAACTATTCACCCTCTCCTGCGACCTGGCGGGGCTTTTGGGCGAAGCCACGGCGGAACAGCGCATGGCGTTGCGGCATTTCGGCGCCGCCTTTGGCACCGCTTATCAGGTTTATGACGACTGCGTGGATTTGTTCGGTTCGGAAGCGGCGGCGGGGAAATCGCTCGGCACGGACCTGGCCAAAGGAAAGCTGACCTGGCCGGTTTTACTGGCCTGGGAGCACGCCAATCCCGCGGATCGCGTCCATCTGGAAAACCTGATCAAGGACTGGCAGCCGGAGAATTTTCCCGCGGTGAATGAATTGCTCGAAAAATATGAAACATTTGAGCCAACGCGCGAAGTGATTGCCCGCTTTTTGGATCAGGCCGGCCGGGCATTGCGCAACCTGCCGGAATCGAGCGGCCGCACCGGTTTGTCAAACCTGGCTGATTTTTTAGCGCAACAAACCGCCGGTTTGGTTGTTTGTGTCAAGTACCCATGATTATGGCCGAACCAGTCGCCCGCAATGACTCGGAGCCTTCCGCGCCAACCGATGAGAGCGTGCTCGTGCGGCGTGCGCGCAACGGAGACCTGGAGGCTTATGACGAGCTCGTGCAGCGCTACCAGGAGCGCATTTACGCCACGGTTTACCACATGACCTCGAATCACGAGGACGCCAACGACCTGGCTCAGGAATCGTTCATCAAGGCGTTCCAGGCGTTAAAGTCATTCAAGGGAGGCTCCAGCTTTTACACCTGGCTTTACCGGATTGCAGTCAATAAGACGATAAACCACCTTAAGCAGCGAAAAAATCGCATCCATATGAGTCTTAACGACTTGGATTTCAACGCTGAACATGACCCCGACTTGGTTGCCTTGATTTCTGATAAAACCCCGCGACGCGAGGCCGGGCTGACTGAACTTCAAGAAAAATTGAACGCGGCCCTGATGAAGCTGTCTGAACCCCATAGACTGGTCGTGGTTATGCATGATGTGCAGGGATATTCACACGATGAGATCGCTAAAGTGATGAAGTGCAACATCGGGACAGTGAGATCGCGGCTTTTCTACGCAAGACAACAATTGCAGGCATGGTTATCTGACTATCTGAACGCAACATGAACGAAAATCAGCCGAACTTCGAGTCGTTACGCCGTTTGCTGGCGCTCAAGCGCCACGAAACGCCGCCCCCGGGATATTTCAACAATTTTTCAAGCCAGGTGATGGCCCGCATCCGTGACGGGGAAACGGAAGCTGCCGAAAGCTGGTCAGGCCGTTTGTTTGCCTCGATGCCATGGTTGATGAAGGTGATTCAAGCGGTTGATACCAGGCCGGTATTCGCGGGCGGGTTTGCCACGGCCCTTTGCGCGTTGCTCCTGTTTGGAGCGGTCATTGCACAGCGGCCGGATTCCGCCTCAACGGCATTTATGCAACCAGCCGCACCCGAAACTGGCTCCTTTGCATCAGCCACTCCGGCAGCACCATCAGCCCTGCAGCCCGTCAACCAGTTCATGGTCGCTGATAATAGCACCAATCCTGTGTTCAGCAGCTTCCAAACCCCCGCACCCGCTTCCTTCGGCCAGATTCCAGTCGGCGCACAGTTTGTGAACTATTCCAGCTCGGGCAATTAGCGTTCCCCTTGCACCAAGATACCTCGCGTTGCCGCCATAAAAAACGTTTCGCGACGTTCTGTTAATGGTTTTCGACGTCTTGCCGCAATTAGAGCGGTCTCAAAAAACTGTAGCCGGCAAAACGGCTTGAGTTAGGCGGATTGCGCGCCAGCGTCTTGGACTGCGGCAGCCCACTGCCGCTATTTCTCCCGTAAGCCAGGCGGGGCGCAGAGCGGCAGAGGGCTGCCGCACTCCAAAACCTCGCGGAATTTTCCAATCGGGCCTCAGAGCCAGGTCACGGCTTCATTTAAAACGCTATAAAATCCTGTCCGAAATGACTCGCAACCCCCTTGCCCGTGGTCAATATCAGACGCTTGTAAACTTGAAACGCCGCCGTTCTTGCCATTAAATCGGGCGGGTGCCAACCAAAGTCATCGCGGTCGCCAACCAAAAGGGCGGCGTAGGGAAGACCACCACCGCCGTCAACCTGGCCGCCTGTCTCGCCGCCGTCGGCAGACACGTTTTGCTCCTGGATCTCGACCCACAGGCCAACGCCACGAGCGGGGTGGGCCTGGAAAAAACGGAGGGTGCCAGTGCGTACCGGGTTTTGCTGGGGGAAGGCGGCTTGCTCGATAAAATTAAAAGCACCGCCTTTGAACACCTTGAGGTTGTGCCCAGCGAAGTGGATTTGTGCGCTGCCGACCTCGAACTGGCGCGCCTGGACAATCACCTGCTGCGCGTCGCCAACGCGCTCAAACCGGTTGTAGACAGCGGGCGATTTGAAGTCGTGCTCATTGACTGCCCGCCGTCGCTCGGGATTTTAACCCTGAACGCCTTTGCCGCCAGCGACGGCTTGCTGGTGCCGCTCCAATGCGAGTATTACGCCCTCGAGGGCATTTCGATGATGAACCGCATCCTCGGGCAACTCCGCGAGACCGGCGTCAACCCGCGCCTGGATATCTTCGGCGTGGTGATGACGATGTTCGACGGCCGGACCAAACTCTGCAATGAAGTCGTCGGTGAAGTGCGGAATTTGCTCGGGGCCCGCGTGTTTGAAACCGTCATTCCGCGCAGCACCCGGTTGGCCGAGGCGCCGAGCTTCGGCAAACCCATCATTCATTACGACAAATACAGCTCCGGCTCGGCTGCCTACGAATTGCTCGCGCAGGAGGTGCTCAAGCGGTTGGAAACCGCACAGTAAGCTTGCCGTCGATTTGAGAATTTAATAGGGTCTTTTTTTTTAGACGATTATGGCCAAAGAAATTCTTGAAATGCCGATTGATCTGGCAACCATGGAGCTGCCGGACACCAAAACCATCCGCTTGAAATGGCCGGACGGCTACAATCCCGATTTTAAGACCGGACAATTCATCACACTTTACTGGCCGGACACGCCGACTTACAAGCGCGCCTACTCATTGTCTTCCTGCGCCCTGGACCGCGGCTTTTTCGAGGTCACCATCAAACGCGACGGCAAAATGGGCACGCGGCTGGTGGATTGGGCCAAGGCCGGCGACAAGCTCTTTGTCATTCCCCCCGTCGGCAAGTTTCTGCCCGTGTATGAGCCGAACAAACACCTGGTTTGCATCGCCGGTGGTTCGGGCGTGACGCCGTTCCGCGGTTTTGTACGCGAGGCCACCCAGCGCAAGTTGGAGACCAAAATCACGGTGCTCTACAGCGTGCGTACGACGCGCAGCATCATCTTCCAGCAGGAATTTCACCAGTTGGAACTCGAGAACCCTAACTTCAACTTTTACGTGACCTGCACCCGGCTGGATCAGAATGACCCCTGGCAGGGGCGCCGCGGACGCGTCACGCCGGAATTTGTGAAGGAACACGTCCACGATCTGCCCAACACCGTCTTCTACGCCTGCGGCCCGAACGAACTGGTTGAGTTCGCTGAGGACGTTGTCTTGCGCGGCATGGGCGTGCCTAAAGAGCAGATGAAAACGGAAAAATGGGGCTGAACCGCACGCCACTTTTTGACGCGCACCAAAAGCTGGGTGCGAAGCTGATTGATTTTGGCGGCTGGGAAATGCCCGTGCAGTACACGAGCATCGTCGAGGAACACCAGGCCGTCCGCAACGCCGCCGGCATCTTCGACATCTCGCACATGGGCGAAGTCACCGTCAGCGGCGCCGGGGCGGCTGATTTTCTGAACCACACACTCACCAATGACATCCGCAAACTGACCGCGGGCCAGGGCCAGTACACCCTGATGTGCAACGAACACGGCGGGGTCATTGACGATCTCTACGCATACCGGCTTTCGGCTGAGGTTTACCTGCTCATCATCAATGCTTCGAGGGTCGAACCGGATGTCGCCTGGTTGCTGGCCCAGGCCACAATATTTCCACGGTCCAGTGAACTACACGTCACCGATGCGTCGCACCGTTACGCTGCCGTGGCGGTGCAGGGCCCGCGAGTCCGGGAATTCATCGGGCAGTGCATTGCGGGCGATTCGAATTGCGCGACCCGGGCCGGCTGCGTGACCGATTTGAAAAAGAACCAGATCGGCGGCTTCCCCTTCCACGGCAACGATGTGCTGGTTTCACGGACTGGTTACACCGGTGAGGACGGATTCGAAATTGTTGGTCGCGACGATTCCATCCGGCAAATCTGGGACGCGCTGCTGGAGGCCGGCCGGCCGTTTGGTCTGAAACCTTGCGGCCTCGGCGCGCGCGACACGCTGCGCACGGAGGTTTGTTACCCGCTTTATGGCCATGAACTGGACGAAAAAACGACGCCGATGGAAGCCGGTCTCGGGTTTTTCGTTGCCCTCGACAAGGGCGAATTTGTCGGCCGAAAGACCCTGGCGGAGCAAAAAAACAACGGCGTCCGCAAAAAATTGATTGCCTTCAAGATGACGGGAAAATCACCGCCACCGCGGCCGCATTATCAGATTTGGGCGAACGACACCAACGTGGGTACGGTCACCAGCGGCACCCAAAGCCCGTCGTTGGGCATCGGCATTGGGATGGGTTACGTGACGCCGGCCCTGGCCAGGCCGGAGACGCAGATTGAAATTGAAATCCGCGGCAAATACTCCCCTGCCCTCGTCGTGCCGAAACCGATTTATCAACCCGTGAACAAGCCATGAAACAGCTCGTGATCATTCTCTACGGCGCCGCGTTGGCCCTGCTGCTGGCGGGATGCCTGTCACCCGAGGAACAGGAGGACCAAACGAACCAGCGCCGATACGACAGGATCATCAAAACAAACCAGCAAATGATCGACCGGAATCAGAAACAAATGCCTGAGCAGAATCAATAAGGCACGGATTTCACGGATTTTCACGAATTAAAAATAATCCCGTGTTAATCCGTGAAATTCGTGTCAAAAATTGGAATTGAGAATCCGCGTAATCCGCGTAATCTGCGGGCGAAAAATTTATGAGCAACGTTCCTTCCGACCTCAAATACACCAAATCCCACGAATGGGTCCGCGTCAGCGGCGACACGGCGACCGTCGGCATCACCGACCATGCCCAGCACGAGTTGACCGACATTGTCTTCGTCGAACTGCCGGAAACCGGCAAGCAATTCAAAAGTGGCGAGGCCACTGCGGTGGTGGAATCCGTCAAGACCGCGAGCGACATCTATTCGCCGGTCAGCGGCCAGATTCTGGAAACCAACAAGGCGGTTGTGGACAATCCAGCCCTGGCGAACACCGAGCCTTACGCGGGTGGCTGGTTTTTCAAAATTAAATTGAGCAATCCTGCTGAATTGAACGTCCTGCTGTCGCCGGAAAGTTACCAGGCGCAAATCGGCGGCTGACATGTCACCGGAAATGCGAAAGAACAAAAGCGGCCGCGCTATGTCCTTTGGAAATCCGTGTTCATCTGTGTTCATCCGTGGTTAACTTTCCCTGGTGAAAACCCGTTTATTCATCAAATCGTACTGCCCATGGTGCCACAAGGCGATACGTTGGCTTGATGAAAACGGCATCGAATATGAAACACTGGATGTCATTACCAACGAAGCGGCCTTTGACGAAATGGTGCAGCTGTCCGGCCAGGATCTCGCGCCGGTGATTGAGGTGAACGGCAAGGTGCTGGCGGATTTCGGCCCGGAACAGTTACCCGGATTTTTTGAACAGTTGAAACAGAAATGAAAGCAGATGTTTGACACGGATTGCACGGATTTTCACGAATTAGAAATAAATCCGTGTTAATCTGTGAAATCCGTGTCAGATTTTTTGAATGACGACGACTGAATTAAAACCGCGACCGCGCCTGCCGGAATGGCTGCGCATCACACTGCCCACGTCGGACAGCTTCGCGCGCACGCGCAGCCTGCTTGACGAGCTGAAGCTGCACACGGTCTGCGAAAGCGCCAAATGCCCAAACCATTGGGAATGCTGGAGCAAAGGGACGGCGACCTTCATGATTGCCGGCGACCGTTGCACGCGCGCCTGCGGCTTTTGCGCAGTGTCCACGGCCAGACCGCTCGCCCTCGAGGCGGACGAACCGCTGCGCGTCGCCGAAGCGACCCGGCGAATGCGGTTGCGCCACATCGTCATCACCGCCGTCGCCCGCGACGACCTGGCGGACGGCGGGGCGAATCATTTCCGCAGCACGATTGAAATGGTGCGCGAATTAAATCCCGGTATTGTCATCGAAGTGTTGGTGCCGGATTTCAATGATCACGACGATTCCATCGATACCGTGCTGGCGGCGAACCCGCACATTTTCAATCACAACCTCGAAACCGTGCGGCGCCTGACGCCGGATGTGCGTCATCGCGCCACTTACGACCGGTCCTTGAATGTTCTGCGCAAGGTGAAAGCCCGGCGCGGTGACACGATTTACACCAAATCCGGCCTGATGCTCGGTCTGGGCGAGACGGAAGCGGAATTGTTGACGGCCCTGCGCGATTTGCGCGCGGCGGGATGTGACATCCTGACGCTCGGCCAGTATTTGCAGCCGACGTTAAAACATCTGCCCGTGGTGGCATTCGTCACGCCGGAGCGCTTTGCCCATTTCAAGGCTTCTGCTGAAGAAATGGGTTTCCTGCACGTCGCCAGCGGACCGATGGTGCGGAGTTCTTATCACGCGGACGAATTTACGCTGCCGTCAGGGACCCGGTGAAAATGAGTTGCGGTGGACGAGCAGGTAGGCCGCAAAGCCTAAGCACAAAATCCCGATGGCGAAGCCGATGATGGTGATGATGTTTTTCAGGGTGCGGGCTTGTTCATGGGTGCGTTCCGTGTTGCGCTTTTCCGCGGACATGAAGGTGGCAAAATCCTTGTCGAGCGCCTGTTTGATGGCCGCTTCATCCTTGAGCTGGAGCACGAACCATTCGCCGCGGGCCGCCTGCCATTCCGGGGGCAGTTCGGAAAGTTTGCCAGGGCTGGCAGGACGAAAGCCCAGTTGGGACCAAAACGGGGAACTCTCCTGCGTCCAGAGCTGGAAGACGCCGTGATTGGACGCCAGTGTCTGGACGCGTTCCCAAAACAGCTGCCGTGCCTCGTCCGCGTGCGCGAAATCAAGGTAACCTTCGCTGTGCAACCAGGCATGCTGCCGGACGATTTGAATGCCAATGGCGCCCAGCGCGCTGTCATCGGCGGTGACGACCACCTGAAATTCTGTCAGGCGTTTCTCCAGTTCATCGGCCGGCAAAAGCATGGATTGCCAGAGCGCCTTGAGGCTTTTACGGTCGTCCGTGGTCGCGCGTCGGACGCGAAGAACCGGCAAATTCATGCGGCGAAAATTGGCCTGTTCGCGGCCAAAAGTCAAAACGACAGTGAAATCACATCTGCGATTTGCATTTCGGCAGACTTATGTCACTTTCAGCGGACGAAATTAATTTAAACCATGAATCCAATGACCACACCACAACTTCTCACCGCACTGGAATGGCGCTACGCGACCAAGGTATTTGATCCCAATAAAAAAATCTCCGCCGACCTCTGGCAGGCGCTTGAACGCGCGCTCGTGCTTTCGCCGAGTTCGTACGGGTTGCAGCCCTACCGCTTCCTTGTCATCCAGGAAGCCGCCAAGCGCGCGGCGTTGCTCCCCCATTCCTGGAACCAAAAGCAGGTCGTGGATAGCTCGCATTATATCGTGTTCACCGCCCGCACGAAAATGACCGAGGCGGACATCGACCGGTTTCTCGCCCTCACCAGCCAGGTCCGCAACCTTCCCGCGGGAGCGCTGAGCAGCTATCGCGGCATGATGGTGGGTGACCTGGTCGCCGGCCCGCGCAGCAAAATCGCGCACGAATGGGCGACCCGGCAGGCTTACATCGCGCTGGGCAACCTGATGACCTGCGCCGCCGTTCTGGGCGTGGACACCTGTCCCATGGAAGGCTTTGTGCCCGGCGAATACGACCGCGTGCTCGGTCTGGAAAACAGCGACTACGCTACGGTTGTCTGCTGCGCCCTGGGCTATCGTTCGGCAAATGACAAATATGCCGGCCTCGCCAAGGTCCGTTACCCGGCGACGGATTTGATACGGGTGGTGTGATCAGCTTTAGAAACCCAGTCATGACTCTGAGCCGCCGTCTGGCCAGTCTTTAAAACACTGGCCATACGGTTGTGTTGCGGGTAAATAATAGCCCCCATGAAAAAAATCTTCTCTCCTGGAAATGATTCCGCATTCACCAGCCTCGGATTGCTGGTCCTCCGGCTTTGGCTTGGGCTGACCATGTTTCTTAACCACGGCCTGGAGAAGCTGAGTCACTTTGGTGTCATGTCGTCAAAATTCCCCGATCCGCTGGGTATTGGCTCGGTGCCTAGCCTCGCTCTGGTCACATTTGCCGAAACCGCGGGCGCCCTGCTGCTCGCCATGGGCCTGTTGACCCGCTTTGCCGCACTGACCATGGTCATCGACCTCGGCGTCGCCTTCATCATGGTTCACAAAGCCGTAACCGGGATGGGTGAACTCGCATTTATTTATTCCGCTGGTTACGTCGCCCTTTTGCTGGCCGGCGGCGGCCGCTTTTCGTTGGACCAGGCCCTGTTTGGCAAAAGCAAATCGGGTTGGCCAGGCAAGGCATCCCGCCAATAAAACGAAACGGATTAAGCTCGAATTCCGAAGTTGCCGGTGGCGGCGGGTTGACTGTCCGTCCCGGAGTGCGCCCGTCTTCGGGCGCAGCAACAGGCTTCTTTTCAGCCACAAAAAAGTTTCCAACCGCTCACTCATCCCACGTTGCTGCGGCCGGGACGGCCACACTCCGCTAACGTAGAAATTTAACTTCGGTTTCAGGGTTAAGCCGGTTGCCGGTCATCGTCCCGCGACTGGAACCGAAGTCGAACCGGGAACCGCGAATCACACAATCGTTTCAGCAGGATCGGCTACTGGGAACCCGGGTCGGCGGCGGCGGGGGCCGGGCCGTTTTTGGTTGGAATGACGGTGTTGATCCGGCCGTTTGCGTCGAAGGTCAATTCATCAATGCAAACCGAGCGGCGGAAGGCGTTTCCATTCGAAAGTTCGCTCGTGTGATAAAGCACGTACCATTTGCCCTTGAACTCGACCACCGAGCCGTGTTGCGTGACGGAGGCGGCGTGCTCCATCACCTTGCCCGCATAGGTGAACGGTCCCATCGGATGATCGCCGATGGCATAAACCTGCGTGGCCGAAGGCGCCCAGCCGTCGGAATAAACGAAGTAGTATTTTCCGGCCCTTTCGAAAACAAACGGTGCTTCGGCGTAGCCCTCGGGCAAAACCGGGTCCTTGCCCGGCCCCGCCAGGGGAACCGGCTTGCCTTGCGCATCCAGTAAAGAAACGGTTTGGAGGCTCCCGGCCAGTTTGGTGAGGGATGGATCGAGCTTCACCACCTCCGGCTTGCGGCAGCCGAAATACAGGTAGGTCTGGCCGTCATCGTCCTGAAGCACGGCCGGATCAATCGGTTCCTGGCCGGCGTCCGGCAGGAGCGCGTTGTCAATCAGCGGCTTCCCGATGGCATCCTTGAATGGCCCATCCGGATGATCGCCAACCGCAACGCCGATCTTCGTGCGGTCCACCGGCAGGAAGAGATAATACTTACCGTTTGCTTGGACGCAATCCGGCGCCCAGGCCCAATGTGTCGCCCAGGCAAAGTCCTTCACGCGAAAAATCGAGCCATGATCCTTCCACGTGACCAGGTCGGCGGTCGAGAGCAGGCGCCAATCCACCATGTCCCAGTAGGTGGCGTCCGGGAGATCGTGCGAGGTGTAAACGTAAAGCCGCCCGTTGAAGACCCGCCCCGAGGGATCGGCGGTGAAGATATTGGTGACCAGCGGATTCCCACCCAGCGCGACCGACGAGGCCAGCAAGCTGGCGAGCAAGGTCAACCGTGAATATTTTAGAAAGTTCATAAAATGGACGGATCAAACGTAAACAAGGGAAGGAACCGAGGCAAGGCTAAGCAAACTTCATCCTACCCGCGTCACACGTGACATTCCTGTACCGGAGTGTCTCAGCAAATACCTGTCAGCCGGTGTCTCTCGCAGTTCCAGAAGGCAGCACATGGAAAAAGTTTTGGTTATCATCCTTCGCCGGTGTGAAAAATTGAGAACTTCAGTTCGGTTCCGATTGTAATATCGAGCTTATAAGTGCCTGGGGATTCTCTATTCGATCACGGAGATTTTTTTAACCGCTGCTGGCAGACTCACGCCTCGATTCAGTAAATCAAGTTCGCCCCGAAGTCCGGGGTTTTGCCTGCGATAACTTCCGACATCCACAGGTCGAGTTTGCCGTGATCTTTTTTCCAGAACATGCGACAACGCATGAAATGTTCCAGCACGGCGTCACGTTCGCCCTTTTTCAGCAGGTCAAGCGCCAGGCTCATGTTAGGGCCAAAGCTGTTCATCTGGGGTGAACCATTGCTCTTGCCGGACGCTGCCAGAAAGTTTTTTGCCTCGTCAATTTTCCCCTCGCGCACCGCAATCCGGCCCAGCACGAGGTTGGCGTCTTGGACGGCATTGCCGTAATTCCAGTCGTTTGTGTATTTCGGGGTCAGCGCCATCAATTCTTGGGCAAAATTACGCGCGTCATCAATCTTGCCAGAATCAAAACTCTCCTTGGCGGCAGCGCCAAGCGCATAAAATCGTTTCTCTTCGGTCTTGGCCTTATGCAGGTCATTCATCGCGCGTTTGTATTCCTGCTGCGACCACGCTTGAGGGGACACTATTGAGATATTCAATGACTTCATCAGACCTATGACATAAAACATCTGGATGGCGACGAACCCGGCCACGCCGATGACAAAGGCCCTTTGCAACTGCGTGGACATTGATTTTTTGACCGGACGGATAAAAACTTCCGAATCAGGAACCTGACCGAGCGTGCGCTCGGCAGCCGCCGGGTCGCCGGCGCGGAATTGTTGCCACGCGAGCGTAGCAGCAGCGGTCACGCAGGACTCCAATGATTGTGGCTCCAGTTGACCGCCCTGGTATATCCGGTTTAGAATTTTCAAATCGGCTGCCTCAAGCGTTGCCAGCGCCGTTCCATCCGCTCGCAAGACGAGACTGGAGCTTTTTCGGCGGAAGACCAAGTACGCAAGGTTCCACGTCAAACTTTGGAACGTTGCTTTTACGGATGTGAGTTGCAGGATTAGACTGTCATTGGCGCGTCGAAAATTGCTCACCAACCATCGCTTTCCAAGAAAACGAGCAAAGCGAAACCTGTCCGCCTCGGTGGCCTGGAATTGTTCCGACAGGACTGAAGAAACTGCCTGCCCGCCGGGCAAAATTCTTTCCGCTGCCCGGAGAAATAAATTGTAGTCCGTTCGCAGCGGGCGTTCCGCGTAAAAAGCCATCTGCATGACGGCTTGGATGAGGACGAAGAAACCAACCCAAATAATCGGCATCCAACCCAGCGCTACTGCCAATATAAGAAAACCAGCCATCAGGTTGGTGGCAACCATGCTGGCAAAATACCGGTTCCAAATAACCATCAGACGCCGCGCCATCCGCAGGCTCAATAGCAGGAGGATGCCCGCCACAAGGCTCATGGCGGTGTAAGCCGGGACGACCATGCCGCGTGAGTCAACGGTCTTGAAAACCGGCTGAAAAAACCAGAAGCCAGCTCCAAATAGAACCATCACCAAAATGATCAGCCAGGTGTTCTGTCGAAAAAGCCTGGCGCGGAAGCCATCGCGATCACGAAAGTTTCGCAGATCCAACCGCATAAACAACCAGCTCAAGACAAATGCAGGCAGCAGGATAAGATTGACGGAAGCACTCGCGAGCCCTTTGAGAATACCAAATTTGGACAACGCCCCGGTAACCGCAGTGCCAATGCTGCCTGCCGTAACAGCTTTGGCGGAGGAGGAAGCCAGCACGGCGGCCATGACGGCGGGAACAAGGGTTTTGGCCGGACGCAGACTGGATAGGGAACCCTCGAGTTTCTCCTCCAGTCGTTCGCGTATGGCGGCACGGGCGCGATGCAGACGCACGCGCAAGGCGGATTCGGAAATGCCCAGCGCTGCCGCCGCTTCCGCGCCGCTCTTGCCTTCGAGATAAAATAGCACCAGACATTCACGATGTGCGGGCGGCAGTTCTGTCAGCGTCTGACGCAGGGTTTCCGGCGTGTGCATCGGATCGGTTTCCAAGGCGGAATTTTCTCCGGCGGGGCCGTTGGACATTTCCAGCGCCCAGCGCTCGCGTTTGTTGAGTTCGCGACGGTGGCGCAGGCCGAAGTTGATCGCGACCCGGCGGGCGATGGTGTTGACCCAGCCGGAAAATTTCGCGCCGTCGCCGAGCAGCCACAGCCGTCGATAGGCACGGATGAACGCCTCCTGCGTGGCTTCTTCTGCCAGCGCAGCATCGCCGAGCCGGCTCCACGCGACGGCAAACACTCGACGTTCGTGGCGTTCGACGAGTTCGCGGTAGCGTTCAGCATCGCCGCCCCGCACGGCGGCCACGGCGGATTCGTCCAGTTGCGCGGAAGAATGGGCGCTGTCGGTCATTTCGGTTGGTGCCATTTAACCGCAAGACAGCCGCTAAGGGAAATTGTTACAAACGAAATACCTGCGACATGGAATTCACTCTGCCACGCCGTTGATCAGCAGTCATAAGCCATCTCCGATTTGTTAATTCATTCTTTGGCCAGCATTCTGGCATTCATTGAAAAGCGCGAAATTTAAGCGAAGTCCGTCGTAAATGACACCGGCAAATAATCCCAACCGGGGCGGATTTGTTGCCACTGACCATCACTTTTAACAAAACACCAATGAAATCAAACTGGCGGAGAGAGGGGGATTCGAACCCCAATGTTTTGCCCGTCAATAAAGGGGAATCTCACGGAGACTCCCGAATAGACTCCCGAAATTCAATCCCGTCCTGTCCTGACTTGTCTCAAGTAGTCACCGCTTGGGCAAAACTTTCCGCTCCAATCAAGGCAGCCATTCTTGCGCTTGTCAGAACGGCGGACTGATTCTCCACCAATCACTATGACCTTGAACTTAACATTTCACTTGGACGCGCTGCAATCGAATTTAACGCGCTTGCAGGCCGGGGATTCGGGCGGGCTGCGCTCGGAAGATCGCCGATTTGAAAAAACG
>JBEKKN010000020.1:0-50982 GCA_050010675.1 Verrucomicrobiota bacterium | reverse complement strand
GACGGGGATTTCCAAACTCCTAACTCCTATCTCCGAAGTTCAATGGGTCATGCAGCCGATTTTGCCGAACGCAACGACGTAGGCGATGACGGCGGCAATCAGGAACCACGGTTTGCCGGCGACCGTCAGCAAAATGCCTGCGCCCAAAACGACGCCAATCAGCACATAAACCAAGACTGCCAGAGCAAGTTTCATCGGCGTGGATGGTAATGTTTTTGGTGAAGTCTGCAAGCAGTTCGATACACCGGCACCGGGCGCATCCCAGTTGCTTGCAGGGTTGAATGCGCCGTCCAAGAATCCCGACGGGATTCCGTCTCAAAGCCCAGGGTTGCGAGGAACGAGCCACCCTGGGTCATCGTCCCCAACCATTTCCAACCGCAACACGGTTGCGGCCATTCCGCGACCGTGGGTCCATCATCTTGGCCACAACGCCGTTGGCGTTGTTTCCATTTCCGGATATGGACCCAAGGTAGCCCCGAAAAATCGGGGCAACCTTGGGCTGAAGGGCGCAATCCCCTTGGGATTGAACCGCCAGGCCACTGCTCAAAACTGAGATGTGCCAGCACCAGCACCGTGGATTCCCAGCGTAGCAGCCGACGTGAGTCGGCTCTGAATTTCGTAGGAGTCATGGTCACGAGACTCATTCTGAAAAAGTCAGAGACTCCTTATATCGTCTCCTACTCAATAGATGAGAACGAGGATGGCAGCGTCCTGTGCCGACTTACCCAGTATTTTTTTGGCTTCATTTGCTGGTGAGTGTTACGAGTTGTTGACTTTAGGTTACAGTTTTTGCGCTGAAACAAATTCAAACGCCAATTGCCCCAATCGTCCATCCCAAACTGGATTCAGGAAAAGAGCCGTTTCAAATGCGGAGTGCGGAGCGTGGTTTTAGCGTCGATTCTGCCTGCGTTTCCGCCTTCGGCGTAGCCGCTTTCGGCAGAAGGCCGCCATTTGAAAATCCCGGCGTGGTTTGCGGTGCGCCCCGTCCGCCCACGCTCGTCTCAACGGGACAACCCGACATTAGCCCGCCGTTTCGACGGCGGGTCATCGTTGGTATCAGCACGAGTCCCGCAGGGACGGCAGTACGAACGCCACAATGTTCCGACCATTTCCTTCCATTTCATCCGGCAAACCTCTGTCGTCCCTCCGGGACTTGTATTGATTTCACGACCAACCCGGCATTGAAATGCCGGGCTAGTGTCATCGCGTCGCTCCGCGACTTTGCGCCTTGGCATCCTGGCGTTGAATCAGTTTGCCGTCTCGCCAGTCATTGCTTTCCCTTGACCAAGGCCTCCACCACTGCCGAGTCGGCCAGCGTGGTGATGTCGCCGATCTGGTCGGTCTGGTCCTCGGCAATCTTGCGCAGGATGCGGCGCATGATTTTGCCGGAACGCGTCTTCGGCAGGCCGGGCGCGAATTGGATTTTGTCCGGCACGGCAATCGCGCCGATTTCCTTGCGGACGTGCTGCGCGAGCTCTTTTTTTAATTCTTCACTTTCGGCAATGCCGTCCTTCAGGGTCACGAAAGCATAAAGCGCCTGGCCTTTGATGTCGTGCGGCATGGGCGCGACGGCTGCCTCAGCCACCTTCGGATGGCTGACCAGCGCGCTTTCGACTTCCGCCGTGCCGATGCGATGGCCGGAGACGTTCACCACGTCATCCACGCGGCCCATCAGCCAGTAATCGCCGTCGGCATCCACGCGGCAGCCGTCGCCGGTGAAATACATGTTTTTGTAGGTCATGAAATAGGTGTTGATGAACCGGTCATGATCGCCCCAGGTGGTGCGCATGATGCCCGGCCACGGTTTCTTGATGCACAACTTGCCGCCCTCGTTCGGCGCGCATTCCGTGTTGTCATCGCGCAATACCACCGGCTCGACGCCCAGGAACGGGCGGTTTGCGCTGCCGGGTTTGAGCGTATGAACGCCGGGCAGGGGTGTGATCATGAATCCGCCGGTCTCCGTCTGCCACCAGGTGTCCATGATGGGGCAGCGGCCCTTGCCGATGACGCGATGGTACCACACCCAGGCTTCGGGGTTGATGGGTTCACCGACAGAGCCGAGCACGCGCAACGAACTCAAATCGTATTTGCCCGGCCATTCCTCACCGAGCCGGATGAGCGCGCGAATGGCCGTCGGCGCGGTGTAAAACGCGGTGACCTTGAATTTTTCCACAATTTTCCAGAACCGCCCGGCGTCTGGCCAGGTCGGCACGCCTTCGAACATCACCGTCGTGGCGCCATTGCACAACGGCCCGTAAACCACGTAACTATGGCCGGTCACCCAGCCGATGTCCGCCGTGCAGAAATAAATGTCGTCGTCGTGGATATCAAACACGTACTTGTGGGTCAGAGCCGTCCACAACAGATAACCGGCGGTGCTATGGACGACGCCCTTCGGTTTGCCGGTCGAGCCGGAGGTGTAAAGGATGAACAGAAAATCCTCGGCGTTCATCGTTTCCGGCGGGCAATCCGGTGGGGCGAGGCTACTGACGAGCCGGCTCGCGGGTACGCTCGCCCCACCTTTATCAGCCTTTGCCATCAAATCGTGATACCAAACGTCACGGTTGGCATCAATATGGCACGGCTCGTTGTTGCGTTTGATGACCACCACCTTTTCAATGCTCGGGGTTTTTTGCAAGGCCTCATCGGCGATGGCCTTGAGGGGGATGCTTTTGCCGCCGCGCAGCGAAACGTTGGCGGTGATGAGCACCTTGCAGGTCGAATCGTTGATACGGTCGGCCAGCGAATCCGCGCTGAACCCGCCAAAGATGACCGAATGGATGGCGCCGATGCGCGCACAGGCGAGCAGGGCGACCGCGGCTTCGGGGACCATCGGCATGTAAATCGCCACCCGGTCGGCTTTCCGAACGCCCAGCGATTTCAGGCCATTCGCGAATTTACAGACCTCGGCATGGAGTTCCGCGTAGGTTATTTTTTTTACCTCCGCCTCCGGTTCGCCCTGCCAGATAATGGCGATTTTATCACGCGTCTTCGTCTTTAAATGCCGATCAAGGCAATTGACGGTCACATTGAGCTGGCCATCCTCGAACCAGGTGTGCCGGATGATTCGTGCGTCGGTGTTCCAGGTGAATTTTCGCGCGACGGTGGGTTTCTTGAACCAATCCAGGGTGTCCGCCTGTTCCAGCCAGAACGCGTCCGGCTCGCGAATCGAGCGTTCATACAGGGCGTGGTATTGCGCGGCATGGAGGTGCGCGCGGCGCAGGGTTTCCGGCGTCGGCGGAAACGTGCGCGTTTCCTGAAGCAACGAATCGGTCGAAATGGCTTGGTTTGGCATCGTCATCCGGTTTGGATTTTTGGCATTGTCCGCACAACCAATTGTTTCTGTCAATTGCCGTCCTGAGGCGGTAGTGTCCGAATTTGGCGGCGGTAGGGACATCGCGCTGCGATGTCCTCGCCCGCGTAGCAGCGGGCGAAATGAATCACCTCCCCACCCAAATTCCACACATCTCACACCTAGCGCCGCTGAACGCGGCGCGGACGGCGCAGCGCGCCATCCCTACCTGATTAGGACACCACCCCGGAGGCTGGAGGAAGCCTTGCGCAGGGATGGGAACGGCGATTTCCCGGCCCGTTTTCCATCCGGGTCGATCGCGCGGAGGTTGACAAAGGAGATTTTCTCCGCGAGCTTGCGGCCCAACAAATGGGCAAGTCACTTATCATCGCGGAGAAACCGTCCGTCGCCAGCGACATTGCCAAGGCGCTCGGCGGGTTCAAGAAAGTCGAAGATTACTTCGAGAGCGACCAGTACGTCGTCTCATCGGCGGTCGGCCATCTGCTCACCATCGTTCCGCCCGAAGGCGTCGAGGCGGCGCGCGGCAAATGGACATTTAAATGTCTGCCCGTCATCCCGCCGCATTTTGACCTGCTGCCCATTGAGAAAAGCGAGCCGCGCTTGCGGGTGCTGAAAAAGCTGATCAAACGCGCGGACGTGAGCGCGCTCATCAATGCCTGCGACGCGGGGCGCGAGGGCGAACTGATTTTCCGCAACATTGTCAAATTCACCAAGGCGAAGCAGCCCATCAAACGCCTCTGGTTGCAATCCATGACGCCGTCGGCCATTCGCGAAGGTTTTGAACGCTTGCGGGATGACGAGGCCATGCTGCCGCTGGCCGATGCGGCGTTCAGCCGGTCGGAGGCCGACTGGCTGGTGGGCATCAATGGCACGCGGGCGATGACGGCTTTTAATTCGAAGTCGGGCGGATTTTACAAAACCACCGTCGGCCGGGTGCAAACTCCCACCCTGGCCATTGTGGTTGAGCGCGAACAGAAGATTCGCAAGTTCGTGCCGCGCGATTTCTGGGAGGTCATTGCCACCTTCGACGCGGCGGCCGGCCAATACACCGGACGCTGGTTTGACGAACAGTTTTCGAGGAGCGATGGCAAGAGCGGCGACGACCAGCTCAAAGCGGAACGCCTGTGGGAAAAACCCCGGGCCGAGGTGATTCATGACAAGTGCCTGGACAAACCCGGCGTCGTGACCGAGGAAAGCAAGCCGAGCACGTCGCTGTCGCCGTTGTTGTACGATTTGACCAGTTTGCAGCGCGACGCGAACTCGCGTTTCGGTTTCAGCGCCAAGAACACCTTGGGGGTGGCGCAGGCGCTTTACGAGCGGCACAAGGTGTTGACCTACCCGCGCACGGATTCGCGCGCGCTGCCGGAGGATTACATCGGCACGGTGAAAAGCACGTTGGAGATGTTATCGGGCCGCTCACCCGGCAGCGGGACCACCTTCGTGACCCGTTATGCCACATTGGCATCGAACATTCTTGAGCATGGCTGGGTGCGCCCGAACAAACGGATTTTCAACAATGCCAAGGTTTCCGATCACTTTGCCATCACCCCTACCACGCAGGCCCCGCGCGGCCTGTCCGAGCCGGAACAAAAGATCTACGACATGGTGACCAAGCGGTTTCTCGCGATCTTCTATCCCGCCGCCGAATTTCTCGAAACCACGCGCATCACCCGCGTCGAGGGCGAACCGTTCAAGAGCAGCGGCAAGGTGCTGGTGACGCCCGGCTGGCTGACGGTTTATGGCAAGGAAGCGGAGGACGAGGACGCCGCGAATCTGGCGCCCGTCAAACCGAACGAAACGGTCAAGACCACCGCCGTCGAGGTGAAATCAAACGTCACCAAGCCCCCGCCGCGGTACTCGGAAGCCACGCTGCTGTCGGCGATGGAAGGCGCCGGCAAGCTGGTCGAGGACGATGAACTCCGCGAGGCCATGCACGAGAAGGGCCTGGGGACGCCGGCGACGCGGGCGGCCATCATCGAAGGACTGATTTACGAGCAGTACATGCATCGCAACGGGCGCGAGCTGCAGGCGACGGCCAAGGCGTTTTCGTTGATGGAACTGCTCAACGGACTCGGGATTCCCGAACTGACGAAACCGGAACTGACCGGCGATTGGGAATTCAAGCTGCATCAGATCCAGCGCCGGCAGAAAAGCCGCGACGAGTTCATGTCCGAAATCGCGGACATGACCCGGCACATCGTGGAGCGCGCCAAAAAATACGAGCACGACACCATCCCCGGCGATTTTGGCGTCCTGGTGACCCGCTGTCCCAAATGCGGCGGGGAGGTTCACGAAAAATACAAACAGTTTCAGTGCGAGAAGTGCGACTTTGCCATCTGGAAGACCGTGGCCGGCCGCATGTTCGAAATCGAGGAGGTGGAGAAACTCATCAGTGAGAAACAAATCGGCCCGCTGCAGGGATTTCGCAGCAAGATGGGCAGGCCGTTTGCCGCCGTGCTGAAGATGAACGGCGAGTTCAAGCTGGAATTTGATTTCGGGAACGACCAGAACGCAAACGGCGAGGCCGCGCCACCGGTGGATTTCACCGGCAAGGAACCGTTGGGCAAATGTCCCAAGTGCGGCGCTCAGGTCTTTGACGCCGGGATGAACTACCTGTGCGAGAAGGCGACGGGCGCGGGCAAGACGTGTGATTTCCGCTCCGGCAAGATCATTTTGCAGCAGGAAATCGCGCCGGAACAGATGAAAAAGCTGCTGGCCACCGGCAAAACCGATTTGTTGACAAAATTCATCTCCAAACGGACCGGCCGCAGCTTCAAGGCCTTTTTGGCGGCCGGGACAGATGGCAAGGTTGGATTTGAATTTCCGCCCCGCGAGGCCAGGGGCAGGGCCGGTGCGGGCCGTAAACCGAAGGAACCCGCGGAGAAAATTGATTTCACGGGGAAGGCGCCGCTGGGTAAATGTCCGAGGTGCGGCGGCAATGTCTTTGAAACCGAAGCCGCTTACCTTTGCGAAAAATCGCAGGTGGACAAAAAGCCGTGCAAATTCAAGGTCGGCAAAATGATTTTGCAACAGCCGATTGAAACACCGCAGTTACAGAAGTTGCTCACGGTGCGTAAAACCGACCTGCTTAACCAGTTCATTTCCAAGGCGGGCCGGCCCTTTCCGGCATTTTTGGTGATGGACGACAAAGGCAAGGTCACGTTTGAATTCCCGCCGCGCGATGGAGAATAATCGGCGGTACGGAGGCCCGTTGACATGAACGATTCTCCCCTCGAACCAGGCCGGCGGGATGGCGGGGTTCCCCGCCCGGCGGAGATCCGCGACCCGTGGGTTCGCAAGTTCCTCATGCATCTGGCGACGGACCGGGGCGCGTCGGTGTACACCCAACGTAATTACCGGCAGGCCCTGACGGAATTTGCGCGCTGGCATCTGGACGAGCGCAAATCGGCTCCCGCCTGGGAAAAATTGCAGCGCGATGATTTCCGTAATTATTTGCGGTATCTGGGGCGGAACCATCTGAGCCGCGCGGCGACGCAGCTGCGTTTTTCCGCGTTGCGGACGTTTTACAAATTCCTCATGCGGCAGGGGATGTTGGAAACCCTGCCGATCAAGAATCTGGCACTGCCAAAACGGGAACGGCGTCTGCCGAAATACCTCACGCGCCAGCAGATCCTTGATCTGCTGGCCGCGCCGCTGAAATTGCTGGAGCGCCGGATATCAAGGAAGGGGCCCGGCCGTCCCATTTCAACCGCCGTGTGCCTGCGCGACGTGGCGGTGCTCGAGACGATTTACTCCTGCGGCCTGCGGATCAGCGAACTGTGCGGCCTGCGCGCGGAGGACATTGATTGGAGCGAGCGACTCGTCCGCGTGCGCGGCAAAGGCAAAAAGGAACGGCTCGTGCCCATTGGCGAACCGGCCTGGAAGGCGATTCAAAATTATTGGGGCGTGCTGAAACAGCCGCCGGCCGGCCCGTTGCCGGTTTTCTTTGCGGAGACCAAAAAAGCCGCGCCGCTCAATCCCCTGCAACTGTCCCGGCGCTTGAAACAATATCTGGTCATTGCCGGACTGGATCCGGGCCTGACGCCGCACAAATTGCGTCATAGTTACGCCACGCACCTGCTGGACGCCGGCGCCGATTTGCGCAGTGTGCAGGAATTGCTCGGCCACGCTCATCTGGTCACGACCCAGATTTATACTCATGTGACGACCGAGCGCTTGAAGAAAGCCTATGACGCCGCGCATCCACGGGCCTAGCGGGTTCGTCGTTTTCAGTTGAAATTTCTTGAATGCGGAGCATGATTATTTGTCCAAGTAACCGAATGGTTAAAACAGTTAAATGGGCTAAATATGAAAATCAAATTGACAGCTTTGACTTTGGTGATGGCGGTCTCGGCGGTGGTATTGACGGGCTGCCAGTATCCGAACGGGCAGCCGAACAACACGGCCTCCGGCGCCCTGATCGGCGGAGCGATGGGCGCCATTGCCGGCGCGGCCATTGGCGGTCCCCGCAACGGCGGTGCGGGCGCGCTGATCGGCGCGGCGGCGGGCGCGCTCACGGGGGGCGCCATCGGCAATTCCATGGATCAGGAGCAGGCGGAGGAACTCCGCGCCCAGGCACCCCAGACCTATGTACGCGTGCAGCAGGGACAGCCGCTGGGCATTGCCGACGTCAAGGCCATGGCCGCGGCGAATGTGAGCGACGAGGTCATTATCAGCCAGATTCGCAGTTCCCGCACCGTTTATCATCTCAGCGCCGCTGACATCATTGATCTGCACAACGCGGGTGTGAGCGAGAATGTCATCAATTTCATGATCGACACCCCCAGTCTGGTCGGAGGTGATTCCACCGTCCAGACGTCCACGGTCGTGACGGACGCGCCGCCACCGCCACCGGCGGAAACGATGGTGGTGGCGCCGGGACCGGGTTATGTGTGGGTTGGCGGCGAGTGGGTGTGGAACAGTCGATGGGTTTGGCGGACGGGTTATTGGAGTTATCCACCATATCCGCATGCCGTTTGGGTCGGCAGCTATTGGGGCAGGGGACCCTATGGCTGGTACCGGAGACCGGGACATTGGCGGTGAATTGATTCCAGCAGCAGAGTTTTGAAGGACGATCAAGACTGGAAAACTGGTTCCGATTGCAAACGCGGGTAGTACTGATCTGTACTCTTCTACGGGAAACACCCCATATGGTCCAATGGCAATTCTGGCTCATAATCGTGGCGTGATGGACACGCTTTCTCAAGCTCGAGAGCCGGCAAACGCACCACTTAAACGCCGGGTGAATCTCACCCATGGCATTCTCATGGTGGAGGACGATGACGACATCCGCCGGTTCACCGCGGAAGGATTGAACGGTGACGGCTGTCATGTGGATGCTGCCGCCGAAGGGGAGCGTTTTTTGCCCGCGTTTGCCGCTTGCATTCGGCTTGAATTGAGCGAAGTTCCACCGCGCCGGAAAATCATGAAGTTACAATTTTTGTACAGGGCGGCGGTCATGCGGATCGGGTTCGTGTCTTCGTGCCTCCTTCTGCTTTTCACATCCGTACCGTTCGCATCGGCCCAGGCCACCGACGTATTGACCTATCATAACGACAACGGCCGCACCGGACAGAGCCTGAACGAGGAAATCCTCACGCCCGCCAACGTCAACACGAACCACTTCGGCAAATTATGGGTACTGAACGCGGACGGCCTGGTGGATGCCCAGCCGCTATATGCCGCGGGGGTTACCATCCCGCTCAAAGGCGTGCACAATGTCGTGTTTGTTGCCACCGAAAACGACAGCGTCTATGCGTACGACGCGGACAGCACCAATTTGTTCTGGCACGTTTCGGTGCTGGGCGCCAACGAAGTGCCTTCCGATAATCGCGGCTGCGACCAGGTGGCACCCGAGATCGGCATCACCGCCACGCCGGTCATTGACCGCCAGCTCGGTCCCAATGGCACGATCTTTGTCGTTGCCATGAGCAAGGACGGCTCGGGCAACTATTACCAGCGCCTGCACGCGCTCGACCTGGCCACGGGCACCAACCAGCTGCCACCGGTCACCGTCACCGCCCAATATCCGGGTACGGGTGACGATCACGTTGGCACGAATGTTGTGTTCGATCCCGCCCAATACAAGGAACGGTGCGGACTGCTGTTGTTGGGCGGGGTGATTTACACCGCCTGGGCGTCGCATTGCGACGTCAGACTCTATACCGGCTGGATCATCGGTTACGATGAACACACCCTGGCGCAGACCAGCGTGTTGAACATTACGCCCAATGGAAGCCAAGGCGCCATCTGGATGAGCGGCGCCGGTCTGGCGGCCGATACGGCCAGTAATATCTACTTTCTGGTCGGAAACGGCACGTTTGACACCACGCTGACCACCAACGGGTTTCCCAGCCTTGGCGATTATGGCAATGCGTTCATGAAACTCTCGACGACCAACAACCAGCTTGCCGTGGCGGATTATTTCGACATGAACAATACGGTGAGCGAGAGCGGTGCCGACACGGACCTCGGTTCAGGCGGCGCATTGGTGTTGCCGGACATGCTGGATGCGCAGGGGCACATCCGCCAGCTCGCCGTGGGCGCCGGGAAGGATAACAATCTTTATCTCGTGGACCGTACGAACCTGGGCAAGTTCAACCCCGTCAACGACAGCGCCATTTACCAGGAGCTCGATGGCGTTTTGCCTGGCGGTGTTTGGGCCATGCCCGCCTACTTCAACGGCACGCTTTATTACGGCTCCGTCGGGAGTTACCTCAAGGCGTTTCCGTTCGTGTACGCCCGGCTCACCAACAGTTCCTCGCAAACCGCCTTCAGCTTTAATTATCCCGGCACCACCCCGGCCATTTCCGCCAACGGCAACTCCAATGGCATCGTCTGGGCCGTGGAAAACGCCGCCCCGGCGGTTTTGCACGCTTACGCGGCGACCAACCTGGCCGAGGAGTTTTACTACAGCTCCCAGGTTCCCGGTGGCCGCGACAACTTCGGCTCGGGCAACAAATACATCACCCCCACGATTGCCAGCGCCCGGGTTTATGTCGGGACCACCACCGGTGTCGGCGTGCTCGGTCTGCTTGACCAATCCACCCTGACACCGCTGCAGACGTGGCGGAACAGTCACTTCGGCAACCCGTCAAATGTTGGCGCGGGCGCCAACGGCGCCAGTCCGGCCGGTGATGGCGTGCCGAACCTGATTAAATACGCCCTGGGCTTGAATCCGTCCACGCCGGTCACGGCTGCCCAGTTGCCCTCCGGCAGCATCCAACCCAACGGCGGCACGAACTACCTGACCCTGAACGTCAACCGCGGCGCCCAACCTTCCGACATCACTTATATCGTGGAAGTCTCCAGCAACCTGCTGGGTGGCTGGGTTTCCGGCCCACCGAACACCGTGACGCTTTCGAATACCCCCTCCCAGCTGATTGTGCGCGACAATACGCCCGTGCCGGCGGCCACGGAACGGTTCATCCGTTTACGCGTCACCAATCCCTAGCACAAAACCTTTGGCAGTTCCGGCCGGTGCATGCGTTCCCATCTTCGGCTCTCATTTATATTGAGGGCCAGCGTTCTTGATCTTTTTGCGCCACACCCCGAAACCACCAAGCGCCATCGCAACCGACATTAATGTGCAGGCGCCCGGTTCGGGAACAGTGATCGTCATATTATCCATCGTGAACAGAGCTCCGGCGGACGTGGAGAAGTGGACACTATCAACGTCCGTGTAATCGAAATTTATTAGCGTGATGGCATCGTGGTAGATGGTGTAGGTATTGTTATAAAGTAGAGTTCCTCCGGAGAATCCTTGGACAGTGAGTTGGTCCTCGCTGGCATAAACAGACGTGAAATAAGCCGAATCCAATGTAAGCGGAGAGCTGCTGCTGAACCAGGCTGGGTCGCCAAGCCCGTTGAAGGCTACATTCGGCGATGAAACCACTCCAGCGTCAAAGGCGCCGGGTACTGCCGGTGCGTATTGAACAAAGAAATTGTTCCATCCCAAGCCGCCATAACCATTTGGCATGATTACGTAATCGACGATTGATACATCATCAAATGTAAATAGCTCTTGCGCATTTCCAGCGCCAGTCGTTCCAAGACATAGAACACCGATACTCAATATTTTGGAGAGCAGTTTCATTGTAATCCTTTCAATTCATTTCATTTGTGATTTGCCGCCTGACGTCCAGAGCTCAGGCACAGCCGCCGAGTCCTGCAAAGCGGGATTGAAATGGAATGATAACAAACATATCTCATAAATTCAATCGCAACTGACAGGGCCAGCGGCTGTCGCCGGCAGCGGCATTGTTAGACGGCAAATCTTTTTATCGAGACCATTTCATTGTCCCTTGCGTTTTACTATGACCTCCTGTTCCCGTTATCGTGTAAACGTCAACTTCGCAAACTAACTCATGGTCGTTTACGCTGATAATCCTGTGCCGGTTGACAAACCCTCCATTTGCCAAAGCCCTTCTAAGATCTCCCCCAACTGCATCGTTGGGTAAGGGATCGGCTTTTGTGATTGTTGTTATCAAAACTCCATCTTTGATTTGCCATGTCCCCAAGCCTGTAAAGTTCTTGCTTTCCGTCTTATGGATGGTCACGGCTTGCTTTGCATAGTTGCCATTTGGAGCAAAGGTGAATGTGTCTTCGGTCGTGGTGCCGAATAATCTATTGGTGTTGCTATATTTCCAAACTCCAGTGACTTTCTGGCGAAGTTCAGCATCGCTGGGCGGTTGGGTAACTTCTGGGGCTGCCAACGCCGGCTGCGTAACGGGTGCTGATGATGTAGTGTCTGACTGTGCCTTTGGCGGCGTGGTGGAACTGTCCGTGCCGTTCTTTTTCCCACAGCCTGCCCATAAAACAGAGGCTGCCATTATTCCAATGATGATTACATTTTTCATAGCGTGTAGCAGCATGATAGAAAAATGTTGTTCAAGCATGAATTACAATATGCACTTGCATTTGGAATGCTTAAAAAATCACGTTGGATAAAGCATGGCGGCATCATTGTGAACGAATCAATTTTAAAGAACTGGCGGTGAGAGCCATTTTCTCCTTCCTCGTTTGCTCGCTGGAGAAGACACATAGTGATCCCTCCGTGGCTACTCCGCCTTTGAAAATACCGTCGTTGTAATCCAGCGGTAACATCACGCGCTCACGCTTGATGCCTTCAGCCGCCACGATGGCACCGTCAAGGCCGCCCGTGATAATATAGTCGCTCCATAGATTCAACTTGCGGCCCAACCAACCGCGATTCTGCTGGAAACGCCCCTCCGTGAGTTTGGCGTCGCCGACGGTGCCGCTCACGCTTCCGTCCGCGTGAATGTCCAGCTTAACGGTGAGGTTCTTTTGTTGGCACCAAGAAACAATGATCCGCGCATTCCCCTCCCAATGACCAACCATCGCCGGTGTGACGGCGCTATCGGTCGCACACGAAGTCAAAACAGGCAGGAGCATGGCAAGCGCTGCAATCAATCTGGTAGAACGGGGCGTTGTTTTCATAGGTGCTAATGTGCCAAGCCATATCCAAACGCCATAATCGATATTTTATCTCGCGACATTGATATTTTTGATGCGTACACGAAGCCGCCTAACATAGAGCTCAGGCACGCGGGACCAAATGACGTGAATCCCGACGCAGTCGGGAAACAGGACCGGCCATCCCGCGTTGCCTGCAGCGATTTACTGGGTGGCATCATTCAAGTTCTCCACCTAACTTCATTGCTTTGATATTAAAATGCCACGCAGCCCACAATAACAGCAGCGAAAGAGGTGTCCCAATCAGATAATAACTCAGCGGCTGGGCATGCTCACCTATCTGGCTCAGCATAATATGAATTATACGGCCCCGCTCGTCGGTCGCATATTCAAACAGTTTGGGGTTTAGTACCGGCAAATAGGTAACAACCAATAAAAATGCGCCCGCCCCCAAAAACGCAGCGGCAATAATCCGATAAAACAATAACTTAGCCGTGGTTTTTAATGGCGATGTGCTCATGCCGCCTGCCAATCTAATTATATTAATTTAATAAAAGCAAATTATATATTAGCCGGTATAACAGTGAGTCGGTTACAGGTGAATCTCTTCTCTGGAAGCATAACGTATGAGCATGGCGTGGGCAGCTCAAGGAAAAGGCGCGTTTACAGCCCTAAAGACGTGGTTTTGTGGAAAATCATCCCCAATCCGAACCTTAAACTGTTGGATCAAGTTCGGGAGGTGATTGTCCTCAATCCGCAGCGCGCGGACAACCATCAGTGCGTCTCAATCAAGTCCGTCGCGTCAGGCCTGACGCAGCCGCTGCGAGTTGGGACAATTCGCGCTCCGGTCAAATCGGGACACTGCCCGCTGGAATTCCGTCTTGCCAAGCGGGCGCGGGCCAAGTTGAATGTTGGTTCGGAGCCATTGGCTGGGTAGCTCAGTCGGTAGAGCAGAGGACTGAAAATCCTTGTGTCGGCGGTTCAATTCCGCCCCCAGCCACCACTTCTAACTGCTAGTACAGCAAATATTTGCGTGGTTTAGCGGACGAAAAGACCCCAAAGCGGACACCCATTTTCCCACTCTGTAATAAGTGGGGCCTGGCTTGGCATCCTCGCGATTGGGTGAACGGTCGTCTGAAAACACGCATCCGGCCAATTCGGCGTCGCATTTATTGCTTGGACACCAGCACCAGCAGCGAGGACGAGGCGCGCCAGTTCGTTGAGGCCGGGAATCAAGCCCGGCGCCAGCCCGAAATCAACCTTCAAATCGCCAAGGCCTATCTGGCGGCGGATGCCACAAAGCGTATTCGGTGGCGGCCTGGGCCCTGATGGAAAAGTCACTTGTGCATTGCGTCGGGCACGATTGGTCGTATACTTGGGACCATCGCCCGAAGCATGATTCCAAGAACAACTCAATGTCTCAGACGCATGAAAACGATCCAAAAAAAACTGCGTTATCTGCTTGCCGCAGCTCTCATTGGCTGGCTGGCAATTAATTCTGTCCCGGTTTCGGAGGCCAATCCGTCCAGTTTGAGCACCCGAACGTCGCCCGACTGGCTCCGGAGTGCGGTCGTGTATGAAATCTTTCCCCGAAACTTCTCCCAGGAAGGAAACCTCAATGCCATTACCGCCCGATTGGATGATTTGAAGGATCTGGGGGTGGACGTTCTCTGGCTCATGCCGATCCACCCGATTGGCGAAAAGATCAAGAAAGGTTCCATCGGAAGCCCTTTTGCCGTGCGCGACTTTTACGCCATCAATCCCGACTACGGCACCACCAACGACTTCAAGCGGCTTGTGGCGGAAGCCCACAAGCGCGACATAAAAGTGGTCATGGACATCGTGGCCGGCCAAACCGCATGGGACAGCGTGCTCATGGAGCATCCGGAATTTTATTTGCACGGTACCAACGGGGCGATCATCCCCCCCGACCCGGCCTGGACGGACGTGGCCGGTTTGAATTATGCGAATCCGGACGTGCGCCGGTACATGATTGAGATGATGAAATACTGGTTGAGGGACTTTGGGGTCGACGGGTTCCGTTGCGATGTGGCACCCAATGTGCCCCTGGATTTTTGGGAAGCCACCCGGGCGGAGCTTGAAAAGATCAATCCGCAAGTCGTCATTCTGGCGGACGCCGGCGCCAAGCCGGAAATGCTCACGAACGCCTTCGACGTGGATTCGTCGTGGAATTTCATCTACTTTTTGGACATGGTGATGAGCAGTCAACTGCCCGCAGATTTCATCAGACAATCGTGGGAACACACCCAGCAGCAGTTCCCCCAAGGCGCGCTTCACCTGCGCTTCACCGACAACCACGAGGAAACCCGGGCGGTGGTGCGTTACGGAGTGAACGGTGCGCTCGCGGCACAGGTGTTGGTATTGACGCTCGACGGCGTGCCGCTCTTTTACAACGGCATGGAAGCGGGTGATGCCACCGAATCTTCCGACCCGGCCCTGTTTGAAAAAATGCCGATATTTTGGAACTCCGGCGGACGCCCGCCGCTGCGTAACATCTACCGGGATCTGATCAAGCTTCGCAAGCAGTACGCCGCGTTTTACAACGGGGAGGTCGTCTGGCTTACGAACTCGGCCCCGGGACAAGTCGTCAGCATCCTGCGCCGGGATGCGAAGGATGAGTTCATGGTCGTCATCAATCTTTCAAGCTGCCGCGTGAACGGTTCGGTTGAATTGTCAAATCCGGAAGGCTTTGAGCCGGTGAAAATCAGCGGCCGGCCCACCCCGATTGGCACCCTCCTTCCCAACTTCAGCCTCAGCGGCTACGAGTGGTGCATCTATCATCGGGCCGCTACTCAATAAGCCTGTTTGCGGCGCTGCGGACCCCGGTTTTCGCCGGCCACAGTTTTTACACCCCGAAATAATGGGGCTTCCTGCTGCTTCACCGCGCCGCGGATTCGCCTTGTTTTAGGCGAAGAGCCTGCCAAGTCCGCTGCCCGGTGTTCACACAATCGCATGAACATGCCTATGGTTTTTGCTGACAGTTTGCGGCTGATTAGCAAGAGTACCCGCGTTCATGAAATTGACCTTTCGGTTGCGATATCGCTCGCAGTTTGGACAATCACTCTGGCTGACCGGCAAGCATCCGTTGTTGGGCGGCGGCAAAACTGAAAACGCAGTTCCGCTCGCGTACCTCAACGAGGAGGCCTGGCATGCCACGGTTGAGCTGCCAGCGGATGCGGCAAGCCACCCAATCACCTACGACTATCTCTTGCGGAACGCCGATGGTTCGCTGGTTGCGGACTGGGGCCGTGACCGGGTGTTCACCCCCTCCGAATTTCACCGCGACGAATTACTGGTCATTGATTCGTGGAACAACGCAGGCGCGGCTGAAAATGTGTTTTACACCGAACCCTTCCAAAAGGTCCTGCTGGCTGGAAATTTCGCCGAAGTCCAAGTCCCCGCCCCGGCCAATCCGACCCACACCTTCCGGATCAAAGCCCCCATGCTCGCCAAGGGCCAAACCCTTTGTCTGCTTGGAGATGGGGCGGCGCTGGGAAATTGGAATATCGGCAGGCCGATGTTGCTGAACCGGCTGGCGGACCAAAATGATTTGAGCGTGACGCTGGATTTGCGGGGCCAGTCTTTTCCCTTCAGTTACAAATACGGGGTATTCGACGCCGGGAAAAATGCCTTTGTCGGCTTCGAAGACGGCGCCAACCGCACCTTCAGCGACGTCACCGTGCCCACGGGGCACACGCTGGTCAACGATGGGTTTGTCCGGCTGCCGGTGGACCGGTGGCGGGGGGCAGGCGTGGCGATTCCCGTGTTCAGCCTGCGGAGTGAACACAGCTTCGGCGTCGGTGAGTTTGAGGACCTCAAGTTGCTGGCCGAGTGGTGCCGGCAGGCGGGATTGAAAATGATTCAGATTCTGCCGGTCAACGACACCAGCGCCACGCATACCTGGCAGGATTCCTATCCGTACGCCGCGATTTCGGCGTTTGCGTTGCACCCGATCTATCTGAATCTCAACCGGGTAGCCACCGGACGGAATCAGGGTCTTTTAAAGCAATTGGAGCCGGAGCGGAGGCGTTTGAATGCGCTCGATACGGTGGCTTATGAAGCCGTTCTGAAAACCAAGCTCGATTTTGTCAGGCGCATTTTTCCGTCGCAAAAGACCAGAACGTTCGCGAGCAAAGGCTATCAGCTTTTTTTCTCCGAAAACCGCCACTGGCTGACGCCGTACGCCGCCTTTTGTCATCTCCGCGACAAATATGGAACTTCTGACTTCAACCAGTGGCCGGACTTTCGCCACTACCATCCGGAGGAAATCACCGGATTGGCGGCGGAAAATTTCCCGGTGCAGGATGACATCGCCTTGAGCTATTTTGTCCAATATCATCTGCATCTTCAATTGAAGGAAGCCGCGGCGTATGCGCACAACCTGGGCGTCATTCTCAAGGGCGACATTCCCATCGGGGTTTACCGTCATGGTTGCGACGTGTGGCAACAGCCTGAACTGTATCACCCGGAGGTCCAGGCCGGCTGCCCCCCGGATGCCTTCGCGGTGAAAGGTCAAAATTGGGGGTTTCCCACCTATAACTGGCCGCGGATGAAGGCGGATGGCTTTGCGTGGTGGAAGCGGCGCTTCGAACAAATGAGCGGTTACTTCGATGCGTTTCGGATTGATCATATCCTTGGTTTTTTCCGCATCTGGAGCATTCCGGCTGACGCGGTGGAAGGCATCATGGGATATTTTGTGCCGGCGATTCCGGTGGACGTGCAGGAATTCAGCGGCCGGGGCATCCGGTTTGATTATGGCCGCCTGGCCAGACCGTATATCACCGACCCGGTGCTGAAGGACACTTTCGGAAACGCCTGGGAATCGGTGAAACACGAGTTTCTGGTCCCGGCGTCCGCCGGCAATTATTCGTTGAAGCCCGAATTTGCCACGCAACGCCAGGTGGAACGCCACTTTGCCGGATTGGAGAGGAGCGAACGCAACCAGGCAATCCGGGAGGGGTTGTACGATTTGATCAGCAACGTGATTCTGTTCGAAGACGGGAATTCCCGGGGGCAGCGCTTTCATTTCCGCTTCGCCATGGAAAATACGTCCGCCTTCACATCCCTGGAGCCGCAGACCCAGGCACGGCTGAAGGAACTGTACCTGGATTATTTTTTCCGCCGCCAGGACAATTTCTGGCAACAGGAAGCGATGCAGAAACTGCCCGCGTTGAAGCGCGTCACGAATATGCTCGTCTGTGGCGAGGACCTGGGATTCGTCCCTGCCTGCGTGCCGGAGGTGATGCGGCAACTGGGTCTGTTGAGCCTGGAAGTACAGCGCATGCCCAAGGACCTGTACCGGGAGTTTTCCCGCCCCCAGGACGCGCCGTATCTTAGCGTGGTCACGCCGTCCTCACACGACATGAGCACCATTCGCGGCTGGTGGGAGGAGGACGCGCCACGCACGCAGAGATTTTACAACCAGGAATTAGGCTGGCCGGGCGAAGCGCCCCGGCATTGCGAAACCGGGATCAGCCAGGCCATTGTGGATCAGCATCTCGCCTCCCCGGCCATGTGGAGCATCTTCCAGTTGCAGGATCTGTTGGGCATGGACCCGAAGCTGCGCCGTGAAGATTTTGCCGCCGAGCGCATCAACGTGCCCGCCATTCCCAATTATTACTGGCGCTACCGGATGCATCTGACATTGGAAGCGCTGCGGGAAGCCGACGCCTTCAATCGGGGGGTCCGGCAGCACATCGAACAAAGCGGAAGGTGAGCGGCTGGCGGTGCGGGTTGCCGGCTGCGGGTTGAAACAAAAAAGCCCCGCGGGTTGCGGGGCTTGATTTAAAGCGAGGCTGATTTACTTCCGGCGGCGAATCGCCAAAAGCGCTGTCAAGCCGGACAATCCGAACATCACCATGCTGGACGGTTCAGGAACGGTTGAGATGGTGAAATATTCACCGGGAGTATTGACGAAGTTAAACGTGCCACTATTGGGTCCGGTATACGGTCCGCCACCACCCACATTACCCGTTCCCACGGCCAAACCCGGAAGGAACTGGTTGGCGAGATAGGAGTCGCCACCGCCGTTAATATCGGCAAGGACCATGATATTTCCGCCCGTGTATCCGATCGCGGAGAGGGGAATGGCCATTTCAAGCCCGGTGGTCGTATTGAGGCCGCTGGTGGCACCGCTCAAGGCGGCACCGGCAGCGCCCATCGTGCTGGCGTTATTATTGTTGAGGTACAGCAGTGCGCTGCCACCAAACCCTCCCGCGGCAATTCCCGTGGAGCTTTCGGCCAGCGACCCGACGTAACCGCCGGAGACCTGGCTGCCTCCCACCAGATTGTATTCTTCATTGTACAACGTACCCATGTAATCGTTCATGTCGAAGGCGTAGGTCGCTTGAAAGCTTGGACTAAAAACGGAGCCATTCATGGCGCCCAACGAGCCGCCGGAAGTGTTCAACGTGTTCTCGCCGACCGCGCCGCCATCAATGAAAACGTTCAGATGGTTGCCGTTGTTTTCGACGTTACCCGCCAGGAACAGGTACAGGGTTCCGCCGGAGATCTTACCATAAGCGGCGTCCAATTCGGAACCGCCGGCCGAATCGTTGCCGCCGGCAGCATTACCGAAGCCGGTATTAACGGTCTGCACGGCCAGGGCGCTGCCGTAAAAGCCGGAATTCAACGTTCCATTCAGGTTTTGAGCATGCGCACAAACCGCCGCACCCAAAAATGCCACAAAGGTTCCGCTCGCAAGGGTTGTTATATATTTCATACGATTACGCTGGTTACTGATTTTTTGTTCAGGATTGACCCAAGAGTATAATATTATCGGCCGACTTACTACCACATGTTTGTGCGGTGGAGCGCCAGATTGGCTCAAGGCACGATTTCTATCTCATAAAACTTCTGCGGTGCGGAGGGGGACGTGTCGTAGAAATAGGCGGAGAATCCATTCGTCGTAACAACCTGACCGATTGGTGCAAACGGCTGGGCCAGATTCGTGGTGGCCAAGATCTGATAATTGACGCCCGGCAGGCTGCCCCAGACCAGCAGCGGATTCGTCCCGGTATTGGCGAGGCTGGTGATTTGGAACGGCGGTGCGACAATCACAGTCTTGCTGTCGCCGAGGACAATGCCATTGGTATAGGTGACCTGGATGAGGTTTGTGCCCGGCACAGTGACGTTCCAGTTGTAGAAGAGAGAGTTCATGCCCGGGCAACCAGCCACCACGCCAACCGGGCGGATGAAATAGGCGGATTGCGGCTGGAGGACGCCATTGATGGAAATGTCAAAATTGGAAACCGCAGAGACCAGACTGGGGCTGAAACAGGTTTGAACCAGATAGACGAGGTTGCTGGTCAACGGAATGATGGTGTTGTTGGTGGCCGGGCTGGAGATTTGGACCACCTGAGCTGGCGCGAGCGTGTTGACCGTGCGCGTCAACGTCGTGATCTCGTTGGTATATATGCTGGTGGCGTAATCCCGCAGGCGCACGCTGATGGTGGCGGTGCCGCTGGTGGGCACGTAATTATAAGGGAACCGGAACTCCTGTGGATCGTTTGGGTATTGCAGGTTCAAACTCTGGTCGGGCGTGAACTGCGCGGCACTTACAAAGATGGGGTTGCCGTTGGTGTCATTGCCAATGCCATTGGCCTGGCCGGTGTAAATGTCCCAATTGTTGGTGACACTGTTCTGGATGTTGAATTGAGCGCCAGTCACGGTACTGTCGGCGCGAATCACAAAAGTATAGGAACTGCTGGTGATCGAATACCCATCGTTTGGCGGAGAAACAATCAGGCCGGTCGGCAGCCCGCCGTCGTAGTAAAAGGTTTGTGCGAAGGTGTTGTACACCTGCGCTTGATTGCCGTAGACGTAGTTTTGATTGGTATAATTGACGACCGGCAGGAAGGTCCGCGCGCGGAGGATGTGGAAACCGGACTGCAAACCGACGGTGGTGTTGGCCGGGTTGAGATCGTTGTGGAGCCAGACCACGGCCGTGGCGGGATTGAAATTCGTGATGGCCGCCTGCGTCAGGCCGAAGAGTTTGGAACCGGAAGATTCCGCGTAGGCAATGGGCGGGATGCTTGCCAGAGTCGGGTCGTTGGTGATGCCATTGGCAAACGCATAGCTGCCACCACTGAACAAACCGATCTTGTAACGCACCTGACCGCCGGCCTGACCGGGAATGGTGCCTTTCCACCAGTCAACGTTGGCCTGGGTGCTGTCCTGATTCACCCGATGCGCCGGCACCACCTGGGTCGTGCCTTTGCCGACGCCGAACGCTCCTTCGGGATTCGAGCCGTCGGTGGTAAAGTAAATGTAGCAGGTGTTGATTTGTTGCGAGTAGCCAACTTCCAGCCAGAAGTCCACGGACTGGCCGGACGCCGGATTGGGCGGCACCATCTGACTGGCCGGATCAACGGGAACGGTGACGTTGGTCAAGATCGTCACCGGCGCCGCCGGATCGTGATAGACCCAGCTCACGGTCTGGTTGGTGATGCTCTCACCAAAACCGGCCCCCGAAACGACCGTGTTCGTGCCGCCGATGGTGTAGTAATATGTTTCCGCTCCGAGCGAGACGATGTTGTTGTTCAGGATGTTTCGCGCGGCAAATTTCTCCGGCCCGTTGCGGAATTGGAAGGCCGCTTGTTCATAGCCCAGAAAACGATCGTCGGCGTAGCCGGGCTTGTTGTCGCGCAGATCCAGGAAATTGGTGGGCGCAATGCCCGGCTGGTCATTCGTCGGGCCCAGGCCCATCTGGCTGTTGAGGTCAATGCCGCCATCCAGCTTGATGAGTGTGTTGGAAGTCGAAGCGTCGCTGCGGACGAGGATGTCAAACGGCGCATTGGTGACCACTGGAATATCCATCGCGTAGGTGAGATTGGACACGTTGCCTTCTCCCGGGGCGAGGACCGGTTGGCCGGTATAGGCATCAACACTGCCGCGCATTTTGAAGGGGAACATCGGGTTATAATTTGGATCACCGTTGGTGCCGTCCATGCGATAGATGGTAATGCCCGGCGCGGGAGCGCCGCCCTGGCGGAAACTGATGGCGTTGGTGGCAGGGTTGGCGCGACTCGGTTCCGGCCATTGCTCACCATACAACACCCAGGCGCCTCTCGGAATCACCAATTCGATGGCGCCGTAGCCTGCCGGAGGGGTGGTGTTGACATAAATCAGATGATTCACAGGGTTCGGGTCACTGGCTGTCGCCGCGGCCACGCTCGAACTTGTGGTGGTGCCGTGTACCAGCAGATGATGATAGGCGCGGCCTCCGCCCGCAACGTCGCCGGAACTGGACAATTGGGTCAGGAGCGTGCCCGGCGGAAAGCCGACGATCATTCCACAACCGCGCGAAATTGAAGGAGCGGTGTCGGCGGTGGGCGAACCATTGGTAGCCACGCCATAATATCCGTCGCTCGCCCGACTGACGCCGTCATCAAAGGCGATGTCGCCGGAACTGGCAAAGTTGTCATTCATGGCGTAGAGCACCACGGTCGCGGCGGGATTGGTATAGGCGTTTCCGTAAAGCGCGGGCGGATTCACGTCGCGGTAATCGTAGCGCTCAAAGGCAACGATGTTCTGGTCGCTCCAGCGCGAACGCGTGCCGCCGCGAGACAGTTGGTTGTGGGTGTACATCGTGTCCGGCATGGAATTATCGCCGAATTCGCCGAGGTAGCTGGCGTAGGAAACAATCGGCGTGCCGCCGCTGGGATTGTGGTTGAACCCGTCCGAATAGACCATCGGCAGCCCTTCGTGCAGGAAGAAATAGGAATCTTCCAATGCTTCATTCGCCGGGCAACAACTGCCGCCGTCCTGGCTTTGCGGCAGATTGACGGCCTGTGCCCCGCTAAAATTACCATTGGAGTCGCAGTTGGCCCCGGGCGGCACATAATCCCGGCCGTCCATACTGTAAAGTCCGGGACTGCCACCATAATTGCCGATGGCGGAGTTGAACTGGCTGTACAATGGGAAGTTCAGCAACCTCATGCCCGAATTGAGATAATCATAAAAATCATTACCGGCATCCAGGGCGGACGGTTCGTATTC
This sequence comes from Verrucomicrobiota bacterium, assembly GCA_050010675.1. GTDB lineage: Bacteria > Verrucomicrobiota > Verrucomicrobiia > Limisphaerales > UBA11358 > UBA11358. The sequence goes on along the minus strand of JBEKKN010000020.1, from coordinate 28,214 downwards.
GCCAAAAATCATGGCATCGTTGCGCGGCGTCTCGGTGTCAAACAGACTGTTCCGATCGCCATCCATCTCCAGATACCCATTGCCAATGTCGTTGCTGCCGTAGCCGTGGACGTAATCATACATGGCCTGAATCGCGCCGGTGTAGCCGGAGAACGACGGATCATCCGTCTGCCCGGTTTCCGCGCCAAAAAATCGCACGGGCACGTGCTTCACCGCATCGAGCCGGAAGCCGTCGCACTTGGTTACGTAGAGCGTCCAGGCCACCGACCGGTCCAGATAGTCCTGCACGTATTCGGAGACTGGTTGGCCATTGCCATCGAAAGGATGCCAGTTGCCGCCGATCGCCGGACTGTTGGTGTCCATGTATAAATCCATCCGTCCCGGAAACCGGATGAAATCCGGCTTGAGAATTGTGTTTCCGACGACTGTTCCAAAATTCAAATTGGTGACGCCCGGTTCCTGCGCCAGGTCGCACAGGCCCAACAACGGCTGGTCTTCCACCACGGAAGTGGTGCACCAGTAGGGATCGCCAATGGACAGCCAGTTTTTATATCCACCGGAGACGACTTGCAGATGAAAGTCCTGGGCGATCAGGCCGGGATAATAATTTGTCGGCGTGCCGGAGCCGGGATAATCGGGCACGGTGCCGGCCCGGTGATTCATGATGTTGTCGAAATAGACGCGAATGCCAAAGCGATGCGCCGTTTGAACCATCTGAATCAGTTGGTCCTCGGTGCCATACAACGTGGCAATCGTCCCCTGCTGGTTGGTACTGCCCAAATCAAACGGGTCGAACTGGTCATAGCCGATGGAAAACCCGCCGCTGTTCCCCTTGGCCGGGTTGGGCAGCCAGATGCTGTCGTAGCCGGCCTCGGCGATCTCCGGCATCTTTTGCGTCACCTGGGGCCACGAGAGCTGGAACAACTCCAGCATCGCCTCGCCCCGGACGGAGGCAACCGTCAGCTCCAACAAACCCGCCAATAAAACGGCGCAGGCCGCGTGGCCGACAAGCCGGTTCGCTGAAATCACCCGACGGGAAAATTGAACTTGTCCGGACCCCTGAGTCGATGGACCTCTACAAGCCTTTGTGTAAGTGGCACGGCAAGACATGGTTATTTTGAATAATGGGCAAACCGCAACCAACCACTACGGTGCGTTGGCAGCGCGCCGGCGGTGGCCTTTCGATTGCAATATTGGGGCACAATATCGACCCACTTTGCGTTTGTTGCCACCACATTTTTGTGCGGTGGCCAATTGGGAATTCAACCGCGTTTTAGCGAGGCAGACCGGTTGAAGGGTTTGTTTCGGGAGACCTCCCGGCGATGCCACCCCGAAGAGCTGCCGGCCTGAATGGCGGGATCAAATTTGAAGTGCGACAAATCATGCTTTTGATCAGCAACAGTTTACGGAGAAAAAGACATTTCTGTTTCGATGCAAATCCTTACACCATAGGAAGAAGGGGCTTGCGTCCGAACAGAAATGTCTGGAGGGCAGCTTCTTCCGATTTGTCGCACTTCAAACTTGAATCCACCAATCGTAATCCGGCTGGAGCCGTTAAGGTGATTGAATTTCACCTGTACAAAAGACCCGTCGTAAAACCAGCCCTGGGTGGTCCGGGCGAAGTCGGCCGCATTCATGAATGGTCTCAGCGACCCGCCGTCATACCCAACCCGGGATGGTTGGGCAGCAAGAATTTTAAGCAAAACCGGACGCGGCGCGGACAAAAGCGTGAGCGTCGCTACCGTTCCAACGGTCCGGCACTGCAAACGGGTCCCGTCATAGACAGTGAAAGTGGAATCGGCCGCCGGATAAACAAGAAATTGCAGCGAGCCGTCCCACGTCACGATGCCGGAATTGCCGACATACGCGGCGTCGCAGAGCGTAAGCACGTTGGTCGAAATCATCGGGATGATCGCGCCGGCGCGTACAAACAGTGGCATCCGGGTCTGGTTTGAATTTGACCAGGTGAGGTTCCGGCCGCCGGAGAATCTTTGTTGCGTGAAAAAGTCATACCAGTCGCCAGCCGGCAAATAAACCGTGCGGGTGGTGGCGAGGTTGGTGATCACCACGGCGACCAATAAATCGTTTCCCAGAAGATACGAATGCGGGATCTCATAGGTGTTGGTGTCGGTCTGGTTCAGGAGGACGAGCGGACGTATCATCGGCAGGCCATCCGTGCTGCATTGCTGTGCGCAGGTGTAAAGATACGGAAACAACGCGGTGTGCAATTGCGCATAAAAACGATAATTGGAGGTGCCTTCGTCGCCAAAGCTCCAGGGATACTGCCGGTTCGATCTGATCTGCCGGTGCATTTGCATGATGGGAGATAACGCGCCCAATTGCGTCCAGCGCTCAAATAGATTCGACGGCGTCGAGCTCCAGATGCTCGCGCCATCCTGATAGCCACCAATGTCGCTGCCCCAGATCGCAAAGCCGCTCATCGCCGCCGATTGGCCGGCGATCACCACACCCGCGAGACCGTCCGGGCCAAAGTTCGGCTGATTGTCACCCGCCCAACAAGCGGGATAAGCCTGCGACCCGGTGAACCCGCTGCGCGCCCACAAAACGCCGTTCGTCCCAAGCACGTTCCAAACCGTCCCCTGATATGCCGGGGCGTAACCGTTCCGCATCTCCCGGCCGGTGCGCCCGTCAAAATAAAATGCGTTTGTCGGGATATAAACGTTGCCATCACCGCTGCCGCTTTCACCGTCATCGGTCTTGAAGCCGCCGATGACCCCACCACTTCGGGCCACGAGATTGCTGAGTTGCCCCGTCAGCCACCGCCGGGCGTCCGGGTTTGTAAAATCAATCGGACTGCCCGCACCCTTCCACCACTTCACGATCAACGGCGGTCCTTCGGGGGCGGCGCTTACAAAATAGTGGTTTGTCGCCGCCGCGGCGTAATTCGGCGCCTGTCCCAGGCTGATTCCCTTCACGTCCTTGTCATGGGACTCAACATTGATGAACGGTGTCATCCAACAAACGGCTTTGAAGCCGTTCGTTTGCAAAAAAGTCATCATGTCCCGGACGGAACTGAATCCCGCGTAATGGGTCCCTTCGTAAAAACCATCCGCGCCGAACTGTGTCATGTTCCAGTTAAAATCGTTGTAGGCGGTTTCCCACGGAGAATCGAACACGAAGACCGAGCCGGGAATCCCGAGCTGCCGGTATTTGGTGACGACATAGCGCACCTCGCCGCCGGTGCGCCAGATGTCCGAAGACAGCCACGGTGCAAACGCCCATGGTGGCGGGGTCGGTGGCCGGCCGGCATAACCGGTGTAACGGGTCAAGACCTCCGTGAGCTTGGGGCCGTACACCACGTTGAATTTCAATGACGGGGAAAAATTTTCGACAACATATCGGTCCGGACAGGCCGCCCGCATGTCAAACCGGCTTTCGGCCGAAGAATCAAGATGGAAACCATAGCCGCGCGTGCTGATAAACCACGGTGCCACCTTGTAAGAACCATCCCCTTTGTCGCCCGCTTGATCGAAAGTCAGAATGCGCACCCGTTTCCCGGCCTGATCGAAATCATTGAACTTTTCGCCGAACCCATAAAAATGCTCATTCGCGTCGGAGGCGGCGGCCACCGCGGTTGTCTCCACCGCCAAGCCGCCCCAATTCACCACCTCATAACGCATCACGCCTTCCGCCACAAACGTCAACCGGGCCAGGACGTTCGTCGTTGAAACCTGTTGGACAACTTCCAATCCGTTGCCGGCTGCCGTCGAGGACAGGATGCGGCCAAGGCGGTACCAATGCCCGCCGATTTTGACCAGCGGCGGCGACAGGGTGATCGTGTTGGCCAATGGATTTCCCGCCAGGTCGGGACCCGCGAGGACGATATGTCCTGAGTTTGGATAAATTCGTGCTTCCAGCAAACCCGTTGCGGTGTAATTGGTCACCGTCAGACAGGGTCCTTGTGGCTGAAGAACCTGTCCGGCCGCGCTGGCACACACGTCCGCTGGTGCCATGCCCTCCGGTTCAGAAGCCCGGGCTGCCGGAGAAACGGGTGCGAACACATTGAATGCCGCACCCAGGCAGACGCAACATTGCATGGTGAGGAACCGGTTCATGATTCGCAGATTAATCGGCCTGCCGAAACGCGCAATTCGCGATTGAAATCATTCAATGGTCTGGCGGTGCAAAGGAAATTTCCACCCATTGACCACGGGTAACCGGCGCACCGGGCAAGGTCACCTCAAACACGTCGGAATCGGGCGCGCCCGCCGGGTCACCGAACGGCATTGCCGCTGCGTCCTGTTGAAGCCGATTGATTTGCGCGTTGATGGTTTCGCCATTCACCCTGATGTGTGCTGGCACCAGCTCTTTCGGCCAGTCCACCGGCGGGTGAATCCGTAAAACCCAGGCGCGTTCCTTCAACGCGCCTTGAAAATTTCCCGCCGCCGCGCCGATCGTCACCCTCACGGTTTTGGCCGCGTCATCTGCCGCGGCCGTAATGGGCGTATTGCGAAATTCGCCACGCTGGTACGCCGTGGTCAACGTGTCGTCCTCATAAAGATTGGCTGCGTTCGTTTCGCCGGCCCGTGGATACAAGTCGAGCGTTACCGGGTCCCACGGTTTTTCTCCGGTGAACTGCATTTCCGGCGCGAGTGGCAGAACCGCCCCCGATTTGATGTAAATCGGAATCTGCCCCAAGGGCACGTCGTTGGTCACCGTCGCCGGGCCGGAAATGCTTCCGCCCGTCCAGGCGTCAATCCAATCACCCGGCGGAATCCAGGCCGCGCGGGTGGCGGAGTTGCCTTTCACGGAATGCCACTGCAATTTCAAGAGGGCATCGAAATCCAGTTGCAAATACTCAATGCGCACCTGGTGTGGCCGCCCGGCTGTCAGCCCGGCGACGGCTTCCGAGGTGGTCACGGCATGTGGCCCCCACGCGTCAATCACCAGCCGGCCGTCAATCCACATCCTTGCGCCGTCGTCCTCCACCGTTGCCAGCGTCACGTTGCCCACCGACGCCGGCACTTCAATCGTTCCCGTCCAGCGCGCGGAAAAATGCGTGCGCGGAATTTCCGGCGCGGGACTGATCAGGTTCCATTCAAAATCGACGCGCGGATCCGTCCGCGTGAGGGCCGGCGTACCGGAAAGATTTTCGTTCGTAAAAAATTCTGCTTTCAGTCCCGGCTGGCCGTCCGGCGTCGTCAGCCAGGCGGCGGGGACGATCTGCGACGAGCCTTGCAGCACCGGCGCAACCAGAAGGTTTTTGCCGAGCAAAAATTCATCCTCGCGCCTGGCCTCGGCAAATTGCGGATAATCCAAATCCAGCCGGCGGAGCAGGGGTTCGCCCGTTTCGTAATTTTCATGGGCGGCGGCGTAAAAAACCGGCAACAGACGGTAGCGCATGTCCACGAACCGCCGCGCGACGTTTTCGGCTTCCGGCCCGAACACCCACGGCATCCGCTTCAGGTTGTGGGTGCAGTGCGGACGATAAATCGGCGACAATGCGCCATACTCAATCCAGCGAATATATTCCTCGGTGGTCGGATTGGCGACGTGGCCGCCCAAATCATCACTCTCATAAGGGAAGAGCGACTGCACGCCGGAATGAACCGCGTTCTCCACGGCGCGTCGCAGAAAATTGTAGCCCGGTCCGATGTCGCCGGTCCACTGAAAGGGAAACCGGTGCGCGGCCACGTCCATGGGACGTTTGCGGATGCCGTTGTCGATGCCATCCACGTTGGCCATGATGAGCGGACGCTGCCCGGGCCGGACGCGCGCCGTCGTGTCGTGATACAGACGCATGCCCCAGACCTCCTTCTTCAAGCCCGGCTCGGGCGGGACCAGCGCGACCCACCAGTTGCGGTCATACCACCAGATGTCGAGGCCGTCGTGCAGCCGACCGGCCAGGCCGTGGAACCGATAATTCAATTCCTTCGCGTCCAATCCGGTGACGTTCGTGTTCAGGGGTTCGGGATGATCGTTGAACAAAACCCGGACGTTCTTTGCATGGGCCTCGCGGAGAAACCGCGCCACATCGGGAAATAAATTCGTGTTTGGTTGATAACCGGTGGATGCGCCCGCACGCCAGCCGGTGTCCACCACCAGCACGTCCAAGGGAATCCGGTGCGCGCGATAATCGTCAATCTGTTTCAATGCCGTCGCCTCACTGTAATCAAACCAGCGGCTGTCGAACGCGCCCAGCGCGAACAACGGCGGCATCCCGGACGGCCCGGTGAGTTTGAGAAAATCCTTTCGCAGGGTGAAATAATTTTCGCGCGGAACGAAAACGTAAATGTCCGGCGCGTTGTTGCTCAAATCCCAGCCGCCGTTGGGCATGGGTTGCGGTGGCGGCGTGAGCCCCCACGGCGGCGGAACCATGCGGGGCGTGTCGCCGAACCACCAGGCTTGCGGCCGGTCCGCCGGGCCCGGCAACCATGGGCTGTTGTCCAACCGCCCGTCGTACTCGTAAACCGTCCGGCCGTCGGCGGAGTCGACCCGGACTCCGTTCAAGGACGCGGCGTTTTGCGGCACGCGTACCAAATAGTTGGTCGTTTGAACCACCACGGCGCCGTCATTGACATTGGTGGTGAACGCGGTCCCGGACCAGTCCCGATTCACCACATGAAACGTGGTGCGATCCTCAAATCCCTGGGGACCCTTCAATTCAAGCCGGACCAATGAGTCGGACAGCAATTGGACGCGAACATTGCCGGTCACGATGTCCGGCGGTTCGGCGCCGGCGGTTTTCAGGCAAATCCCGGCAACCGGCAGAAGCACCAGTCCGGCCGCGGCAATTATTCGGCAGCAACTCCGAGGGAAAACCCGTTTGCCGGTTGGTTGGATCATTTCCATTGACTGCCACGATGTGGCCTCGGTGGCAACCGCATAAATGTGCGGCGAATAAGGCGTTTTTCGGCTTCACCGCCTGCTTGTGTCGGATGCTTCGCGGTTGCATAATTCCCTCATGTCCCGCAGTTCGCTGGTTGCCCGTTTGTTCGCGGCGTTGTTGCTGGCGACGATGGCTCCGTTGTCACCGGCGCGGGCCGCGATTTTGTGGAGCGACCCCGGTTCGCGCGTGATTCATGCGACTCCGGACGGCACGGATATTCTCGGCGGCAAGGTCAAACGCGACGATAAGGCGAGCGACGCGCTTTATTTCAAATTCCGCGTGGACCCGCTTTCGGACCCGGCGGATGAGCCGTATTTCGCATTATTTCAACTGGTCGAAAGCAACAAAGTGCGGCTGGGTGTGGGCAACGCACTGGAAGCCTGGGGTTATTCGGCGGCTTACACGTCGGAAACCGGACCGTCCAACAAGGTCGATGAAAGCGACTCGGGCGAATTCAATTTACGCTCGGCGCATCCCGAAGCCGCGCCGATGGGCGAGACGTTGCCGTACGAATTGCCGAGCCACAATCATCCGCGAACGATTGTTTTCAAGGTGCAATATGTCCCGGGCGACGATGCTTTGGTGACGGTGTGGCTGGATCCGAATCTGACGCACGGCGCGACGGCGGAAAATCAGCCGGACAATATCACGACGAAATTCAAGGCCAAGGCAACGTTCGACGAAATCCGCCTGCGCCACTCGGGCAGCGGCGGCATTCGCAATGACGGCGGCAACGGCTGGATTTTCAGCGGCATGGCCATCGCCACCTCGTACAACGATTTTGTCGTCGTCCATTTCTGGCAAACGTGGTGGTTTTCCACTTCGTTGGCGCTGTTTGTACTCGCCGCTGTCGGTGCGACGGTGCGCATGGTCGAGCGGCGAAGATATCAGCTTCAATTGCAACGCGCGGAACAGCAGCACGCGCTGGAACAGGAACGCGCGCGGATCGCCCAGGATTTGCACGACGAGCTCGGTTCTTCGCTGACGCGATTGTCGCTGTTGAGCGGTTTGGTGAAGTCGGACAAGGACAAACCTGAACAGGTGGAGGTGCACGCGGGCAAACTGTCGCAGGCCGCCGACCAGACGGTGCGGGCGTTGGAGGAGATCGTCTGGGCGGTCCGCCCCGGCAGCGACACGCTGCAAAGTCTGGCGGACTACATCACGCATTTTGCCAATGAACTGTTCGACGGGAACACCACCCGTTGCCGTCTCGATTTGCCGCATGACCTGCCGGCGTTGGCTCTGCCACCGGACTTGCGTCACAATATTTTCCTGATCGTCAAGGAAGCGTTGACCAATGCGCTCAAACACGCCGGTGCCCGGGAAGTTCAGGTGCAGGTAAAAATTTCCGGCCACCTGCTGGAAATTCTGGTTCAGGATGACGGCACGGGGTTTGAGCCGGCGTCCTCGGAAGGTCGCCGCAACGGGCTGGGGAACATGCGGCGCCGCGCCGGGACCATTGGCGGGAAACTGGAGTTGCAAAGCGGGGCCAATCAGGGAACCACGGTGACCATTTCAGTTAATTTGCAGAAGACAACCGACGCCGCCGGAACTTGAGTACGGGTCCGGGTTGCCGCATATTCATGCAGTTGAGCGGCCGCCGTATTTAAGGTAAACAGTAGAACGTGGTTGCCAGTATTGCCCAAGACATGCAGATCAAAGTTGCCATCGTGGACGATGACGAAGGCATTCGCGCCAGCCTCGCCGTGCTCATTCGTCGCGCCCCTAATCTCAAACTCACCGGCGACTATGCGAACGCCGAAACGGCACTGAAGGAAGTTCCACGCCATCCGCCCGATGTGGTGCTGATGGACATCAATCTGCCGGGGATGAAGGGTGTTGAATGTGTCCGCCAACTGAAGGCCACCATGCCGGCCGTGCAATTCCTGATGCTGACGGTTTACGAAGACAGCGATTCCCTGTTCAACTCCCTCAAGGCGGGTGCGAGCGGGTATCTGCTCAAACGCACGGCCTCGGCGCGATTGCTGGAAGCCATCCGCGACGTTCACGCTGGCGGCTCGCCCATGACACCTCAACTGGCCCGGCGGGTCGTTCAGTTTTTCGCCCACCCGGCGGACGGCACTCCCTCCTCGCTCGCGGGGTTGACTCCGGGTGAAAAGGAATTTCTCAACCAGCTTGCGAAAGGTTACGCCTACAAGGAAATCGCCGACCGGATGAACATCAGCATTGATACCGTGCGTAGTTACGTGCGGACCGTATACGAAAAGCTGCACGTTCATTCACGAACGGATGCGGTGGTCAAATACTTGCGGGGCTAGAGTGTCTTGGAAATATTTTTTGGCATCAAATCCATGCCCGTGAAACGCACCGGACCTTCGCCGCGCCAACCTGGATCTGGCCTTGCCGGGTTGAAACCAATTTGTCGATCGGGAAACTCCCATGTGGTCGCTGCTTAAAGAGTTCCTGAAGTTCTCCCGGCAGGAGAAAAAATGGTGGCTGGTTCCGTTGATCGTCATGTTGTTGTTGCTGGGGGCCGTTTTGATTTTCACCGCCGGTTCCGGCATCGCCTGGGCGCTTTACCCGTTTCTGTGAGTCATGTCCGCGCCGCGCCATGTCCTCGGCCTCTCGGCGTATTATCATGACGCAGCCGCGGCGCTGCTGGGTGACGGAAAAATCATCTGCGCCGCACAGGAGGAACGGTTCACCCGCAAAAAGAACGATTCTGATTTCCCGACGCAGGCTGTTCAATTCTGTCTCCGCCAGGCCGGCCTGCTCCCGTCGCAACTCGATGCCGTGGTGTTCTACGACAAGCCGGTTCTGAAGTTCACGCGCCTGTTGGAAACCTATCTGGCCGTCGCGCCCGGCGGCTGGCGCACTTTCCCCGCGGTGCTGTCAAACTGGCTGGGTGGGAAACTCGATTTGCGCAAGACGATCCGCGCCCGGCTGCCCGGGTTGCGTGCGAACTGTCCGATTCTGTTCACCGAACACCACCAGTCGCATGCCGCCAGCGCATTTTATCCGTCGCCGTTTGACGAGGCGGCCATTCTCACGATCGACGGCGTCGGCGAATGGGCGACGACGACGATTGGCCACGGACGAGGCAACGAAATCAAACCGCTCCGGGAGTTGCGTTTCCCGCATTCCCTCGGTCTGCTCTATTCCGCATTCACGGATTACTGTGGCTTCCGCATCAACTCCGGCGAATACAAGCTCATGGGGTTGGCGCCCTACGGTGAACCGACATATGCCGACGCCATCCGCCGTGAATTGATTGAGGTCAAACCCGACGGGTCGTTCCGGCTGAACCTGGCTTACCTCAACTTTTTACGCGGCACGACGATGACGAACGGGCGGTTCCATCAATTGTTCGGCGGGCCACCGCGCGGGCCGGATGATAAAATCGAACATCGGCACATGGACGTGGCGCGATCCATCCAGCTGGTCACGGAGGAAACCATGCTGCGCCTGGCACGCCACGCCCGCGAAGCCACCGGTTCCAGGAATCTCTGTCTGGCCGGCGGCGTGGCGCTGAACTGCGTTGCCAACGGATTGATCCTCAGGGAACGGATCTTCGACCACGTCTGGATTCAGCCCGCCGCCGGCGATGCGGGAGGCGCGCTCGGCGCGGCGCTCGCCGCGTGGCATCGACACCCGGACGCGCCGCCCCGGACCGTCGGCCATGGCGATGCCATGCAGTCGACGCTGCTGGGTCCGGAATTTTCGGACGAGGAAATCGAAGCCGTGCTTCACCGGCACGACGCGGTTTTTCAAAAACTGGAAGGATCGGCACTGCTGGATGTTGCCGTGGAATTGTTGAAAGCGGAGAAGGTCGTCGGCTGGTTCCAGGGGCGGATGGAATTCGGCCCCCGCGCGCTCGGCAACCGATCGATTTTGGGCGACGCGCGCTCGCCCCAAATGCAGTCGGTGATGAATTTGAAGGTGAAATTCCGCGAGTCGTTCCGGCCGTTCGCCCCCGTCGTCCGTCGCGAATGCGTGGCCGATTATTTTGAACTGGACGCCGATTCGCCTTATATGCTGTTCACCGCGCCGCTGAAAATCGGATTGCGAAAACCGCTGCCGTCGGGCGTGACCGGGCTGGACCTGCTCCAGGCCGACCGTTCCACGGTGCCCGCCATCACACATGTGGACTACTCGGCGCGAATCCAGACCGTGATGCGTAATGGCAACCCGCTGCTTTACGAGCTGCTGCTGCGGTTCGAGCGCGCGACCGGTTGCGGCGTGCTCGTCAACACCTCGTTCAATGTGCGCGGGGAACCGATTGTCTGCACCCCCGACGACGCGTACCGCTGCCTGATGAACACGGAAATGGATTTTCTGATCCTGGGTGGTTTTGTCGTCGAGCGAACCGCTCAACCCAAACGAATTCCGCGGCGCGGGTTTTACCGTCCGCCGACTGAACTGAAACCGACCGTAAGAGACGCGCCGGAAGAATGGCGGAAGTCCGCGCTGACGACCGCGCTGGGGCTCGTGATGATGAGTTCAGTGCTGCGGTGGCGGCACATTCTGGCAAATGACCTTTGGTTGATCTTGCTCGCCCTGGCGGGTGTCATGGCGATTTGCGCCGTGTGGCGACCGCGCTGGTTCCGGGGTTATCACCGGCTTTCGACGCGGTTCGGGTCTGCCATCAACCAGGTCATCGGCCGGACCGTGCTCTTGTTTTTTTTCGGTTTCATCCTCACCCCGGTCGGCTTGGCGTTGCGGCTGGCGGGAAAAGACGTCTTGCAACTCAGGCCGCCGCGCGGGGCGGCAACATTTTGGCAACCGGCCAAAGATTACGGCCCGCTGGACCGGCTCTTTTGAAATGCGAATCAACCCAGACACCGGCGGACTTCCAGCCGACGGCGGGGGAAGGACCCCGGAGCCGGGCGTCGAGCGTCGGATTGCCAATCACAACACGGCGGCTCCACTTTCGGGTGTGGATTATCGCACTTGGGTGACGGGTGAGCGTTTTTATTTTTACAATGCGTTTCGGCATGGTTCCGCGCGTAACTCGCATTCGAGAGGCATCGGGGTCCAACCTGCACAAACATGCGGTAGAATTTAACTGCGCCAATGGATATTTTTAATGAGTACACCCTGTTAAATACTTTATTTTATGAAGACCAAAACGGCCGTTCTCTCATGCTCATTTTGCGCCGGGCTTTTACTGGGCATCGCCCCGTTGGCCCAGGCGGACACCTTGGTTACCTTTCAGGTCGACATGACGGCGCAGGTTCAAGGCGCTACCTTCGTTCCTGCTACGGACACTGTTTATGCGCGAGGCTCCTTCAACGGTTGGCCTGCAACCGGCGGCTTGGTATTGACCAACAATCCTGCCGCTGCCAACACCAATCTTTATACGGGAACGTACGATGACACCCTGGATACCAATGGCACCCAACTGGATTATAAATTTGCGACGGCCACGAACGGCTATGAAACGACGGCGAATGGCCCCGGCGATAACCGGGCCACATTGCTTCCGGTGACCAGCGGCAGCAGTCTGGTTTTGCCGGTTGCGTGGTTTAGCGATGCGGGGTCGCCCGTGGCCTACAACTGTGTTTTTCAGGTTAACATGCAACAGCAGATCGCCTTGGGAAATTTCAATTCCGTCGCCGACACGGTTGAAGTTCAAGGTGACTTCCAGGGTTGGCAAAGCGGCTACACGTTGACTCAGGAAGGCTCAAGCACCATTTATACGAATGCCTATCTTATCGCCGGCTCACCGGGGCAGGTGAATGAATTCAAATATGTCATCCAACCCACCGACATGTACGAATCGCCCAGCGCGCTCAATGGCGTGGGCGGAAACCAGAACCGCTTCGTTTACGTTGTGAACGGTCAAACGTTGCCGGTCGTTTATTTTAGCGATGAGTCAACCGTTCCGGTGGTATCCAACACGGTGACGTTCTCGGTGGATATGACCGCGCAGGCTTTTAGCGGATCGTTTACCAATAATACCGTCACGCTGCGGGGTGGATTCCAGGGCTGGAATACGACATCAACGGTACTGACCAACAATCCCAATGCCGCCAATACCAATATTTATAGTTGCGTTGTATCGAACATCGTCGCCGGAGAGGAAACGAAGGTTGATTTCAAATTTGGATTCAATCCCAACGCGGCCAATAACACTTATGAAAACAACCCCACCCACACTTATGCCGGCAACCCGGGTGTCATCATTGATGGCGGAAACCGGGCATTCGCCATGCCACAAGTCAATAACAGCCAGCTTACGCTGCCTACCGTTTACTACAATGACCTGTCACCTTCCTCCGTGCTGCCGGCTCCGCCGCTCACCAATTACGTGACTTTCAGTGTGAACATGACCAATGCGGTGGGGACAGAACTGCACGTGTTCAATCCAGCTACGGACTATGTTTATCTGAATGGGATGGTGGTGACCAATGGAGGTTACTCGTTTGCGCCGTGGACGAACCAGCCCTCGGGCCCGATCGCCAGCAATCTCATCAGTTCATACCTGATGGTAAACAACCCGCTGGGCAGTGAGATCTACACGTTGCAATTGCCCATTCCGGCGGGATATCCGGTGATGGTTACCTATAAATATTCCATCAACGGCAACGACGACGAGGCCGGCTTCGGCACCAATCACGTTCGTTATATCCGGTCCACCGGGACCTATGCCATGCCGCTGGACAAATTCGGCAGTGCGCTTCAGGAACCGTCATTTGGTAATCTGGCCATTGGAGCCAAATCCGGCAGCAACGTTCCGATTACCTGGTTGGGCCGTCCCGGCGTTCATTTGCAGACGAAAACGAACCTGACCGCTGGCGCGTGGGTGGATCTGCCTGGCACCGACGCCCATAGCGCGACGAACTATCCGGTTGGCAGTGGCGCAAGCTACTTCCGCTTGATCAACCCGTTCTGATGGGTTAACAAACAGAATAACCCGCCCAATACCGGAGCGTCAGCTCTGGGCTGGGTGGGGGATTTTAAAAATGCAACCGCAAGAAAAATGCAGGATTGAAAGTAAGGAAAAGGGCTTCACTTTGATTGAGCTGTTGGTGGTGATAGCCATCATTGCCATCCTGGCCAGCATTCTGCTGCCCGCCCTGGCCAAGGCCAAGGTGAGGGCGCAGGTAATCACGGACATGAGCAACAAGAAGCAGCTCACCCTGGCTTGGATCATGTTTACCGGAGATAACAATGACTCATTGGTGCTTAATGCCGATGCGTCGGCGACGGTGAATGGAACTCCTTCGTGGGTTTCCGACACGATGAATTGGACGATCAACCAGCAAAATACCAATGTCGCTTACCTGACCACCAATCAATTGGGGCCTTATTGCTCTGGTCAATATAAGATTTATACGTCACCGGGAGACAACTATGTTTCTCCCCTACAGCGGGCGGTGGGTTACAGCCAGCGTGTCCGCAGCGTCGCCATGGACGCGGCGGTAGGGGGCCCTGCGGCAGGCTGGACCGGCACCGGTTCCAAACCTCCGTCCAGTCTTTCGAGTCTTAATCCGTTTTTTTGTGCGGTGAAAATGAGCCAGTTGATTCAACCCGGGCCCAGCCGCAGTTGGGTGTTCATCAATGAACACCCGGACAGCATTGACGACGGAATTTTTTACGACGATCCAAGAGCCTCAAACGGAAACGGGACCCTTATCGAATTGCCCTCAGCCTATCTTGGCGGCGGCTGCGGAATTTCTTTTGCCGATGGACACGCGGAAGTTCATCAATGGCAAACCGGCGCGTTTATTGTTCCGGTTAAATACATCAGATACCCTCCCAATCCGGGCATCACTTATACCCAAAACTCGGATCTGGCCTGGCTGGCTCAACACACGCCCGGCACCCAGTAAAGTTTCCGGTCCCTGAACTTACCCGGTAACCGCGGCATCAGCGGGGGCGGCCAAGGTGTTTCCGTGGTGATTTCTCAGGGTGCGTGGCCCTTCTGGTATTGAACCTGCCTGAGATAATCCGAGGCCAGGCGATTGGTTGGATCCAGAAGGAGCGTCACTTGAAATTGCCGGTACGCATCGTTCAGTTGATTTTGTTTCATCAAGGCCACGCCCAGGTTTAAATGGGCGGGCGCGTAACCAGGTTGCAGTTGAATGACGGTTTCGAATTCACTCCCGGCTTCAGGTATATCCCCTTGCAAAGCCAGCTCACCACCGAGGCAATAATGCGCTTCCCAGTATTCCGGCTTCAATTGAATCGCGTGACGAAAGGATCCAATGGATGCCGACGGACGCTGTAACAGTGAAAGCGCCCGTCCCATTTCAAAATAGACGCGGGGGTCACCTGGTTGAAGTTGCCGGGCATGACCATAGTTTTTCAAGGCGGGCTCATATTCCCCCTCGGCAAAGCTCAATTTGCCCAATTCCAGCCAGGCTTCAAAGTAACGCGGATGCAGCGAGACGGCCATTAAAAGGGCAGCTTGCGCCGGTGCCGCCTGACCCATTCGCGCCAGCAGGCGGCCGGCCTGGAAGAACGCAAATGGATTACCCGGCGACAATCCGCAGGCTTGCTGCCATTCCGCCGCGGACGCTTTGAAGTCACCGGTGGACTCCAGGAACTCCGCGAAATTTTCGCGCAGCAGGTAATCGGTGGGTGCGTGACTCAGGGCGTCCAGGTAGATCCCGCGCGCGGTTGCTTCGGCGCTCGCCGCCCCCATCTGCTGGCGCAGCTGTTGCAGTTGTTCCTCCAGGGCTTCGATGCGCTGGGAATTGTTGAATTGGGTGCTGAGCGGCGGCTGCTGCAAACGTTGAATGACCGATTGAATCACCAGCCCGCGGTTCCAGTCCGTCAGCCCCAAACGGCGTTCGCAGATTTCCTGTGATGCCCAGTCCCCGGTGGAATGCCGGGTGACCGCCTCCGGCAGAAAACGTTCGATTTGCTCCGCCCAGTCGCGGGCCAGACGATAATTCGCGTCGAAGTTGAAATGCACGTGTTCATAGAACGTTTCCCGCCCGAGAATGTGCACCGGGACATTGGTTTCCAAGGCGCTGACAGCATCAAACAAGTCAAGGTCAGGGCCGGAAAGGTTTTTTCCGGCCTGCCGGATCAAGGCATTGATTCGCGAGTCAGCCCGAAAGGGGAGCGCGTCATCATCGACGGCCCGCTGGAAATGTTCGCGGGCGGCAGCGAGGTTGGTTTGTTGCAACAGACAAGCGCCCAGGTGGAATTGCAAATCGGCGCTTGAGCCATCCCTTGTTGCCCGGCCGCAATTCCTTCCTGGTAATATTGGTCGCCGGCGGTCCGGTCGGCCACGGACAGATTGGTATCGGACAGGGAAGCGAAGGGCGGACAGTCCCTCAGGTTGACCGCAACGGTGTTCAAAATAATCTTGGCGTTTGAATCCAACCCGGCCTGCAGGATGTCCTTCAAATTGCGTTGAAAATTCCGATAGACCATCTCCCGGCGTGGATCGTCCGGCGCCAGCCGGTTGCCAACAAACATTTCCATGCCGCCCCATGAAGCGCCCGCAGCGCCACCCCTGAGCTTGCGGGCCAGGGACATTAACAGCTGTCCCACCCGCGTCTGTTGCGTCATCAGGTTCAGCCGGATCGCCCACCAAGGCGGCGCTTGCGCGTCAAAAACGGTTGCGGCGCCGAAAGGTCCGACCATTTCGTTGTTGCCCATGTAAACGATCCACAGGTCGCCTTGTTGGCGGGCGCATTCGCGGGCGATGGGGAGAATGACATTTGAATTGATGGCCGTGATGGCCACGTTGACGACTTCGAAATGCTCCCCGGGATATCGTTCACGCAACAACACCTCCAGGTAACGCCAGGCGCCATAAGCGGGTTCCGGATCTCCCTGCGCGGCGGATTCCCCCAGAATGAAGATGCGGTACGTGTTGGCGGGTTTATGCGCCGGCATGAGAATCGGATTGGGCCAGCGCATCAATTGCGGCGGGAAAAATCTCAAACTGAAACTTTCGTTATCCGCCAGAAATTCCTGATGACCGATATGGATGGGGGTGAAGAAACTGGTGCGATAACCAAAGCCACCCAGGCGTAAAATTATTTCCAGTCCGCCCAGCAGAACCAGCGGCACGCACACCAAGGCTATCATCCGGAAAACCCATTTGCGCCGTGAGGACAGAACGGGAAGCTGCCCATGGGCGGAGGGGGGAGCGTGCGGGGCATCACGCCCGTTTCGCCGCCGGGACTTCCCGTTGCGGGAGTGTCGTTTCACGCCGGAAATCTAGACTTTGCCGGTTGTTTCGCAATGCCAATGCTTTTAAGGGAAGGGCGTCACGAGCGGTCGGCCATGGCCTCGCATATATGTGCGGTGGTGCTTGAACCGAAAACGCCGTATCCTTTTCGTTCCCGGGTTGAGATTCAACCAGTGATTATTTTTTAAAATGGATAATTGGAATGGCGCGGAACCATCTTTCGCAACCGAAGTCAAAACCCATGTGTTCGTTTCTTAGAGTTTCGCGTTGGCGCATGGCCGCTTGGATTCCTGCCCTGTTTGGCCTTTGGGTGGCCGACCTTCACGCGCAGACCACCAATCGCTTCTGGCAGGCGCAAAGCATCTACCAGATCATCACCGACCGGTTTTACGACGGGGACAACAACAATGATAATGCGGAGGGCACTTACGCGCCCAACGATCCGCTGGGTGTTCACGGAGGGGATTTTGAAGGCATCGAGCAGAAGCTGGACTACATCAAGGCGCTGGGGGCGACGGCCATCTGGATTTCACCGATCGTGTTGAACACCGAGGGGCAGTTTCACGGCTACTCGGGTTGGAACTTCTACGAAGTGGCTCCGCATTGGGGTTCCATCTCCAACCTTCAGCACCTGGTGCAGTCGGCACATGCGCGCGGCCTGCTGGTGATTGATGACATTATCGTCAACCACGCAGGCGACCTCATCACCGGCAGCGGGCCGGGTTATCCCAATTTTAACTATCCCACCGGCTATACCCTCGTTTATCAGAACGGCGCCAAAACCTATCCGGCGCCCTTTAACCTGACGGCGGCCAATCCATCGCTCACCAACCTGTTCCACAATTACGGCAACATTCAGAACTACAACGACAGCACTCAGATCACGTTGGGGTGGCTGGACGGGTTGAATGATTTTCGGACGGAGACGCCGTATGTGCGCACGAACATGGCGGCGATTTATGAGTATTGGATCCAGCAGATCGGTTTTGACGGATTCCGCGTGGACACGGCCCTGGAAGTGGACATGGGCTGCTGGCAATATTTCTGCCCGGCGATCCATGCCTACGCCGCGGCCAATGGCGATACCAACTTCTTCATCTTCGGGGAGGCGGATAACAACTCTGAATCCGTGGTCGCGCCCTATACCGGAACGGAGGACGGCGGGCCATTTGAATTTGATTCGGTCGTGGACTACCCGCTTTATGACAACGCCATCCAAAGCGTGTTCGCCACCGCCACCGGTGCCACCTTCCAGATTCAAAATCATTACAACTATGTCGACACCTTTTACGATCCCGTGTCCCGCATGCAATTGGTGACCTTTCTGGACAATCATGATAATCCGCGTTTTTTGAGCACCAGTGAAGCGAACAACAACACGAACCGGCTGGAAGTGGCGCTGGCTTTTCTTTACACATCGCGCGGCATCCCGTGCCTGTATTACGGCACGGAACAGGGGTTTGATGGGACGACCGACCCAAACGACCGTGAAGACATGTTTGCCGGGGAGTTCAAGGATGGCCCCGCCGGCACGGTGCTACAGCTGGATTCGCCCGGCGTCGACAATTTCAACATGACCCATCCGCTGTTTTTATGGGTCGCCCAGTTGAACAATTTCCGCCGGTTGTATCCGGCGCTCACGCTCGGTTCCTACACCAATCGCGCCAACAATTCCATCGGCCCGGGTTTTTTTGCCTATTCGCGGGTGTTGAACACGCAGGAAGTGTTCGTGGTTCTCAACACCGCCAGTTCCAACCAGACGTTAATCGCGCGGACCCTGACTTATCCCGCCGGTACCGTGCTGGTGAATTTATTGAACACGAACGAAACCATTGCTTTGGCCTCCGGCTCGCAAACCCCGGCCATCACCTTGCCAGGCATGTCGGCGAAAATATTCATCGCGCAGTCGCAGTGGCAGCCGCCCGATCCGGTGGTGGTGAGCAATTCGCCGGGTCACTGGGCTGCCGCGGTACCAACCTTTTCGCCGATCGTGCTTCAATTCAGCGAGTCGATGGACACCAACAGTGTCCAGTCGGCATTCAGTACGACGCCGCCGGCCAGTGGTTCATTCAGTTGGTCGGCGGTGGAGGCAGCGAACGACACAATGACGTTTACGCCAAACGGCGCCGGACTTTCCCCCTCAACGGAAATCACGGTGACAGTGACCAACTCGGCGTTTGACGCGGTATCCGGCCGAACCCTGTTTGCGCCTTACGCTTTATCCTTCCAGACCGCCGCCGCGTCGCCCAGTGTCTCCATTTCCAGTCCCGCCAGCAATGGATTGGTGATTCCCATGGGAAGCAATACGACCTATTTGATCCTGGCCTGTTTCACGCCCTCGCTGGATACGAATGATCCCAGCCTTTTCAACATCACCATCAATGGCGTCATGCAGCCGCAATCATTCTACATTTTTCGCCCTCCCGGGACGGTCGTGGCCTGCAACGGGATGCGTGCGTTGCTCTACAATTGGAGCGGTGCTGCATCCGGCACCAATATTATCCAGGTGGTCTATTCCAACAGCAGCGCCGGCCTGGTGTTAAGCGATACGCGGACGGTGATTGTGCCACCGCCGTTGGTCATCTCCGGTCTGGCCGGCAACCATCAGACGGTCGTTTGGAGCAGCACACCCGGAGTCAACTACACGGTTCTCGCAACCACCAACTTGAGCCAGCCGTTCACGCCGATCAGCGGCGTCATTCCGGCCAATGGACTTTCCACCTCTTATCTGGATATTTCCAATGCGCCGCCCGCGCCGCAAAAATTCTACGAGATTGAAGTTGTGCCTTGATAAATCATGCGCCAGCACTTCCAGTTGCAATGCCGCGGCGGCCCGGTGGGGTGCCGTCTGGACAAAGGTTGGTTTGCCGATCCCCGGCATTGGCAGGGAAGTGGTGTCCGGGGACAATCCCGTGGCCGCCACTTTTATTGTAGGCAGGCACATTAACCCTCGAATAAATCTTGGAATGAGCGCTGAAAAAGTCAATTCTGTGGTCCGGAGACGAAAACAAATCCTGACCTTCTCCCCGGAACAGTTAAAGTGTGCCTGGTTCACCTTGGCAGAAGCGCGTCAGGCATTGAATGGCAGGCTGCATGTTTGTGCGGTTGTGGCGGTGGTCAGTACATTGATAATTAACGTATGATTCACAATCGTTGGAAAATCACACGAACTCATCTTGTATTTCGGCTGGTAAATTTCGGTCTTTTGCTCAGCGTCCTGCTCGCTGCCTTCGTGCAGGTGGCGCGGGCGGACGGAAACATCTCCACGAAAACGGCGCAACCCGGCCCGGTGTGGCTGCGGTCAGGCGTCATATATGAAATCTTTCCCCGCGATTTTTCCCCCGCCGGCAACCTCAAGGGAGTCACCGCGAAATTGAATGAGTTGCAGAATTTGGGGGTGACCGTTCTTTGGATCATGCCGATCCAGCCCATCGGCGAAAAATTCCGCAAAGGCGAATTTGGGAGTCCTTACTCCATCAGCGATTATTACGCAGTCAATCCCGATTATGGAACGCTCGAGGATTTCAAGCAACTGGTCGCTGAAGCACATAAACGTGGAATGAAGGTCATCATGGACCTGGTGGCGGACCACACGGCCTGGGACAGCGTGATGATGAAACATCCCGAATTTTACAAACAAGACACCAGCGGCAAAATCCTGCCGCCGATCCCGGAATGGACGGACGTGGCCGGGCTGAATTACGCCAACCCCCAGCTTCGCGCCTACATGATCCAGATGATGGAATCCTGGGTTCAGACGTGCAACATTGACGGCTTCCGCTGTGACGTGGCCTCCATGGTGCCGGAAGATTTTTGGGTTCAGGCGCGTGCCGCGATGGCAAAGCTCAAGCCGGATTTCATATGGCTTGCGGAAGCCAGCGAGCCGGGGCTGCTGGTAAACGCATTTGATGTTGATTATGATTGGCCGCTGATGGCCAGCCTGAATGATGTTCTTATGGAAGGCGCGCCGGCGTCGGAATTGGAAGCGACCTGGATGGCCAGCCGGCGAAAATTTCCTCAAGGGGCGCTGCATATGCGGGTTTCGGACGACCATGACGAATCCCGCGCGGTGGCCCGCTTTGGCATCAACGGGGCACTGGCGGCCTCGGCCATGATGTTCACGCTCAATGGCGTGCCGGCGCTTTACAACGGCATGGAAGTCGGTGACGCGACCGAGTCCGGCGACCCGGCGCTGTTCTGCAAACTGAACATCGAGTGGCATCCCAAGGGACGTCCGCAGCTCCGTGAAATCTATCGGAGCCTGATCAACCTGCGGAAACAATATGCCGGCTGTTTTTGTAATGACCAGGTGGCCTGGCTGCATAATTCCGACGAAGCTGACGTTGTCACGTTGCTGCGGAAGGACGACCGTGACCAGTTTTTGGTGGTTATCAACTTTTCCAATCGGCCGGTGGTTGGGCGGATTGAATTGAAAAATGGGGGGGATTTCAAGCCGGTGCCGGTTGCGGGCTTGCCGGTTCCGCCGGCCGGTCTGCCTCAATTCCATCTGAATGGCTTTGAGTGGCGGATTTATCACCGCAGTTTGGCGTCCCCATAAATCGCAGCCCGTTCATTACCAGGCTGGTTGCTTCCATGGCTTCACCCCCTTCGGCATATGAATGCGGGCCGGTTTTAATGAGCGGCGGCCAGGCCGGGGGAAACCGATTCCCCGGTGGTTTTCCTGAACGTCACCACCAACAGCGTCAAGAGGGCGGCCAATCCCATGCTCGCGCCGCCGAGGACCAGCGCGTTCATGGGTTCGCTGTGCAGGAAATGTTTCAAGATGAAACCAAGCAGGCTGGACGCGGCGATCTGCGGCAGCACGATGAACAGGTTGAACAGGCCCATCATGACCCCGACTTTTTCCTTCGGCAACACCGGCGCCAGCATGGCATAAGGCATGGAGAGAATGCTTGCCCAGGCGATACCGACCGCGGTCATTGCAATCAGCAGATGATATTTGTCTGAATCCAACGGAATGGACGCCAGCCCCAGCGCGCCCACCGCCAGACAGAGAACATGCATCAGTTTGGGGCCGATGTATTTCGTGCCGCCCAGCAGGACAAACGAGAAACCGAAACAAACGGCATTATACGCGGCAAAACAAAAGCCCGACCAGGAAACCGAGGCTTCCATCGCCGCCGAGCCGGGCGCTGCGTGAAAGATATCCTTGGCCACAGCCGGAGAAAAATACACCCACAGCGAGAACATCCCGATCCAGGTGAAGAATTGTACCAGTCCCAGCTCCCACATCCGCCGTGGCAGGTGAAACAGGAGCGCGCCGATGTCGCCCAATCCGAGTGTCCAATCGAACTTCCGCGCGCGCAGGATGGCCAGGTCCGAGTCGGATGGCGGATATTCGCTGGTGCTGAAGACCGTCCAGAGCACGGCGCCCATAAATGCGGCTGCGCCAATGTAAAACGAAAGTCGCACGGAATACGGAATATGTTGTTGCCCGGCGACCTGAGCGGTGACGCCAAACCAGTTGTTCATCATCCAAGGCAGGCCGGAAGCGATGGTTCCGCCCAAGCCGATGAACAGCGATTGGATGGCGAATCCTTGGGCATTCTGTTCCTCGGGCAGTTTGTCCGCCACCAGAGCCCGGAATGGCTGCATGCTGGCATTGATGGTTCCGTCCAGGACCCAGAGCAAGCCGGCGGCCATCCAAACCGACGGGCAGTTGGGCATCAACACCAAGGCCAATGAGGCCAGAATCGCACCACCCAGAATGAAGGGACGCCGCCGGCCGAGCCGCGTCCAGGCGCGATCACTCGCTTGTCCGACCAAGGGTTGGATAATAACGCCGGTCACGGGCGCGGCCAGCCACAGGATGGCCAGAGAATCGGCGTTTGCCCCAAGGTAACTGTAAATGGCGCTCATGTTCGCCATCTGCAATCCCCAGCCGAACTGGATGCCCAGAAAGCCAAAGCTCATGTTCCAGATGTGCCAGAAACTTAATCGCGATTTTTGCATGGTTAGCCGGATAACGGTTTTCGGTCGTGACGGATTTGCGGGTTGCGGTAACACTTCATGCGGGGTGCTTCAAGTTTATTCATGCGGTGTTCCCGCCTCAAATACTTGATTGCCTCGCGCTGGCCAATCACACGTTCATGCGGTGGCAGCGGGCGCAGATCTGCATTAAGATACGATGATGTCCCAACGAAGACTGAACCTGGCGGCGCGCCAAAATATCACGGCTTCAGTCTTACGAATTTCCCTATTGATTCCGATTCTGGCCACATTTGCAATGGTAGCAACGGCACCGGCACAGTCCACCCGGCCGGGCTGGGGTTCCACACCTTATCATGATGCGTCCGGTACCGGCGTAACGTTCCGGGTCTGGGCGCCGAATGCCACCGGCGTTTGGGTCCCGGGAACGTTCAACAGCTGGTCCACAACTGCCGCACCGTTGGCTCAGGAACTGACAAACGACGTTTGGAATGGGGTGTGGTCGGCGGATGTGGCGGGGGCAACCAATGGTTCGCAATACAAATACTATATCATTTACAACGGCAGCGGCATCTGGAAGCACGACCCGCGATCGCGCTGGGTTACCTCCGCCGGTTCTGCGTCCGGCGCGAACGACATTGTTTACGATCCCACGATCTTCAACTGGAACGGCGATAATTTCGCGGCCCCGGCGCTGAATGACTTGTTTATTTACGAACTCCACATGGGCACGTTTCCATCCGGTTCGGTCCCCAACCGGTTCATTGCGGCCACCAACCAGCTGGACTACTTGAAAAGTCTGGGTGTCAATGCCGTCGAAATAATGCCAATTGCGGAGTTCGGCAACAGTGGCAACAGTTGGGGCTACGACCCGGCCCAACCGTTTGCAGCGGACAATACCCAATACGGCGGACCGGACGGATTAAAAACCTTTGTCCAGGCCTGTCACGCCCGTGGCATTGCCGTGCTACTGGATGTTGTGCATAACCATTACGGGCCGGGGGACCTTGATATGTGGAATTTCGATGGCTGGGCGGGCACCAACTCAGTTGGGGGTGGCGGTATTTACTTTTATGAAAGTAATGCCAACCTTCAAATCACTTCTTATGGGGATACCAGACCGAATTTCAGCAGCCAGCAAGTTGACAGTTTTGTTCAGGATAACTTTACCCTGTGGCTCAGCGAATGTCATGTGGACGGGTTCCGCTGGGACACTCCCGGTCTGATGATGAATGCCACCGGCTACGGCTACATCAGCGCAGCGGGCAATCTCATCACCGCCATCAACGCCATGATTCACACCAATTACACCGGGAAAATCAGCATCGCCGAGGATGTGCATAATTCATTCGGTTTCGACAGCGCCTGGGACACCAGCTATCCGTACGCGGTCACCCCGGTGCTGACCAATACGGTGGACGCCAGCCGGGATGTGACCGTGATCGCAAACGCGGTCCAGTATAATGTCCGCTATGGCGGTCCGGCAGGTTCCGGCCGCGTGGTCTTTCTCGAATCGCACGATGTGGTGGGCGATTTGAACGGCGGAGTCCGGTTGGTGACTGCGATTGACCCGGTCACCCCCAACAGTTATCGGGCGAGAAAGCTTTCCACCCTCGGCGCCGCTGTCTCACTCACGGCACCGGGTGTGCCGATGATATTTCAGGGCCAGGAGATGCTCGAAAATCAGTCGTTCGACTCCGGTTTGTCCGTGGCCTGGAGCAAGACAAACACCTACAGCTACATCGTTCAGTTTTACCGTGATCTCATCAGCGCGCGCCGCAACTTGAACGGCTCTACTCCGGGATTGGAAGGCGACCAGTATGGCACGCTTCAAGTGGACAACCTCAGCAAGCTGTTTGCTTTCAATCGCTGGAAGTCCGCCGCCCCGGGTCAGGACGCGGTGGTGATTGCTCACTTTGCCAATACCAACCTCAATAATTACCCTCTGAGCTTTCCATCGGCGGGAAACTGGTATGTTCAGTTCAACAGCGACTCCACCAACTATGGCCCGGACTACGGAAATATCGGCAGTTCCGTCGTGACCGCGGTCGGCAATCCGGCGACAGCCAGCATCACCATCGGGCCTTATAGCGTGCTGATCCTCTCGCAAATTCCTCCCAACCCGACGCTTTCCATCACTCAAACCAATAATGAATTGATGGTGTCCTGGCCGGCTGCGCCGTCGGGCTGGCTGTTGTACACGACCCCATCATTGGACGGTAGTCCGTCCACCTGGAGCCAGGTTCCCGCCGCCCAATACCAGACCAACGCAACGGGCATCTTCATCAATCTGAGTTCGCCGACCGGCAACGTCTTTTACCGGTTGCAAAAGTAGTAAAGAAAGCTCGGGATGAACCGAAATGGATGTTCGATTCCGCGCCGGCGCCCTGATCTTAAAAGCTGTAACCCAATCCGATGGTTATGAATACTGATTTGCTGAGATCCAATTGCATCGCCTGACCGCCAAAGTTGTGTTCGTACGTACCCAGGTATTGGTATTGCAGGCCACCCTCGGCGCTCCAGTGTTCCGATAATTGCCACGATACATTCGCGCTCAAGTAGGCGCCCCACAGCAGGCCAAGGTCGCTACCGCCGCCGGACCCAACCAACGTGTTCCCGCCGGCGATGGAAGCGGTTTCATTCCAGGACGCCGAGCCGTCCACCACACCCACCGCCAGGCCGCCCGAAAACCACAAATCAATCTTCTCGCTGAGCGGGTATTCAGCATACGGTCCCAGCCGGAACCCCCAGACGTCTGCGTCGTAATTTCGCTGATCCACAATGGTCGCACCGCCGGTAATCGGTGTGGTGATCGAACTCATAGGCGTGGCGCCAAGCACGAAGCCCGGCCCGGCGAAACTACCTTGGTAAGGTGCCGGCGGCGGAGTCGTCCCGGGAGTAAATGGGTAAGCATCGGTCAAGCGGCTGACATCGCCGGAAAAGGTGCTCGTGTCTTTCAATGAAAGACTCATGTAGTTCACCGCCGCTTCGAGGCCGAAATGCAATTTGTCCCGGTTGCCCAATTCACGGTCGTAGACAAATTCAAAACCGGATTGCGGGTCGCCTCCACCAACGCCGGTGGCAGACGGCGCAGCCGCCGAGACGGTCGAGCGGTGCATCAAAATGGTGTTGCCGGAAATTTGGCCCGACTGGTCGTAACCCCAGTTCCAGGTCTGCCCACCGGCATTGCCGCTGATGTCGGTAAGGACATAGCCGTCATCGTAATTGTATTGGCTGCCATCCGGGGTGGTGCGCGGCGGCGGAGTCAGGGATATGCCGCTCATGCCCATGAATTTCGCCGAAATATTGAGACCGAATCGCGCGTTTAAACTGAAGCGATTCAAGGGCTTCACTGGCACGCGGGTAAACGCCTCGTCAGCCCAATGAGGAAACGTCTCGTTTGTGCTCGGGCGGTCAACAACTTCGAGGGGGGCCATGGTTACCGTGACGTTTGTCGAGGGGTTATTCGTTACCTCGCCGGTGTTTTGCTTTGGCGGCAAAGCCATTACCGGAACCGCATTTGAATTTCGAACTGGCGTTGTTGGTGGGGTCCGCCGGCATCCGGAGCGCAAAACAAGGATCACCACGGCTAAACCAACGCCGATGATCAATGGAACCAGCCCTCTTGTCCTCATCCGCGATTTGGAAGAACGGTTGTTCATTTTGTGCCAGGGATTAGGGCGCGGCAATCACCCGGTAAAACCGGCTGGTGATCGAGAACGGCTTGTTGTCAGTCTTGGGCGGACCATCGTCATACCATTGGGTCGTGGTTGCATTGGCGGTAATGGAGGGGGTGGCGACCTGCCAGTTGAACAGGTTGTTGTCGCTATAAATAACGGTATACGTCTTGCCGGGAGTCGTTGGAAATCCGATCACGATGCGCGGGTCACCCGCAATGCGTGTGTCCAAAAAGATCTGGTCGATGAAAACCCCGTTGGTACCGAGTGTACCGGAATTTCCGGGCAGAATTGCAATCGCCGTCAAAGTGTTCGTGAACGGCAACCGGCTCGGATCGTAAAATTCCAACGCAAAATTGACGATGTTGCCTGGATCCAACGGGGAATTGTATTGCACATAAGGTGTACCATTGGTGATGCCCGTCGCGTCATAGAGCGTCACACCATTGGGGAGTCCGCCGACCAGCAAACGCACGCCGAGAACCGTCGTCGAACCCATGTTCGTCACTGTTACCGCCTCTTCAAACAATCCGGTCTGGGGATTGAAGACCGGCGCGCCGGAAACGCCGAGTGCGAACTGTGCCAGCGAAACGGTTGTCCGGACTTGTGACGCGGGCGACGTGCCGTCGTTGTTTGTCGGATTCAAGTCCAGCGTGCTCGCAAACGCCAGGGCGCCGTTCGTAAACACGCCCACGTTGGTCGCCGTGACAGTAACGGTGAAGTTCGCCCAACCACCGTTGGTCAGAGCTGGAATTGTCGGCCAGTTGATGATATTGCTCGAGAACGAACCGCCAGCCGATGCACTGCTGAAGTTCAGGCCTGCCGGTAGATTGTCATTCACCACGATGTTGGACGCCGTTGACGGCCCGCCGTTGGTCACAACCAGGGTGTAAAAAATATTGTCTCCGACCATGGCGTTGGTGGGACCGGACAGGAGAACCATCAAGTCCGCCACCGGCGTTACCAATGTGCTGACTCTTGAGCTGGCTGCGGAACCGTTGTTGTTGTTCGCATTTGGATCCGGCGTGTCAGACGTGCCCGAGGCGATATTGACGAATGAGCCGCTGGCAGGCGCTGTCATGGTCACAGTGAAATTCACCGACGTGCCCGCGGTCAGAGTCATGCCCGGCCATGTCACCACGTTGTTGGTCAAGCTATAGCTGCCGGAAGCACTTTGGAACGCCACGCCTGCAGGAAGATTGTCGCTGACAACCACGTTCGACGCCGTTGACGGTCCCATGTTCGTTGCGGTGATGGTGTAAAGCGCGGAGCCGCCGGCATTAACATTCGTACTGCCAGTTTTAAACACGGCGACATCAGCGAGAACCACTGGCGTAACCGTGGTAATGACGGGTGGCGTAATGTTGTTGGTCAGATTGGGATCACCGGTCGGGGTGCTCACACTGGCTACATTCGTCAGACTTCCGGAAGCCGGAGCGGTGACGGTGACTGTGACATTGCTGGTCTGACCATTGGTCAAAGTGCCCAGGGTCCAGCTGACGATACCGCTGTTGTTCAAGCCGCCGCCGGTCGCGCTCACGAAGGTGACAGTGGCTGGCAGGCTGTCGGTTACCACCACGCCGCTGGCGCTGGAGGGACCAAAGTTGGTGACTGAAATCGT
>JBEKKN010000019.1:0-40008 GCA_050010675.1 Verrucomicrobiota bacterium | reverse complement strand
TGCGCAGGCGGCGGCTCATTTCCTTCCGGTAATTCTCGTTCACCACCCAGATGACCGGCGCCAGCACGACCATCAGGCAGAACAGTTTCCAGTTGTACCACGCCATGAGCGCCGCCGAACCCGCCATCTGCAGGCATTGCACCACCAGCACAAACGCCACGTCCTGCACCCCGGCGCGGACGCTGTCAATGTCCGACGTCAGCCGGCTGATGATGCGCCCGAACTTGGTCCGGTTGAAAAACGACATCGGCATGGTCATGAGCTTGCGGAACAAATCCGACCGCATGTCGTGCACCACCGCCTCGCCCAGCTCGAGCGCGAACCGCTGGCGGAAATGAAACGTCAGCACCGTGACCAGCGCCAAAAGGAAATAACCCGCTGCATACCGGAAAATCCCTGACAAATCACGGTTCGCAATCGGGCCGGTGATGGTGCGGCCAATCAGCCACGCCAGCGCCGGCAACTGCAGACCGCGGATGAACGTCAAGGTGAACAGCCAGTTCCGTCGGGCGGCGTAAGGGTTCGTATAACCGAAAATCCGGCGGATGAGCGCCAGTTGCAACGGCGCCCGGTCCGCCTCGCGTTCCTCCAGGGGATTGTAAAACGTGAGCGCCTCCCGCGCCGAAAGATTTTCCCTCGACGTTTCGCGGTCCGGTTTTTGATCCTCACCTGGCATTTCCCACCTCGACCTTCTCACTTCGTCCTTCATCGAGGTCCATGATCTGCAGCAACGCCGTTTCGTGATACGGTCCGGGCCGGTGCACCAGTTCCGCATGCGTGCCCGTCTGCGTCAACCGGCCCTCCTCCAGCACCAGAATCAAATCCGCCCGGCGCAACAAACTCAACCGGCTGGACACTACAAACGTCGTCCGCCCCGCCATCGCCTCGCGCAGGGCCGACATGATTTCATTCTCCGTCCGCGCATCCACCGATGCCGTCGGGTCGTCCAGGATGAGCACCGGCGGTTGCAGCAACAACGCGCGCGCCAGCGCCAGCCGCTGGCGTTGGCCGCCCGATAAATCCACGCCCGATTCCCCCAGCACCGTCTCGTAACCCTGCGGCAGCGCCCGGATGAACTCGTGCGCCGACGCGATGCGCGCCGCTTCCTCAATCTGGGCCATCGTCGCGTGCGGATACCCGAACGCAATGTTCGCCGACACCGTGTTCGAGAACAAAAAGGTCTCCTGATAGACAATCCCGATTTGCCGCCGGAAGGTGTCCAATTCCAGTTCCCGCACGTCCTTGCCGTCCGCGAGGATGCGGCCCCGTTGCGGATCATAAAACCGCGGAACCAACCCCAGCAACGTGCTCTTGCCCGCGCCCGTCATGCCGAAAATGCCGATGACCTGGCCGGGCCGGGCTTCAAACGACACGTCCGCCAGCACCGGCTGGTCCGGGTGATAGCCGAACGTCACGTTCTCAAAAACCATCCGGCCCGTGAGCCGGCCCGGTGAAAGGGCTCCCGGTTGGTTTTGCACGTCCAGCGGCGTGTCCAGCACTTCAAACACGCGCCGCGCCGCCGCGAGGCTTTGCTGCACCGAATTCGCGATGGTGGAGATGGTCGCCACCTGTCCCGTGAATTGCTGGAGCAAGCCGGCGAACACCACCAGCCCGCTGCCCAGCGGGATTTTGCCCTGCACATACAGCCACCCGCCGTAGGCGAACAAAATCACCAGGCTCAACTGCGACAACATCTGCGTGCCCGGCGTGAACACGGACAAATCCCAGAAAATTCTCCGCTGCTGAGACGAGACCCGGTCGTTCGCCTCCTCAAACCGCCGGACCTGGTGGGGTTCCGCGGCGAAACCCTTCACCGTCTGCATCCCGCGCACCGTCTCACTGAACAGCAGGACCATGTGGTCCGTGAGTTCGCGATTGAGCAGATAACCCGGACGCAGCCGGGCCGAATAAAACTGCGCCAGCCACCACAAGGGCAGCGACACGCCCAGGCACGCCAGCGTCAACGCCGGCTGGATGCGCCACATGAACACCGCATAGGCCGCCAGCGTCAGAATCATGGTCGCCCCCTGCAACAACACGCCGTCCACAAACAGCCGCGTGTTTTGCACGTCGCCCGTCACCCGGTTGAAAATGGAATTGGAACCGTGGACGTCAAAGAAGCGGAAGCTCAGCCGTTGCAACTTGGCATAAAGTTGGGCGCGCAGTTCCGGCACGATTTCCCCCTGCGTCAACCGCGCCGTCACCATGTTGTAGGCGTAGGTGAACACCGCGCGCAACACCGCCTGGACCCCAATCGCCAGCGAAAGCGC
Organism: Verrucomicrobiota bacterium; assembly: GCA_050010675.1. Lineage (GTDB taxonomy): Bacteria > Verrucomicrobiota > Verrucomicrobiia > Limisphaerales > UBA11358 > UBA11358. The sequence continues at coordinate 37,738 of JBEKKN010000019.1, read as the reverse complement.
CGTCACAATCCGCAGCGCCGGCCAGCCCGCCGGTGGTTGCCAGCCAAACGGATATACCGGCGGCGGCAGGGACGGATCCAGCGCGTAGCGGATCACGTCAATCACCACGCCCAACAACTTGAGTCCCGCGATGCCCAGCAGCAGCAGCACCAGACTCAACACCAGCGACCATAAACAATCCGCGCGGAACCGCCACGCCAGCGCCAGCAGCCGCCGGACCAGTTCACGGGTGGCATACCGCTGGTCGGCAGGCGCGAGCCTGGTTGTTTCGGGCGTTTTCAGACCCCGTAGCATGCCGCAGCCCGCGCCCGCAATCGATTCAAAAACGAATCAAGAAGGCGAACCGCCAAGGCGCGGAGGACGCCAAGGGTTCCAACCGCAGAGACGCAGAGATTTTCATGGATAGAGACCTCTGCAAAACTGCCGTAGCGGCTCCTCGGCAGAGAGCCGCATCTTTAATCCCATTGGGAAATGTGGCGGTCTGCCGACGCGCCGCTACGATGGATGGGGGTTTTCCAGAGGTCTCAGATATTTTGTATCTGTGTTCATCTGTAGCTGAACCCTTCGTGTCCTTTGTCTTGGTGGTTAAGCCTTCCTCACTGCCCCTGCACCCGGAAATATTCGGCCGCGTTTGTCAGGGGCAGGGACACACTCTGTGCGTTGGTTGTCACCACGCCGTTCCAGGAACCCGCCGGCAACGTGCCCGTTTCCTGCACCACGAACGGTGCCGTGCCACCTGTCCAGCTCAAGGTCACATTCGTCCCCGCCGGTGTGATGGACAGGTGGATGGCGCTTGTCGCGGTATACACCGCCGCGTCGTAAGCCACTGCGTGCACCCCATCGGCGGCGCTCAATTCGAGTGTGTAAACACCCGGCGCACTGAACGTCGCCGTCGTATTCGTCAGCGATGCGTTGCCAAATGTTACCGTGCCCGGCCCCGAATACATCGTCCATTGAATCACCGGTGGTGGGTTGCTGAAAACCACCACGCCCGGCAAGGTCACCGGCACGCCCACCGGGACCGTCTGGTCCGGTCCGGCACCGGCCACCGGCGCGCCCGGCGACCGCGGCCCTTCGGTCGGTCCCGTCGTCTGGATGACCTCGAAATTCGTGGCACTGATGCTGGTCAGATCGTTGAAACAATTCGCCGGCCACCGATCATCCGGCGTCACCGAAATCGAAAAATAATTGCCGTTGTCGGCCACCATCGCACCGTATTTCTTCAACCCGGCCAGCACCGCCTTTTCTTCCTTGGTCCAGCCGGAGGGGACGACAAAGCCGGATTTCAGCCGCAAGCGCTGGCCCATGGCTGGATAATTTCCGTTTGTGATGCTGCTCGCGTCATGCGTGGCCGGATAAATGTAGGCCTTAAGCGATTTGGCTACGACCAGCCGGCATGCATGTTCAATCATGCCACGCTCGGCCTCGTCATAGCGCACCAGCGCCGGGAACATCGGGAAACCCGCCGCATCACCCGACGTGTAGCCATCCATTCGTAAGCCGTTACTGTTCAGATTGAAGATCGCGCCATTGCCCGCCTGCCAGTTGGTGCCCACCAGTTGTGCCTGCCACGTTTCCCAGGAAAAGGCCGCGCCCGGCTGGACGACGATGGAATGCCGGTCGCCGCCGCTGTTGGTCTGCCATTGGTACAGCGTCTGGCTGCCAGTTCCCACCGGCCAGCTCTCGATGGGCATATTCGTCGGTATCGGATACAGGCCGTAAGGGTAGATCCCACCGTTCAGGTCCGAATCGCCGGGATAGGTCACGAACTGGATTGGCACGAGCGGCTGGTTGTCCGGCACCAGTACATAATTCATCTCGAACTCGGGCGTCAACACCGCCCGGTTGGTATTCAGGTCCATAACGATTTGTGCAATCATCGCGGTTGAATTCGACAGCACCGGCCGGTTGGAGATGCATTCGTTCCAGGGATTGGTCACCGGAAAAATCTGCATGGCCGACACCACCACATCGGCGTTTGAGGTGTTGAACAGGATGCCATTGGTCACCACCGGCAACGGTCCGAGGATGCGTCCTTCCTGATTGATGCGTTCCGCGACGGCCAGCGGCGAAAAAGTCAACAGAACCAGCAGACCCAGTGTTCCCGGTAAGACCAGATGCTTCATAATACGACAGCGAAATCCTCCTCGCCGGCTCGATTACAGCACAAACGACGCCAGCCTTGAACCGCGAAACAGCGGAAACCGCCAAAGCATCGATAACGCAGAAATTTCATGGATATTTCTAATCTATGCTTCATCTGTGTTCACCTCTGGCTGAATCGGGGCGTCTCTTCGGTTTAAAAAAATTCGCGGGCTTTGTGTCTTTGCGTGCGACTCTTCGTGGCCTGTGGTAATCTGTGTCCATCTGTGGCTGATTTGATTTCATTCGCGCGCCGGCTCGCGCTGGTCGCGCTCTGGCTGTCCGCCCTCCCGGCAGCATTGGCTGCCGGCACCATGTCCCCGGCAATCTCCCCGGCCTATGACTATGCCAAACCTGAACTGTTCTCCGGCACCCTTTACGAAATCGGGTCGGACCGGAAAAAACCCCTTTTTACTTTCCAGCGCAGGGCCACGCGTTCCGGCGACACCGTCCACGTGGAACGGCGATATTTCGGCACCAACGGCGCCGTGACCGTCCTAGAAAAGCTCGTCTATGAATCCAACCAGCTCGTTTCCTATCGGATGCAGGAATTCCAGGCCCAGGTCTCGGGGACCGTCCTGATTGCGCGCGACCCGAAAAACCCGGCCCAGCAACAGATCTTCATCAGTTACGGGGCCGGCCTGCGGCCACCGCCGGGCGAAGCCCAGGACCTGCCACCCGATACCCTGGTTGACGACACGCTCTATCCGTTCATGATGGTCCACTGGAAGGAATTGTTACGGGGTAACACCGTCAAGTTCCGCTTTATTTCCTTTGAATGGGAGCGGACCTTTGCCTTTGAACTCGTCAAGATCGGGGAAACTGTCCAGAACGGCCGGGCCGTGGTGGAAATCCGGATGAAACCGGCCAGCGTGCTGATCGCCCAATTGATCGATCCCCTCGACTTTACGGTGGAAAAAGACAACCCGCACCTTATCCTCTCCTACACCGGGCGCACCACACCCCGCATCCAGAAGGGAAAATCGTGGAAATATCTGGACGCCGAAACCGTCTTTGATTGGAAGTAAAGGGATTCGATTAACCGATGCCCGCTCCAGGCTGATTTCCGGTAGTAAGTCAGTTTGCCATTCTGGTGGGGCGAGCAGCCTGTCCCGCCCTGCGGTGATCCTCGCGAGCCGTCACCGCTATGCTATGACGCGCCAAGGCCGGCTCGGCGGTAACCGCGCCCCACAAATTGAGCCACTACCTGATTTCCGTTTTGCTTTACCTCCGCCGATTTTCTAAACACAACCCATGCATTTGCCCAAATATCTGTTTTCACTGACGTTGCTGTCCTTGACCGTTTCCCTGGTGTCCGCGCGCGCCGAATCCCTGACCCGGATCGAGGCGCACAACTTCGGCAAAATGCCCGACGGCACCGTCATCCGGCAATTCACCCTGCGCAACGCCAACGGCATGGCCGTCAAAGTGATGACCTTCGGCGCCATGCTCATGGAAATCGAGGCGCCCGACCGCCACGGCGTCTTCACCAACGTCGTGCTCGGCACCAATTCCTTCGACGCGTATCTGCACAACACCTTTACCGCCCAGTCACAGGTCATCGGCCGGTTTGCCAACCGCATTGCCAAAGCCCGGTTCACCCTCGACGGCGTGGAATATCATCTCGACGCCAACGCCGGTCCGCATCAAATCCACGGCGGGCGCAACGGCTTTGGCCGGCAGGTCTGGCAGGCCAAAATGCTGCCACCGGGCAAACACGAAGCGTCCGTCCGGTTCACCCACTTCAGCCCGGACGGCGAGGATGGGTTCCCCGGCAACGTGACCGCCAGCGTTACCTACATGCTGAACGACTACAACGAACTGCGACTCGATTTCCAGGCCGCCACCGACAAGGCCACGCCCATCAACCTGTGCTGTCATGCCTATTTCAATCTGGCCGGTCACGGCAGCATCCGGGACCAGGAACTGTGGTTGAATGCCGACCATTACACCGTCACCGATTCCGAGTTGATTCCGACCGGTGAAATCGCCCTGGTCAAGGGCACGCCGTTGGATTTCACCACCCCCACGCTCATCGGGGCGCGCGCGGCCCAGCTCAAGCCTCATGCCGGCCTTTATGACAACAATTTCGTCATCAACGGCGCGGGCACCGGCAAATCCCTCGTCCTGGCCGCGCGGGCGCGCGACCCGCAGAGCGGGCGGGTGTTGGAAGTGCGCACCACCCAGCCCGGCATCCAGCTCTACACCGGCAACCCCCAGGCGTTCGCCCTGGAAACCCAGCACTATCCTGACTCGGTCAACCATCCCAATTTTCCTTCCACCATTCTCCGGCCCGGAAAGACCTTCCAGAGCACAACCGTGTTTTCGTTCTTCGCCAAATAAAACCATCACCACCGTCAAGGCACCCGAGGTGTGACATGGGATACGGATGAAACGCAGATAACGAACACCTATGAAATCTGTGTGAATTTGCGGCTGAAATCTTGGCGTCCTCCGCGCCTTGGCGGTTAAAGCACGTTGCCCCGGCGGGCCGGAGTTTTAGTTGGATTGAAGCTTGGTTTCAAACGTCTCCTTGCAGGCCGGACACACGCCGTGGGTGATGCGCGGCAGCCGTGCCTGATCAAACAGCTGCAACCGGCGCACCGCTTCTTCCACCTCCACCCACCCGCCCACATCGGCCTTTTTGCACCACGCACACACGGTCAGCCATTCCTCCGTGCGCGGGAAATCGGGGTCGAGCAAATCCATCCGGGACCGCGTCTCCTCGCGCTTTAACACACTGCGAAATTCCAGCGCCCCGGCGGCCAGGCTCACAATGAACATCTCCATAAACCGCCGGCATTGCGGTCCGTCGCAGCGAAACGGCATGGCAATCGTCCCGCCGGTCGCGCGCACCTTCTTCATGAGAATCCCGTAGAACTCCCGCGTTGCCTTTTCGGAAATATAATCCCACAGCGAAGTGCCGATCACGGATTCCGCCGCCAATGACGGCGCGCCATTACCTAGGGCGAAAGCCATCCAGCTTTCATCCACAAACGTAATTTTGTCGCCCGCATCCACGCGGCAAATGAACTCGTCCATTCGTTACCTCAATCCATACCTTGGACCCAGTTCTGACCGGGCGCAACCGCCAAGGCGCGAAGCTCGCCAGGCTGGAAATAAATTCTTGAAACCGCGAACCACGCCCAACAAGCGGACATTTTAAAATAAAAGTTTTGCGTGTTTGGCATATTTCGCGGTTAAACCTCTGCGCCACGCGTCTCTGCAGTTGGAACCTTGGCATCCCTGGTGTCTGGACGGCTGATTCACCCATTAAATCCGGCTAAAATGGCGCTTTTTTTGGCGCGCCGATTGCTGAACAAACCGTCGTCGCGGAGACTTATGAATGGCAAAAAGAAGTCATTTGCCCATGAGCCGCTCCCAAAACCGAAAAAAAAACGGGCCACCAGCCCATAAAACTTTATGAGCATAAACAGCAAACAGGAAGACAGCAATTATGTATCCGTCGGATCCTGGATGGGCATGATATTTGTCACGGCCATCCCGGTCATTGGCCTGTTGATGGTTCTTGTCTGGGCATTTTCCGGTGAGAACCAGTCGCGCAAGAATTATTACCGGGCTATCCTTTCCTGGATCCTGATTCTGGTGTTGCTGGTGGTGGCGGCGGGGGTGGCGATTCAATATCTGGGCGCCACGCCGGCCATTCAAAAGTTCATTCAAGATCACCAGAACCTGCTCCATAACCAATGACCGCCGGCGGCCACCAATCGCCGCCGCCTGGAAGACGGATTTAAGCCACAGATGGGCGCAGAGGAAACGCAGATAAATAACGTCTGTGACAATCTGTGTTCATTTGTGGCAGAAGAAACCTTGGCGGTCTTCGCGTCCTGGCGGTTAACCCCTGTCCGTTCGTCCAAGTCACCTGAGACACCAAACCGCCGTCGATTATTTTTTAGAAATCGATCGTTATTCTGTTTCCCATCCATTGTTACTGCGAGACTTTTGTGGCATATTGAAAGACCTTGGAGTTGATTAATCCCCAGGGAGGAAAAGTAAATACCATGAAAACCAGTTGTAAAACCGTCACGGGAATTTTTGTCGCCATGCTGCTCGGCGGTTTCCACACCGCGTTCGCCCAGCAAACCCTGACCGTCAGCCCCGCCATCACCAGCAACTCCTATCCCAGCGTCATCACCCTGAACATCACCGGCCTGACCAACCATGAAACGGTCACCCTCCAGGAATGGCTCGACCTGAACGCCAATGGGGTGATTGATGCCGGCGAGCCGATGATCGATGCCGGTCAAATCACGGACAATAACCCCTCCAATGCCATCATCGGCGGCGTCACCAACATCAACATCCCCATTGACAGCAATTCCGCCACCGGGGCCATCACCACCACGCTGAATTTTGCGCCGCCGCTGGTGCTGGAGAATGTCATCGGCCAACGCATCTTCAAGCTGATCAGTCCGACGGGACGTTTCGCGCCCGTGACCGCCACGCTGGTCGTGACCAACGCCGTCACCGCCCAAACCCTGAGCGGCATTGTTTACAGCAACGGCATCACCCCGCTCGCCAACGCAGGTGTCGTGGTGCTGCCGTCGGACGGCAAGGGTTACACCGCCGCCGAAGTGGCCGACAACAACGGACATTACAGCATCAATGTCAATCCAGGCAGCTACGTGGTGATGGCGGTCGTGCCCAATTATTTCATCGATCAATCCCTCGCGCCGCAGGTGACCCTGACCAACGGCCAGTCCGCCACCAACAATATCTTCCTGACCAACGGCACGACCATTGTTTCCGGCACTATTTATGACATCGCAAACAGCAACGGCATCGGCGGCCTGATGGTTCAAGTCGAATCCGGCAACTGGTTTGGCATCTGTTTCACCGATACCAACGGTAATTACTCCACCGCCGTCACGCCCAATTTCTGGAAAGTCGCCCCGAACAAGGAACGCATGCCCCGTCACGGTTACGTCGTTCCCCAACAATCGCTTCAGGTGGACGCCACCGCCGGCAATGTGACCAACGCCTATGTCGGGCTTTCCAAGGGCAATGCCCTCTTCTACGGTCATATCGCCGACAACCTCGGCAACCCGTTTGCGAACATCGAGTTTGACTCCAGCGACACCAATGGCAATTACGACGCCAAAGGCTACAGCGACACCAATGGCAATTACGCCAGCGTGGCCCTGGCCGACGGCACCAACGAATGGAATTGCAATCCCAACAACTCCGGCAATATCGCCCTCGCCGGGTACATCCTCAATAATTCCCAAAATACCAACATCGCGGTCAGCCAGGCCGTCCAGCAGGACTATGTCGCACTGCCGATCAACGCCCAAATCTCCGGCCATGTGCGCGACAACTCCGGCAACCCCGTCAGCGGCGTCACCCTCTACGCCAGCACCTTCAACGGCGGCAACAGCTATCTGTCCTTGAATTCGCAAACCGACACCAACGGCAATTACTCCCTCGGCGTGGCCACCGGCTTCGGCGCCTGGGACGTGAACTTCAGCGTTGGCGACCAGAACGACCTGACCCATCAAGGTCTCGTGGACCTCTACGGACCGTACCCGGTTGCCATTCCACCCACCAACGTCGTCCAGAATATCACCGTCTATCCCTACGGCTCCTCGGCCATGACCCGGCCGCAGCGGTTTGGCTCCCAGCAATTCGGTTTCAACGTCGCCGGCTCCATCGGCGTCAGCTACACCCTGCAGGTCTCGACCAATCTGGCCTCGACCAACTGGGCGTCGCTCTACACCTTCCAGCTCACCAATAGCCCGATGCCGGTGACCGACTCCACGGCCACCAACGGCCCGCGCTTTTATCGCCTGTTAAAAAATTAGTCCGGCAGGCAAGTGACGGGTGACACGAAAACCAGTCCCGGTGGGGCGAGGCTCCCGACGAGCCGTGTTTAAAATTCGATGTTGAGTGTTGGGCGTCGAAGGTTGAATGTTCCGGCGACAGATGAACACGGATGAAACGCAGATAAAAACATCTGCGACAATCTGGGGCTGAAAAGTCTTTTGCTTTTCGCGCCCCGATCCAAATCAATGCGCAAATCTCAACCGGCGATTCGGAAGCCACCCGGCGGTTCCGGTCTGGGCAGGGTGACGTACATTGCCCATGCCTTCTCCAGATCCCCGCCTTGGAGCGCCCGAAGTGCGTCGGCCTTGACCTTTTCCCCGCCAGTTGGAGGACGATATTGGTTCCACTTTTCCAGCAGGTATTTGTAATCAATTGCCGTGACGCGGAGTTTGCCAGCCAGGCCGGTGGCATCTGCCGGTGGCTGATTCGTGCAACCCCGCAGCAGCCCGTCAATCACCACCACCGGAACATCCAACCGGCCGGCCAGGGTTTCCTTTTCCGGCGTGGTCAGCTGGTCCAACCGGCTGACATCAATCTCTTGCTTGCCGCCAATTTCCAGCGTGGTCCCGTTCACCACGGTTATGGCCGGTGCGCTGCAGCCGCAGGCGAACACTTGATAACTGGGTTGCCGCCGCCCTTCCGCCGCCAGCAATGCCGGGGATGACGGTTGAGCTTTCGCGGACGGGCTTCCCTGGTCCGGAGCCTGGAGCGTTTGGCCATCGCTCCCGAGGATCATCCCCTGGGTTAAAATCACCAAGACGGCCAGACGGATGAGAATCAGCGACCACCTTGAACGTCCCGGTTTCGATGGCCAGTGCGGCAAGGCGCGGGCCGGACCTTCGGCGGGCGGGATAATTTCGGTTTTCATTGCAGGATAAAAGTACGTTGGAAACGCCGGCGGCGCCTATGGGGTGTTCACCTTATGCAAGGTTTTCATGAACCCACCCGGACGGAACAACCGCCAAGACTCCAGGAACACAAAGTTCTGAAAAGAGGCAAGCTGGAAATCTTGGCGCCTTGGCGGTTCGCTTTGACCTTGATCTGGGCGTGCCGTTTTTTGAGCAGGTTGAGTGTTGAGCGTTGAATGTTGAATGTTCCGGCCACAGATGGACTCAGATGAAACGCAGATAAAAACATCTGTGACAATCTGTGTTCATCTGTGGCTTGAAATTACTTGATCTGGATCGCCTTTCTGAGCAATCCACTCGCGAATGCTTTCGGAGTTGATCTGGGCGTGCTGCCTTTCATCCGCTGATTGGACTTGATCCGATCCGCGCTTCTGATCAATTGATCTGGGCGTGCCGAAGAAGTCCAAACCAGCCAAACGCCAACCAAAAGGGGTGACAGGTGACAAGTGGCAGGTGACAGGAAAAGCCAAACCCCTTTATCGACGGCCTGCGCCGAAACCCGGTCGAGTGTCGAAGGTCGAGCCGTCTCCGCAGAGCTTCGCCGCGCCAAGGAGCCGAGAGCCAAAATCGGTGGGGCGAGCGTCCTCGCGAGCCGTTCCCCAAACTGCTAACTTCGAACTCCCAACTGCCAAATTCCTCGCTCCCGCCCATTTCGAACTCCGCGAAGACGGCTCGATTCAAAGTAGCGCGGGCGTCCCGCCTGCGCCTCACCGCGATGACGGCGCAATATCCGTTGGGAGGGACGGCGTGTCGCCGTCCCAAATCAAATCCGAAAGTCAGGGACAGCGACACGCCGTCCCTCCCAGCTTGATATACACCTCCGACAACCCTTTCATCCGCCTTTACCACGGCAATTGCCTGGAACTCCTGGACGCCATCGCCGCCAAATATCCCGAAGGCCGCTTCGACGCCATCTTTGCCGACCCGCCATACTTCCTGTCCAACGGCGGCATCACCTGTCACGCCGGCAAAATGGTGAAGGTGGACAAGGGCGACTGGGACGTCTCGCGCGGACCGGAACTGAACCACGAATTCAACACCGAATGGCTGCGACGCTGTCAGCGCGTGCTCAAGCCGAACGGCACCATTTGGGTGACCGGCACGCACCACGTCATATTCAGCATCGGCTACGCCCTGCAACAACTCGGGTTCAAGATTCTGAACGACATCGCCTGGGAAAAGCCGAACCCGCCGCCCAACCTAAGCTGCCGTTATTTCACCCACTCGACGGAGACGGTGTTATGGGCCGCCAAGAACGAAAAAAGCAAACACGTCTTCAACTATCAGGAAATGCGCCGCGTCACGGGAAAACAAATGAAGACGGTGTGGCGCAGCCATAGTTTCCAGTCCCAAGTCTCCGGTCTTCAGTCCGAAGAACTGAAGACTGAAAACTGTGGACTCGGGACTCCAGCGCCGGACAACATTTGGACGATTGGAACACCAACCACCGAAGAAAAGGCGCTGGGCAAACATCCCACGCAAAAGCCCGTGGCGCTGGTCGAACGCTGCTTGTTGGCCTCGACGAACGAAGGCGACCTGGTGCTGGACCCGTTTCTGGGCGGTGGAACGACGGCTGTCGTCAGTCTCCGGCTCAAACGCGGCTGCGTCGGGGTCGAAATGGACATCGTCCATCTGAATCTTGCCCGCTACCGGGTTGACCGTGAAATCATTGAAATCTGGCTCCGTCATTTCCGTGTCCGTGTTGAAATAACCGTTTGTGGGAGGGACGGCGTGTCGCTGTCCCAAACTGATTTGTTCCGCGCTCATTCCCCCAGACCCGAGACGCCAGACGCCAGACCCCAAATAGATCTTGCGATCTTCCCCGATTCGATCAATGGATCACGCCGCATGGCCGGCGTGCCCGAAATCCAGACCGAACGCATTTTTCACGAATGCAAATTCGTGTTCCTAAGTTGTGCCCAAGTGGAGCACGGCGCGGTGGTTCATACGACCGTTGACGTGAGCCTGCAAGAAGCGTGGGCTAAGACACCGAATGGAAAGAAACGCGAGACAACCCACGTCGTCCGCTGCGAGACGGAAATCTTTCGGATTAAATAGAGACTGTCTCGCGATGCGAGTCAGTGCTCCATAATTGCCTTGTAAATGTCGTAAACGAAACTTCCCAGAGGGCCTAAAACAAGCAATCCAAACAATACATTAAATTGATTGCGCATCTTGGATTCCTTCCAAGCATGACTAGGGCCCGTTTGGAACTCGATGCCTGGGAAAGCTTTTTCAACGGCATATAAAAACAGGAAGAGTGCCGGTAACACACCTAAAAGTTCTGCGAATAAAAGATGTTGCCCGAACACTGCCCAACTCCAAGGAACAGTATGCGCTTGGCCTAGTTTCAGTAATACCCAGAAGAATAGCTTTTTTGCCGGCCACCCTATCAGAACGGCGAGCAATGGAGTCAGCCAAACAATGTTATTCTTAATAAAGATCGATTGTGGTTTTACGTTATTCAACAATCTAGATAGATTATTGTGTGCGAGATTAACCCAGTCTTCGTCTGTACTTTGAAGAATTATGCAATTGCTTCTGGAATTTGCACCTGGGCTTATCGTGAACTCTATATCACGATCCGGAGAGTCACAATTTATCCTAAGCCGTAAATGATGAATTGTAGAATTTAATAATGGTTCAAATGAGTTTGGAGGAGAATCAATGGACGTAGTTGTATGTTCGTCTTCCGAAATGCTTAAACTAAATCTATTCTCGCGATACTCATGGGTGGATTTACGATAGTATCCGGATAATTCTTTCAAAAGGCTTGTCAAGCTCTCGGTTGTAAAAATCCGATCTTGGATTGGAATTCGTCTTGCAAGCGTCACGCGTATGATTTTTCACAGCAGATAATTGATTTGCAAGCGCCGTTTTCAGTTGAGCTTGATTCAACGTATGTTTGGTGATCGAATCAACACGATGAATCTTTCCATGACCGGTGCATTGGCTGCGGCTTACCATAGCGGCGCGCAGCGTGCCCGAGTCGTCACGGAATCCTGGGGTGAATCCAATCTTTATTGCCCCAACTGCTCGTCCCCAAAACTAACCTGGCTGGAGCCGGGACATCCGGCCAGTGATTATTCCTGTCCGGCCTGTGGTTTCTGGTATCAGCTCAAAAGCCAGAAATCGCGCATCGGCGATTCCATCACGGACGGCGCGTATGCGGCGATGATGAACGCCATCCGCCACGACGAGTTGCCGAGTTTCTATTTCATGCAGTATGAGATTATTCCTTCGCTCGCGGGAGCGGGAGAAGGTGGTCCCGACGCGGCGGGACCAGATGAGGGTCGTGGGAAAAAACCAATCAAATCCCCTCGCCCTAACCCTCTCGCCGCTGAATCGCGGGGCGAGGGGATGTTATGGCGTGTCAGTAATTTATTACTCGTGCCACATTTCGCCTTTCCACCGTCCGCCATCATCAAGCGCCCTCCGCTCGCGCCCACCGCCCGCCGTGCCGGCTGGGTCGGCTGCAACTTTGCTTTGAATCGCATCCCGGCAGATGCTCGCATCTCCGTCGTCACCGAAAGCCGGATTTCCCCGGCAGCCGAAGTCCGGGAAAAGTTCAAGCGGGTGAAAACGCTGAAAGACATTTCCGTCACCCAACGCGGCTGGACCCTGGACGTGTTGAACGCCATCCGCCGCCTCGGCAAATCCGAGTTTACAACCGCCGATGCCTACGCCTTCACCCGCGAACTGGTAAAGTTGCATCCGGACAACCGGCATTTGAAGGATAAAATCCGCCAGCAGCTTCAAGTCCTGCGCGATGCCGGATTGCTGCTGCACGTCGAGCGAGGCATCTGGCGTTTGCCGTGACAGTGTGATACGCTGGGCACGTGCTTTGCCAACAATGCCATGAACGCGATGCGACGATACATCTTAGTCAAATAGTCGGCGACAAGATGACGCAGCGTGATTTGTGCGAAGTTTGTGGAAAGGAGTTAGTAGACGCGGCCGAGAGTGGCATGAGCAATTCGTTTGAGTCACTCGTCGGGGGTTCGCCACTCCAAATACCGTATGAATTGATGCTCGCATCCGATCCCCGCTATACCAAGGAGGCTTACGACTTTGTGCGCGCCGGGTTGCATCAGGCCCAGATAAAGCGGTGTCGCGAATCTTCAGCCAAGCTCGCCCACATCTCCGGCGCTCAATTACTGGAAAGCCTCCGCGAACTTGCCATTGAATCGTTTGGTAAGCGGGCCAAAGCTCAGTTGAACAGTTGGGGGATTTTCAGGTGTGAGGATTTTGGTGAAATCGTGTTCAACCTCGTCAAGGCGGAGTTGCTGACCAAACAGGACGCGGACACCAAGACGGACTTTCAAGGCGGCTACAACTTTGACACGGCATTTCCTTAATAGTATTGGTTAGGCTGTGTCTTCGCACCTTGGCGTCTTTGCGATTCAAACTTATCCCTGAGTCCTGACAGCTACTGCCTTGGCCATAATTGCTGCGTTCGGGGGAAATTCGGCATCCAGCATCTGTTTGAACGCGTCCATTTCGTGGCGGACATCCGGTCGTTTAAAGGCCGCGAAGCAGGCGTTCGTATTCGTCGTGTGTGCCAATCCAGAACCAGAGATATCCCTCCGGTATGGCCACGGCCAGGGCGCGATGACCGCTGCCAAAACAAGCCCGCCAAAAGCGGCCGCGTTTTTGAAAACGCAGGGAACCGTGTTGTGGATTTTCCTTCCAAAGCCGGTAGGCTTTGCGGGCAGCGGCCCGGGCGTTGGGTGAAAGTGAAGCGTAAGTCCGCCAGAAATCAGGACTGGTCAATGATTTCATCGAGCGGTTTCACGCGTCCGGCGCGGTAGTCTCCGACGGCCTTTTCCGCAAGCTGGTCGAGTTTGCCGGCCGCAATGTCCGCGTCAATCTGCCGGTCCCACTTTGCGTCGAGGTATTGTTGCAACCAGCCGGCGACTTTACGCGCCTCAGCAAGCGGAAGCGCCTGCAAGGCATGTTCAATTTCAGCCACCGTACTCATGACCATAGTTTAATCCAGCAGCGAGCATGTCGCAACGGCCTTTTCGTCCCGTCCTTCGTAGCAATAATGCGGAGGGTGGATGTGCATCTGTGGCTGAACCCTTGGCGGTTAAATCGCGACGCCGGATTATGGCTGCACGTTGGCCGTGGTGTCGGGAGAAATGCGGAAGACGACCTGAGGCATCGCCAGTTTCTTTGAGATCGAGGGCCGTGACATCGGCTCCGGCTGGCGAACGTTGAGGCCACCGTGGCGGTAACCGGCGGACATGAGTATCTTTTGGAGAAAGGCGGGGACGCTGCTGGATTGGAGCATACGTTGATGGAGGTTGAGGTTGTTCTTCAGTCCCGAGCTTTTGACGAGACAGGATTCCGCCAAAAGCAGGCGTCGCGCCGGAGACGCTGCCTGGGGCGTGGAGAAGGTTGATGCTTTGCTCATAGGAATCATTATTACTCCACGGAAGGGAATGGCATATGGGGTATAACCCTACCTTTGTTTCCTCGCCTCGGCTGGGCGCTGGAAGCGGGTCGGTGGTTGAGATTAACGCACCCCAATAATCGCCAAAGCAGGATGGCCGGAGACGAGGTGACGAGTCTGGATCCGCAACCGGGAGCAGCCGCTTCACGTCGGTTATGGCTTCACATTGGCCGTGGCGAATGGCGATTGCGTAAATGTTTTACCACACAAATGGAGCGAGCCGGTATGGAGTGCGCCCGCAGTATTCGCGGTAGCCGGGCAAATCGTGTTGCAGAACTTTTTCTTCGTTGAGCAGTCGCAAAACAATAATCGGCGCAATGAGCGCGGCCATGGGCAGCGCCACAAATGAACCCAGCGCCAGCGGAATCCAAAGCCAGATGAGGAGCGAGACGGAATACATCGGATGTCGCACAAAACGGTAAGGGCCCTGGTCCGCCACGGTCTGGCCGGCTTCAGTTTGAATGATGCTGGCGGCAAATCGGTTGGCATTGAAAACGGGAATGAACAGGCAATAACATCCGGCATAGCCGAGCAGGGCCAGCACCGTCAGCCACCACGGCACCGGCGTCAGGTAAGTTTGCGACCAGCCCAAGCGGTGATCCAAACCGCATAATACATAAGCAACGACGGAAACAATTTTCATCAGGAACATGATGAATTTCTGGGCGATGACCTTTTCCTTGCGCAACAGCCGCCGCGCAAGCAGTTCGCGGTCGTATTTGTAAAAATAGGTGCAGAAAGCAATCGCGACGATGAGGTTCACACCCATAAAAGCCCAGCCCTGCCAGTAATGCAACGTGCCGGGAACAAACAGCAGAATGACCAGCACGATTTGTTGGATCAGTCCCAGGCCAATCAGTCGCGTCAGGAGATTTTTGGTCGGTTGAATTTCCAATCGCCGGAGGTTGCCACGTTTGCTGGCGTGTTACCAGCCGCCATCACATCAGCAGCAGCGTCTGGTGTCTGCCGTAATCTCCTTTCACCGCCAAGACGCCAGGCGCGCCAAGTTCAGAAAATCGAATCCGACACCTTGGCGTCCTCGGCGCCTTGGCGGTTAAAACCCGTGCCGTGGTCTGAAGTGCGGTGGTCGGGTTACACCCCATAGCCGTGGCGCGGCACAGCGCGTAACTTCATTTCCGAAACGACGGCAAACACCTTGCCGTCGAAAAACGAAAGGCAAGTTATGCATCTCTTATTACTCACACCCGTGCTCGGTAGTGCCATCTGGATTGGCGGAGGCTCGGTCGGCCTCGTGCTGCTCATTGTGGTTGTGGTTTTACTGCTTCGCTGACCGCTGAGCTGTTGAAACCCCATCGGACGGCGCGCCGTTGGCGCGGCCGGGTCCGACGGGACAACTGTAATTTTTCGCCGTCACATTGGCGGCGAACTGGAACAAAAAAAACAAAGAACCAATATGAACACACTCGAAATCAAGGGCGACTGGAACATCACCAAGGGCAAGCTGAAACAGAAGTGGGCCAAACTCACGGATGACGATCTGCGATACGTGGACGGCAAGCAGGATGAATTGCTGGGCCGGATTCAGAAACGCACCGGCGAATCCCGGGAAGCGGTCGAAAAAGCCGTCAAGGAATTCTGCTCCAGCTGCAGCTGCAGTTCCAATTAAGCATAACCCGCTCAGCGTTAGACAGGATGACAGGATTTGCAGGATGCGATTGGCAGATCGGAGTTGGAAGATGGGAGTTGGGGAAAAACCAAAATCCTGTTCATCCAGTTAATCCTGTCAAAGAATGCGTGGCAGAATAAAAACGTCCGGCGTTATCAACCGGCAACCACACCCAGGACGCGCGGCACGAATTGATGAGTGAAAAGGTCCACCCATCTGCCCTCCCGGTCGCGAAACGCCATGCACTTGAAGCCATCGCATTGAACCTGCACCGGCAGTCCAATCGCCGGCAATGACCCGTACATGGGTTTCTTGAATATTTGAGCTTTGTCCTCCATGCCACAACCTACGCCCGAATCGGGGAAGCCGCTCACTTTAAGTCGGAATATGTTTTCCGGAAAAGGAAGAAAACGGGACAGTCCGGGCATGGGTGCGAATGAATGGCGGAGGAGATCGGAGCTGGCAGATGGGAGTTGGGGAAAAAGCCGAAATCCAGTTCATCATGTTCATCCTGTCAAAAATGGCGTGTGGTTCATCGCCGCCTGGCAGCCTGCCCTACCAACCCCATTCCACCCGGGGACATCTTGCCGCCGGGAGGTGAATAACTTTGCGTTGACAGGGCTGAAGGTGAGCGTATAACGGGAATTACTTGGCTGGATAAGGAAGTGTTGGGAAAGCTGCCGACACGACCTTGGAGGTTTTAGTTTTGACGACCCTTGGATACTCAAATGAAAACAACCATCAGCAACATTGCCTGACGCATTCTGACCAATCCAGAATCCAGGTTTTAACCCCATAACCGATATGAAAACGAATTCCCGATTCCACATGGTTTACCGTGCGGCGACGCATCGTCTGGCCGCCACGCTCGTACTGGTCCTGATGCTGGGGCCGGCCCGTGAATCCGTGGCGAGCATACTCGCGTACGAAGGCTTTAATTACATCCCGAATCAGCCGCTGCCGACCATGGCCGGCGGAATCGGCTGGGCGCCCGGACCTTGGACACCCATCAGCGGCGGGATGGTCGATCAACCACCGTCACTGACGTTCCCGACGGCGTTGCCTTCGACTGGCGATTCGCTCCTGACCCAGGTTGCGGGAGCAGCGTCCCGCAATTTCGCGGCACCCCTGAGCAACTCCGGGAGTGATCTCTGGATCAGCTTTTTGGACCTGAACGTCACCGGGGCCGTCCCCGGCACACAAGTTGACATCCAACAACCGCTCGCGGTCCTCCCGGACATCGAGGTGGGGAAGGCCGTCGGCAACAACATCACGTTAAACGGCCTGCCCGCCGGGTTCGCGCTCGGCACCGCGGCCGATCTCTACATCTTGCAGCTGGTTCAATGGACCGGGGGAGGCACGCTGGTGAACCTTTACGTGGATCCCGGCCTGGTCCTTGGTCCACCGAATGCCTCGGTTCTGCTCCCGGGACCGGCGTTCCAGGCGCAGGACTTCTATTACCAAAGCAATGCCGGACAGGAACTCGACGAGATTCGAGTCGGTACGACATTATCGGACGTGGCGGCAGCGGTGGTCGTCCCGGAACCGTCCACGTTCACGTTGCTCGCCGGCGCACTGCTGCTGCCATTCGCAGCGAGGCTCCGGCGGCGGCAGTGCCAGCGTGGTGCCGCGTAGGCTTTCGACAATCAACGTCGCGAGCCCGCGGAGGGCAATTCCCAGGCCACGGACGGGCACAGATGAAACGCAGATAGAAGCATCTGGAAAGTTGTTGGTAGGGCAGCGCAGCCTTCGGGAGTTGACGTAAATTTCGTGACGGAAACAGGGTCGCGAATCAGTTCGGGGCAATGACATGGAACATGTTCGACTTCACCTCGACGTCCAACCCGGCGAGGATGCCATCGGCGGAAATCTCCTCGGCCGGATGCTTCTTTAAATACTGGAGTTGAGCCTGCAGTTCCGAAGGATTGTTGAATTTTCGCTCCACCACCGTCCGCTCGGCCACGTCCCGGCGCAGACGATTTTCCAGGAGGGCATAGTTGGTATTGGCCTGCCCCAGACTGGCCGTGGCCAATCCGATTTGCGTCGTGAGACCGGCCAGCTGGTTGGTCAAATCCATGATGCGCCCGCCATTGGTTTGATTTTCCGATTCGACCGCCGCGACCTGCTGGGTCAGGTTGGTGATTTGTCCCGCGGCGACAGCCAGGTTGGATTCAGCCGCCGTCAGCTGGTTTGAAAACGTCAATGACGCCGACTGGCTTTGATCGAGGCTGTTGGATAAGGTGAGCAGGGTGCCCTTGCAAAAGGCGACTTCCGTTTGCGCCGAGTCCAACTGGTTTGAAAAGTCGTTAATCGCAGCGGCATCACTGTCATGCTGCGCATTATCACCGCGTTTGATGACGACCAAGGAGACGACCAACGCGGCGCAGGCGATGGCGAGGACGATGGGTAAATAGTGTTTCATACGGCGAGCGGCGCGAGCCAATGAAATTCGCGTTCACTCAGCGCGGAAACCTTCGCAAAGGCGAAACCGATTGGACAAGAATGGATTTGTTACGATTCCGTTACGCCCGGAACAAATGTTGAGTTTGTCGAAAATCCAGCCGTCCCGCGTGGTATCTGGCGGCTGGCGTAAGGTTTTTTGCCTGGTTCGTCTGGCTCGCGGCTAAAACCGGCAAAGCCGGGGTTGGTCACTGCGTTGGGCCGGGGGTCATGGCGACCGCGTTTTTACGGGCAACCTCGGCTATGACGATGTGCATCCAGCCCTGGTCACGTTCCTGAATATAACCAAGGTCCCAGTTTTGCCAGCCCCGGCGTCGGGCCTCGGAGGCGGCCACCGCCGAAACCACTTCTTTCACATAAATGATGCGCTGCGTTCCGGGTGAGGGAGAACCCTGATGCACGGTAATTTGAAAATGTGTGTCATCAACGTTGGCGATGGAATAGTTGGGCGACGTGGGAAGGTTTTGATTAAAATCCTGATTGTAGGATCGCTCATTGTGAGTGGCGCACCCGGCGCCCAGAACCGCCAGGGCCGCATTTAAAAAAAGCAACCGGAGAATCCGGGAGAGTGGATTGGTTTTCATGCTGTCAGCTTAACCGATTCCGGCGGGCTGGCCATCAGGTGAACACCTGATGGCGCGCGGCTCATCGATGTAATGCCTTGCCTCCGCCTCTGGGGTGAAGACCCCATAGGCGCCACACCGTCGGTGTGTTATGGTCCCGGCATGAATATATTACTCCTCATGCTGGTTCTGCTCCTCCTGTTTGGCGGTGGCGGGTTTTACTTTGGTGGTCCGGTCATCGGCGGCAGCGGGCTTGGCCTGATTCTGCTGATTTGCCTGATCGTCTTTGTCATGGGCGGTTTCCGCACCCGAAGCCCATAGGTTGGAACGGCGTCCGCGCCATTTGGCGCGGCGAAGCATTGCGAAGACGGTCGGTCATCTTGACGGCGCTGACGCCTGACGCTTGGTAGGGTTACACCCCATAGCTGGTGACCAGCCAATGGCGTAATTACGTACTGTTAAAGCAACCAAACAAACAAAAATCATACTTATGAAAAAACTCATCATCGCCTGTTTCGCCGCCGTCGTCATCGCGTCATCGCTGTCCGGCTGCGCCACTCCGCCTCCGACCACCACCACCAGCACGACCACCACGACTCCGGCTGTGCAGGCCGTGCCCGCCACTTCGACAACCACCACGCAAACCCAATAAGAGTCGAGGTCCCAGGGCAGGGCGGTTCTTGCTGTTATCACAAGGTGGCGGGCATTTCACTGATGCCCGCACGCCTGTGTCGTCGAAGCCTGCGGCGCGGGTGGATTAGTCGTGGCGGTTCAAGCCGTCAGCCTGCCTTTTCATCCTGGTCGTTTGGTTAATCCTGTCACAAAACCGTGAAGCGGATTGCGTCTCTGCGCCACCGGGGAAATCACCCAATCCGGACTTGTTTGCGGCTCGAACTGGAACCAGGTACGATTCACGCGAATGGACCGTCCACAAGTTATGGGGTGGTTGAAAGTCGTTGCCAGGCGACGTGGACCCCAAAAGCAACCAAATCGGAATCGCACGCTCCCAATGCTGGCTCGAGGGTTGGGGCTGATGTTGATCGTGGGCAGTGCCATCCCGGGCCGGGCAGCGATGGATGGTCAATTCATTTATGCCGCACAAGACGATGGCACCATCCACGTTTATGACATCAACCATTCACACAGCCCGGTAAAGACCAATCGCGTTTTCACCGCTTCCGGCGGGGACATTCGCGGTGTGTGTGCCTCGGCGGCGACGCAGCGGTTTTACGTCATGTACAACGTGTACACCCCGACGACGAATGGATATGTGGCCTGCGTTGATTTGACGTCGGACCAGGTGTTGTGGAACAAGGTGGAACGCCCGTTGGGGGTGGACCGCGGGGTGGTGACCCCGGATGGCAAGACGCTGTACATACCGGGCTACGAAGGCGACCTGACCGGCTCCAACGCGCTGGTGGTGGACGGACTCACCGGGGATGTGACCACCCAAATTATGATTGCGCCGCTGACGCACGACACCATTTGCAGCCTGGATGGCACGGAGGTGTTCATGTCGAACAAATCCACGGACCAGCGGATTCGGATCATTTCGACGGCCAGCAACCAGGTGATCAGCACGACGAGCAAGTTCAATAATACCGTACAGCCGTTTGCCATCAACGGCCGGAACACGTTCGTCATCGTCGATGTGGTGGGCACTTACGGCTTTCAGTATGCCGACCTGACGACGGGGAAAATTCTAGGCTCGGCACTGTTTACGGGCACCACGTATCCCGGCCCGGGGCTTGCGCCCCAGCATGGAATCGGGATGACGCCCAATGAACACGAGGCGTGGGCGTGCGACAATGGAACCGGGAACCATTATGTGCACGTGTTCGATATCACGTCGCTGCCTTTCATACAAACGCAACTGATCACCGTCAGCCACGACGACCCGGATTGGCTCACGTTCAGCATCGATGGGCGCTATGGTTATGTTGCGGGACGCAAAGGTTACGGTGAAATCACCGATATTATCGATACGAGCACCTATGCGCGCGTTGGTTCGCTGGCGCCTTCGGAAGATTTGCTGGAAGTGGATTTCAGCAACGGAATGGTAACGCAAACGGGCGATCAATTCGGGGTCGGACGGTTGACGAACAGCGCGCCGGAGCCGCCGGGTTTAAGCCTCGGCAGTTCGTCAAACGGGCTGGCGATGAGCTGGCCGGGATGGGCAAGCGATTACAACGTCAGCTTTGCGACAAACCTGGCCAGCCCGGCGGTGTGGGCAGCGGTGACGAATAATCCGGTTTCCATCAACCATGGACTCTGTTCGATGGCCGTAAGCAACAGCAGCACGCTCGGGTTTTATCGGCTGAACAAGCCGTAGCGGAAAACGCGTTGCGGTCCCCAAGGGCGGCTTCTTAAATGGAATGGCAGAATGCTTCAGACTTGATTCTTGATAATTTCGTTGAGGCTCGTCGACAGAGTCGAACGTTCACGCGATAAAAGTACGGCGCCCGGCGAGTCCCGGAGCCGGGATAAAAATCCCGCAATGCGGGATGGTTTCCCCGTTTGAACATTGACGGAGCAAGATTCTCCACCACCCCGGTTGTCCCCGGATCATCGCACCAAATTGGCCCGGGGTATGCTTTTAGCCGGATTATCGGCCGGTCAAATAAAGGATAATTTGATGAAAAACAATAAAGTCGTGGTGATGTTTGCTTCGTGCCTGCTCGGCGCCGCCGTTTCCGCCAGCGGACAATCACTGCTTTCGACTCTGAACAACACCGCCCAGGGTGCATGGGGGATTGGAACCAACGGGACCGTGGTGGCCCAACAGTTCACCACCAGCGGCCAGAGCGAGGACGTCGGATCCGTCTCGGTGGATATCTGGTCGTCGCCTGGCTCCGGCACTGCCTTCACGGTTTCCCTGTACGATGATGTTTCGGGCCAGCCGGGGACGTTATTGAGCAACGGCCTGCTTTCAGGCCCGGCTGCGCCGCCGGGCCCCGGCATCAGTCTCTACGACGCCACCGGCCTGACGCTGGCAGCCAACACCACTTACTGGATTGTTTTCAACAACACGGACGGCGATGAAGTGGATATTGCCAATGTTGCTTCCTCAAGTTTTACCACCAGTGCGGGGTGGACCCTGGGTTTCACCGGCTTTTACTATGCCGGCAGTCCCGGCCCCTATAATACCGGCTACACCGGCCTGGCCACTCCCTTGTTTTCCATCGACAGCCCGTCATCCGTCCCGGAACCAACCGTCGGCGCCTTCCTGTTTCTCGCCGGATTGATTTTGGTGGCGCGGGTGGTACGTTAACCCTCAGCTCTCAGCCTCCTGGCGCGGCAAAGCCCGGCGAGGACGGCTCAGTCTTCGACCACTACGCCTTTGGCAGTTGCCATGAGGTTACTCTGACAGGAATGCGCAGGATTTTGGTCGGGAAACCGGTACGAGGAGTTGCTGAAAATCATGCGCTTGCTGGTCTGGGCCGGATTCCAACCGCGATCATGGCCAGACCCAGGAACAGGAACAGCGTCTCCGCAGGTTCGGGAACAGCCGTGCCGGTCAGCACAACATTGTCGAGAAACTGATAGGGAGTGTTGCCATACCCCATCCCATACCCGCGCCGCATATCGATTGCAATTTGATGCGTTCCGGCCGCAACCGTCCCGGAATAACTCAAGGTCGAGCGAAATGTTTGCGAGACGCTGATGCTGTTCAAGGCGTCGCTGGCAATAAGATTTCCGTCCAGAAGCAGTTCGAAGGTTCCCGCATCTGCGTTGTTGCCAGGGCTGGTCGCGGCAATATCGACGGAAATGTTCAGTTGGCCCGCATTCAGCGGCACGTATTGATAAATACCAGCCCCTTGTCCGAGGCCGCCGCCGCCGACAACACCGGCGGTTTCACCGACTTCGAATTCCGCACCGTACGAAGGCACGCCGGTTCCCACCGTATCGAAGGACACCGCCTGGGCCAACGCCGTTCCGCCTCGCTCCAAACCGTAGGGCGTGTTCGATCCCACCGTGTTGAACAGGGTCCATCCCGTAAGATCACCCGTCTCAAAATTTCCGTTGATCAACTGCGCCGGCGTGGTTTCCGCCACGGCGAACAGGAACAGGGGTAACAGGTACTTTAAGGAGGAAATTTTCATGGCCTGAATACTGAATTCCCGACCGTGGGATTGATTGAAACAAAGCTCATTAGAATGTCAATAATAATCATGATAGTTTAATTAAATGCACTGTTGAACATGGTCCCATCGACGGAATCAACCCACACCGCGGCAGCCGTTGGCCACCGATTGCCTGAAGCCAGGTGTCATTTTTCCTTGGAATTCCACCCCTCGTCACCGGCATTTGACCCCGGAAATCCGGCAAATCGTCCCTCATTCCTCAAATTTCAGCCAGTTTGTGTTAAATATGGGCAGTCGGTCGGATGACTGATCGGATGAAAAATATCGGGGTTCAAATGAAGCAATTATGAAAAGGATACGGATTCGGTTTTTCGTCGGCAAGGCCGTTGACGGCCCGGTCGTCCAGCCCGTCCGCGTGGCCGTGCGGCAGCGCCGGACCCACCGTTGGCGCCGCTTAATGACCACTGTGAACTCAAACCTGTAAAATTTTTAAATATGAAAGTGTTTCCCCAATTCGTTGAATCGGCATTTCAGCCGGACCTGCGGAATGGTTCCCAGCCATACCCGCCCGCCCGCACAATTCCCGTCCCGCCAACTCGTTCTCTGCGCGTGCTCTGTATTGATGATGACGAGCCGATCGTACAAAGTATGAAGGATCTTCTGGAACATTTCGGGCATCGGGTGGGGGCCGCCACCAGCGGAAAGTGCGGGATAGAAATGTTCTGCACGGCCATTCAAAAAGGCGAGCCTTACGATGTGGTCATCACCGACATGAACATGCCGGAGGTCAGTGGCTACGCGGTGGCCCAGACGATCAAGACGGAATCCGCTCACACCCCCGTGATCCTGATGACAGGCGCGTGCAACACCGTGAGGGACTCCGGGTCATTGTCTGCGTCCGTGGACGTCGTGGTTCACAAGCCGCCGCACCTGCAGGAACTGAACGCCTTGCTTCTCCGGATGGCGAAGCCGGCATAAGCCGGGGTCCGGTTTGGTTTTACCGAACGCAACCAGGGAGGCAACGGTTTTAAATGGCTTTCGGGACCTGGTTTCCGATGCGGGTTGTAAATCCCCGGGGTATATCCGTTGGTTCCAGGCAGGATGCGCCGGCAATCCGGGGTGCGGCCGGTCATCGGATGATTGAAATGAAACCTGTAACCTGCCGGGAGGGAATTCAGTCTATCAAGCCAGCCCCCTGCGATGTTGCAGGGGGGAACCTGATCCTTTGCCAAACCATGAAAAAGCTAATGTTGATTCTGGCGGTGGCGGCTTTCGCCTTCTCGCCGTTGATGGTGTCACCCGCAGAAGCCGGACAGGGCAAGCATGCCCACGGCAAACACCACACCAAACATCATCACGGGAAACATCACCCGAAGAGTTGAATGGGGAAAGAATTTAGTGGGGATTCGTCACCCGCCGGGCCAGACACTGGTCCGGCTTTTTGATTTCCAAAAACCAGGCTGGCGCGGGCGGCGATGCCGGCGCAAATCGGATTTCACCGGCGGGGCGGCGGGGCGGACGAAAAATAACTTTGAGATTTGTCGTGGTTGTGCACCGGGGTCTGTTAGACTGCCGTCACATGAACATACTCATCGAAAACCAGGACACACTCGAATATCTGACGGGGGAGGGACTGTGGACAAAAAATCCGCGTGACGGCAAGAGCTTTCCGGCGACCAAAACCGCGTTCCAGGCCGCAAAGCACGAAGCCATCGGCAAATTCAACATCGTCTGCCACATTCCCCAGACGGATCAGTTCATCAACCTGGACCATGGGCGAGGCAAGGGGCTTCCCTCCGCGGACGCCGGAGCGTCTGCCGAAAGCCCCGCTGAAGTGGAAGCGTTGCCGTAGCCGCGGCACTCACCGCGCATCGCCGGCGATGCGCGCCCAGCCCGGACCACCACGCGGCATTTCCATTCTGACGCGGCTGACGACGATCCATTGCCCTTGGCGTTTGGGGAATGCTCCGCCGGATGGCAAACCGATATACCGAGGAATGTGTGGACATTCATGGGAATAACGGTTCCAATGGGACAATGTCAACCAAAGGCGTTTATGCTGATAGCTTATTTTGGTAAATGGCTGTACCCGCAATTGCAACCCTCACAGTACGAGCTGAAGTTCAAAATCATCGCCGCTTCCATCCTGTTTGGCCTGTTCGCTGGCGGCGCCCTGGCGGCGGCCATGCTCCTGCGCGGAACTGTCGGCAAATAAAAATTTTTGGAGCCAACGCATGAGCAACCACTTAAGACAAAAATATTCGATTTACCGGGACAACGATTTGGTTGCCGCGGATCTGCCGTCCCTGCCCTCCATCCTGAAATTTGTCCGGAACGATGCCCGGCGGGAACATGCCCAGGGCCGGCCGGCCGGTTATGTGATCACCGGTTCACTGGGATTCAAGCGGGCGGGAAGTCATTTGAAAGGCCGGATGGTCTGGAACACCTAGGCAGGGGTCGGATGCACCCCCGCGGTTGAAATAAAACTTGCGTCCCCCCGGTTCCCGGTGGAACTTGGAGGGCAACCAGCAAGACCGATTCGGGTCCAGGCTGCTTTAGGGTGGGGAAAGTCCGCCTTCTGTCTTCAAAAGAGAAAGTTGAGATTTGTTTTATGATGATGTTCCTTTTTTGGTGCGCCGTGGGAATGGTGGCCGGAATCGTTTTCGGCTCCCTGTTTGAATGGCTGTTGCACCGTTATCTGATGCACCGTTCCTTCCTGGTGCAATTTTTCCGCTACCCCTTTGAACGTCACGCCCTCGTGCACCATCACATTTTCAAGGCGGACCATACATATCATCTGGTCCATGAGCCGGACAAAAAAACCATTCCCATGGCATGGTGGAACGGGCCGGTGCTCGTGGCGGTGGGCCTGCTGCCGTTTCTGGCCTGGGCGCTGCTTTCAGAAAAGTGGGGGGTTTTGTGCGGCGCGGCAGTGGCCTCTTCGCTCTATTTTACCGCCTACGAATACATGCACTGGTGCATGCACCTGCCCAAGAAGCGGCACGTGGAACGTTCGGGGATTTTCTTCCGCCTGAATGGGCATCACCTGTTGCACCATCGCTACATGCACAAGAATTTCAATGTCGTCCTGCCCTTGGCCGACTTGTGCCTGGGAACCCTGCTGTTGCGCTCAAAAATCGCCTTTCCCCAGGCCCGGGGTCCCTCCGTCCCCAATGTGCAGCCCCGGGAAAACCGGCCGTTCCAAACGCCAACCGTGGCCGTGGCAAAACGGATTTGAATCTCGAATCCCGCCCCGGGAGCACGGAGGCAGCCATGCCCGCCTTTTCCTCCTCCCGCCCGCTTGCATAGTTTGCCAAACCGTGTTTAATCCCGTCCAGGCTGGCGCCCCGGGCGCCCAACCCGAACGCAATGCAGTCCCAGTGCAGATTTAATCCGCCAAAGGAATGATTTGATGGACGCAACCAACCAGGCTCCCGCGACGGTGATGGCGCGGGCTTTTCATTTTGTGACCGGCCAGGAGTCGTCCACTGGAACTCGGCTCCTGCTCATCGTGGGCCTGGCCATCCTGCTGCATCTGACGGTCAAGGCCGTCCGGGGCTTCAGCGAATGGCTCATCGGCAAAAGTCACGCGCAGAAAAGTCCGCTCGGCTTCGTGACCCAGCAACCCAAGTTCATCACGCTCAGCCAGCTCATCGCCAACGGCGTGATTTTTATCATGTATTTTCTGGCCGTTGGACTGGTGCTGGATGAAATCGGCGTGAACCTGGAAGTTTACCTGGGCGGCGCCTCCATCGTCGCGCTGGCCATCAGCTTCGGCTCGCAGGGCCTGGTGCAGGACATCGTCATCAGCCTGACCCTGATTTTTTCGGACGCGATGGACGTCGGCGACCTGGTGGAAATCGCCGGCACCGTGGTGGTCATCGGCCGCGTTGAGGAAATCGGCCTGCGCTTCACCACGCTCCGCAATTTTTTCAACCAGGTCGTGTTCATTCCCAACCGCACCATCGCCAACGTCAGCCGGTTTCCGCATGGCGGGGTGTTTGCGTATGCGGACGTCCAGCTTCCGGCGGGCGTGGACCGGGACCAGACCGTCCGGGCCATCGGGAACATCGCCCGGGGCATGTGGGCGCAATTCGGCGCCATCATTCTTGGCGAACCGGCCATCGGCCCGGTGGAAACGGCACCGGGCGGCGGTTGGGATTTTGTCCGCGTCCAGTTCAGAATCTGGCCGGGGCAGGGCAGCCTGATTGAGACGACCTTCCGGCAACAGATGGTCAGCACCATGAAAACCTTCAGCCCGGATTACGCCGACTGGCAGGTACCGGTGACGTATCGCAACATCACGGCGTTGAAACGATAAACCCGCGCCGCCGCGGTCCGTCCGGCGGTTATTGGCTCGTGTTCCCGTTCCCGCCGGGCTAGGGTGCTTTTAATGTTGCTGGTCACCACGAACAAGTTGAGGCAGTTGTTGCACATCCGTTACCTCGGAACGGTGCAGCCGGCGGAATTTCAACACAGCCGGGAGGATCTAACCGCGCAATTGCGGGAACTGTCACCGGGCTTTCGGTTGCTGGCGGACTTCAGCCAGTTGGAGTCCATGGAACTGAATTGCGAGGGGGAGCTTGGCCGGATGATGGAATTGATCGGACAGGGGGGCGTGGCTTTGGTGGTGCGGGTCATTCCTGATTCGAGCAAGGACATCGGGATGAACATCCTGACCGTGTTTCATTACCCGCATCGCCTGCGGGTGGTCACCTGCAAAAACCTGGTCGAGGCGGCCAGAACCCTTGGGCTTTAAGCGAAGGCGATTGCAAACCGGCGCCTTCGCGGCATGACCGCCAACCGTGAGCCAGCCAAACGGTGAACAATATGGCGAACCGATCCGCGGAGCTTCGGTACCCGTTAAAACGGCCCGATTTCCGCCCAGATTTTGGGAAATCGGGCGTTGACAGCCCGGCGTTTCTCTGGTTAACTCACAGCCCTTTTGAGGGAAATTTTATGTACGCCGTATTGGAAACCGGAAGCAAACAGTATCGTGTGGCCGCGGGCGACACGGTGGAAATTGAACGCCTGACCGTCGAAGCCGGCCGGCCCGTCACGTTCGACCGCGTGCTGCTGGTCAACCGGGACGGCAAGGTGAGCGTGGGCGCACCCACCGTCAGCGGCGCGAGCGTCGTGGCCGATGTCGTGGAACACAAACGCGGCGAAAAAACCCTCACGTTCAAAATGAAACGCCGCAAAGGCTATCACAAAACGATCGGCCATCGTCAGGAATTGACGGTGGTAAAGATCAAGGAAATCAAAGGGTAGGGCCGACCTACCGGTCGGCCAGGACGCGCCGCAGCGCGTCCCTGCCAAACTCTCAACTTACAACCCCCAACTTTCTATGGCACATAAAAAAGGTCAAGGCAGCGTCCGGAACGGCCGCGACAGCGTCAGCAAACGGCTCGGCGTAAAGGCATTTGGCAGCGAAACCGTCACCGCCGGCAGCATCATCATCCGGCAGCGCGGCTCCAAGTTTCAAGCGGGCCAGAATGTCGGCACCGGCCGGGACTGGACGCTTTTCGCGCTCGTGGACGGCAAGATCGTTTTCGACAAGAACGGCCGCCGCGTGAACGTAAAGGCCGAGCCCGCTGCGAAAAACTGAACGGCGCCCATTAATTTCACGGCGAGGCCCGGCGCCTCGCCTTTTTTATTTACGATTTATGATTGATGACTCGGCGCAATTAAAAAATCGGAAATCGTAAATCATCAATCGTAAATTCTGCGGCATGTTTGTTGACGAAATCAAAATTTACGCGCGGGCCGGGCACGGCGGCAAAGGCTGTGTCGCGTTCCATCGCGAGGCTTATATCGCAAAAGGCGGCCCCAGCGGCGGCAACGGCGGGCGGGGCGGCAGCGTGATTTTGGAGGCCGACCACGACCTCAACAACCTGATCGCACAATATTATCAGCCGCGCCTGATCGCCGAAAAAGGCGAAGGTGGCCTGGGCAAGGGCATGGACGGGCATGCCGGCAAGGACCTCATCGTCAAGGTCCCGTGTGGCACGCTCGTCTGGCGGCTGGCGGGTGAGCCGAAGGAAGTCCCGGCGGACGAGGATGAAGCCCAGGTCACCAAACCGAGGTTTCAAACCAGCACGGGCAAACGCCCGATGTTTCGCCATGCGGGCAGCGACCTGGCGGTGGAAATCGATTTAAGCAAGGAAGGGACCGGGGCTGCCTCCGCTGGTTTATCACCCAAGGGCGAACTGGTGGCCGACCTGACCCAAAACGGCCAGCAATTTGTTTTGTGCAAAGGCGGTCGCGGCGGCCTGGGCAACCGGAATTTTGCCACCGCCGCGCGTCAGACCCCGCGTTTCGCGCAGCCGGGCGAGCCGGGCGACGAGGCTGATTTTCTGTTCGAGCTGCGCATCATCGCCGAGGTCGGCCTGGTCGGTTATCCCAATGCCGGCAAGTCCACGCTGCTCACGTCCATTTCCAAGGCGCGCCCGAAAGTCGCGCCGTATCCGTTCACCACCCTGCACCCGCAAATCGGCATTGTGGAATACCCGGACTTTCACCGGCTCACGGTTTGCGACGTGCCGGGCCTGATTGAAGGCGCGCACCAGAACGTCGGATTGGGCCACGCCTTTCTGCGCCACATCGAGCGTTGCAAAATCCTGGTGCTGCTCCTGGACATGGCCGGCACCGACAATCGCGCGCCGTGGGACGATTACAAAAGCCTCCTGCGCGAACTGGAACTGTACGATCCCACATTGCTCGACAAGCCGCGCCTGATCGTCGCGAATAAAATGGATGAAGCCGTCGCGGAAAAACATCTGAAGCAGTTCAAAACGAAAATGAAAAAGGTTTCGCTGCTGCCCATCTCCGCCGCCTTCGACCAGGGCGTCGAGAAATTCAAGCAGCGGATCCGCGAAGCCGTGGACGAGGCCATGAAGGCTTGAACCCGAAAGCCGAAGTTAAATTTCTGCGTTAGCGGAGTGCGGCCGTCCCGGCCGCAGCAACGTGGGATGAGTGAGCGGTTGGAAACTATTCTGTGGCTGCGCCCGAGGACGGGCGCACTCCGGGGCAGCCTCAGCCAACCCGCCACCACCGGCAACTTCGGAATTCGGCTTGAACCGGACGCGGGATGCTGCCGGGTCAATCCCCCCATTTCAGGACAGCGACGGCACGCTTCCTTCCAACTCCAAAAAGCTCATCACGCTGTCGCCATGCTTGAGCGCCTTCACTTCGTGCCAGGGCGCGACGACCTCCAGTGTGTCGCGTTTGGCGTGGCCGAGAATGAATCGTCCGCCGGACGCGAGCAACTTCGGCAGATTCGGATCGTCCAGCAGTTGCTGGGCGGAGGAAGTCGAGCGGCACCCGACGTTTTTTTCGCCGTAAGGCGGGTCCGCCAGGATCAAATCGAACTGCCGGCCGCCCTCCGCGAGTTGATGGATTCCCGGAAACACATCCTGCGTGCGAATCTCCAGCGCGGCATCAAAATTCGCCGCGCGCGCGTTGGCACGGATGAATTCCACGTGCCGGGGGGACTTCTCCAGGCACAGGGCCGAGACGGCGCCGCGGCTCAGACAATCGAGACTCAACGCGCCGGTGCCGGCAAACAGTTCCAGCACCCGCGCGCCCACCACCCGCGCGCCCAGGCTGTTGAAGACCGCCTGTTTGACGAGGTCGGGCGTGGGACGAACGTCGAACCCCTTGGGAACCTTGAGGACCCGCCGGGCGGCATGGCCACCAGTAATGCGCATAATCAATTGTTTTGGGGACGGCGACACGCCGTCCCTTCCAAAAATTATTTAAAAATCTCGTTGAAGAACAACTTCATATATTCCCACGAACGCTGGTCCGCCCTTTCGTTGTAGGCCGCCCCTGAGGAATTGTCATTGCCGGCCATCGGCTGGGTGAAGGAGTAAACCGCCCCGCCAAATTTGACGAGCTGCCAATCCACACCCCCCTGGCGCATTTCGTTTTCCAGCGCGGCAATGTCCTGCGGCGATGAAAACGGATCATCCGCGCCGTGCAGCACCAGCACCTTGCATTTGATGTTCTTCCCGTCATCCGGATGCGGCGCATCCAGTCCGCCGTGGAAACAGACGACGCCGTTCAACTGCGCGCCGCTGCGCGCCAGTTCCAGCACCGTGGTGCCGCCGAAACAATAGCCGATGGCGGCGATGTGTCCGGGATCCACCAACGGCTGCCGGCGCAACGCGTCCAGTCCGGCGTTCACGCGGGCCCGCAAGTGCAGGCGGTCGCTTTTGTATTCGCCCGCCAGAGCGCCGGCTTCCTTCGCGGTTGGGGGACGGACACCCTTGCCATAAATATCCGCGCAAAAGGCAACATACCCGAGTTGGGCGAGCATGACGGCGCGTTTCTTCTCGTAATCGGTCAGCCCCATCCATTGATGCACCACGAGCACCCCGGGCCTCACGCCCGGGAGGGCGTCGTCCCAGGCGACGAAACCTTCCAGCGTCGTGTCCCCTTGTTGGTATTCCACCGTCCGAGTCTGGATGGCGGCCTGGACGGAAACTGCGCACACGGCAGCCATGGCGGTGGAGAGCACTTTTCCCATGGCCGTACAATAACCGGTTCCGGTCAAATTGCCAGCGACTTGACACACGCCCAGTCCGGCAGGCTTCCTATGCGGGTGCAACCATTGGGACCGCCGGATTCACACCACCTCGACGCCGCCGTCGGGTGGCTGGGACTGGGTTGTGCCGCCGAGGCGCGGACCGAACTGGATTTGATTTCGAAGCTCCGGCAAAAACATCCCGCCGTGCTGGAGGCGCGCTGGACGATTTGCGCCCAGGAAAAGCGCTGGGCCGAGGCGCTGGACATTGCGCAGGCCGAACTCACGGTGGCGCCCGACGATTGCGCCGGCTGGCTGCATCGTGCCTACGCCCTGCGCCGCGTGCCGGACGGTGGTTTGCGGCAGGCCTGGGAAGCCCTGCTGCCCGCGGTGGAAAAATTTCCCCGCGAACCGGTCATCGCGTACAATCTCTCGTGCTACGCCTGCCAGCTGCAACAACCCAGCGTCGCGCGCCGCTGGCTGCGGCAGGCCATGAAAGCCGGCGACCGGGAGGCCATCCGGCAAATGGCCCTGGCCGATGACGATTTGCAACCGCTGTGGACGGAAATCCGGGAGCTGTGATTTGAAAACGACCAAAACCATTCTGGCCGTGAGCGAACTGCGGGTGGAGCGGGGCGGCACCACCATTCTCGACGGCGTGTCGTGGCGCGTGGAACGCGGACAACATTGGGTGATTCTGGGCGCCAACGGTTCCGGCAAAACCTCGCTGCTGAGCTCGCTCACCGGTTATCTGACACCGACCGCCGGGGAAATTTCGTTGCTGGGAAAAACCTACGGCGGTTCCGACTGGCGCGAACTGCGCAAAGAAATCGGGCTGGTCAGTTCCGCCGTCCGGCAAATGATGGCCGACGACGAACCGGCCCTGGAAACCGTCGCCAGCGGCAAATACGCGATGATTGATTTCTGGGGCCGCCTGGCGCGCGCCGACAAGATTTGCGCGCGCCAAATTCTCCGGCAAATCGACTGCTCCCCCCTGGCGGAACGCCCGTGGCGCGTGCTCTCGCAGGGCGAACGGCAGCGGATATTGATTGGGCGGGCGCTGATGGCCCGGCCGCGGGTGTTGATTCTGGACGAGCCGTGCGCCGGGCTGGACCCCGCCGCGCGCGAACATTTCCTGCAATTTCTCCAGCGGCTCGGCCGGAACCGGAACGCGCCGACGCTCGTGCTGGTGACGCATCATGTCGAGGAAATCATGCCAGTGTTTTCGCACGTGCTGATTCTGAAGGATGGCAAAGTCCTGACAACCGGGGGAAAATCTGACGTGCTGAATTCCCGAAATCTTTCCCATGCCTTTAACACGCAGATGAAATTGCTAACGTTGGGGAAACGTTACGCATTAAAAGTACAGGCGAATTACAAGTCGCCACGCGTTTTATAGTCTTTTCCTATCCACAAGATACGCAACTTTAGGTCTCTGGCCTTTGGTTGCGCCTCGCCGGTGCTTAGAACCACTGGCGAGGCTTTGTTTTGTTTATTTTTTCTGGAAAAATTCTTTTCCAACTTTCCGAAGTTTCACTGGCAAATCTTTCGGGGCACTAAATAGCATTTTCTTCCCAAGCATTATTCTTTCAAGAACCCCCCTTTTCTCCAAATCAAGCAAATCAGTTCGTGCTGTCTGATAAACTATATTATGGCTCTCCCTGTGGCCTTCGATTGTATAACGATCGTATGGATATTTTAGGGCATGGCGAATGAGCTCCACTTGACGGTGATTAAACAGATCAAGTGCTCGAATCTGAGATTCCAATTCTTTCATTTCCGAAGATTTTCGGTCAATATAAGCGTGTAATTCCTCAATTGCTTTTTGGATCACTTTGGCCTGAGCGACTATAAAATATGTTAAATCGTTTTCATCCGTTTCCGTGTATAGGAATGAACGACCATATTTAATAGGTGCTTTTCGGATAATTGCTGAAATGGAAATAAACTCAAAAAGCCAATATTTATTGTGGAGCATTGACCAATAGAAAATCGCCCTAGCTGTTCTGCCATTGCCGTCAATAAAAGGATGATCATAAGCCAGCCAGAAATGCAGGATAATTGCTCGCACAACAGGATGAACAAAAAATCCAGGTGTTTTAGCATTTGCAAAATCACACATTTCGTTAAGCCGGTTTTCCAACTGGTCAGATGGGGGAGGCGTATGGAAAACCTCACCAAAATCATCCCCGACGACCATTATTTCGTCGGCATGGCGGAATCGGCCAGCACCAGTGGGCTCGGTGAGCGTTTTCTCCGTAACCAATTTATGAATATCGAAAACCATTTGCGGCGAAAGAGGCTCGTCTTTCAGCTTAGTAATCTGCTGCATGGTCAAATAATTGTTAAAAATCATCTGTTCTCCAACATCGCGTGGCTTGCGACCAGAGCGGATCATTTCTTTGGCCACGTCACGAGTTGTTGCAGCCCCTTCCAATTGACTTGATGTGATCGCTTCTTCCATGAGTGATCTAATCAGATAGCAACAATCTAACGGAGCATCACCTTTTCCTTGATACATCCCCTCCGCTCAAGTTCAGAAATCGTGCGAAGTTCCTTGCTGAATGGCTATATCGATCAAACGCGATCATAACACTTCTCAACGTGTGACCCAACGAGATATTCGCCAGCATGAACGGTATATAGCGGTTTTATGCCGCGACATTGCTTCCGCCTCCACCAGTTCTCCAGAAAAAGTTGGTTGGGAAAGCGCCAGAGGGCTGGCGCAGTCCAAAACGCTTCGCGTCCGTTGAATGTCAGATGGAAACGCGCCAGCGTCTTGGAGTGCGGCGGCCCTCCGCCGCTTTTCGTCCACGGAAACAGCGCGCGACAACTACGCCGTCACGGCGGCGGCTTTTTCGCTCCAGCCGAACAGGCGTTTGGCCTTGATGACCTGGGCGATCGGCGGTGGCACCAGTTTTTCCCAGGAAGCGTCGCCGGCCTTGATTTTGGCCAGCACATCGCCGGAATAAATCGTCAGATAATCCGGGTTGTAATTGCGGATGTTCTCCACAAAACGGTTTTCCACGAGGTGCGCATAGAGATGGCGCAGGTGCGGTGCCACCTCCAGGTTTTCCACCGTGGTCAGTTTGCCCGTTTTGCGGTCCAACGACGGATAGACGTAAAGTTTCGCGCTGTTCTTGAACAACTGGCCGAGCGATTCCATCAGGCCACCCTCCAGATCGGTGTAAAAGCTCTCATCCATCACGTCGCGCAAACGCACCAGGCCCAGCGGCAGGCCGATGGTCTTTTGCGTGTACTTGGAAAGGTACATGACCAGGCGGTGATAGCGCAGGAAACTGGAAATGAGCACCGTCTTGCCCAGCGCGCTCAGCGTGTCCACGCGGTCGAGAAAATCACGGTGATCAATCATGTCGTCCACCTGTAACTGGCGCAGGGTCATTTCCGTGATGACCACCGGGGTCTCACCCTGGAGGGAATCCTCCTTCAAAAATTGTTCCTGCGCGCGTTCCAGCATGTCGAGCATCGGATTGGTGAGGGGGCGAAAACTGCCGCGCTCGACGAGCACGGGCCGTTTGTAGAGCACCTCGCCCGCCACCACCGTTTCGCCGTCGGCGGTAAACATGGCGGTGTCCGTGAGTTCCTGTTCCACCAGTTGCAACGCCATCAGCCGGTTGTCCAGGCCGGCAAAACACGGCCCGGAGAATTTGATCATGTCCACCTCGAGGCGGTCGCGTGTGAGATCGTCCATGAGCCGGCCAATCAATACCTCCGGCTCGTGATGATGATAAAATGCGCCGTGAATCAGGTTGACGCCGATGATGCCCAGCGCGTCCTGCTCGCGGACATTATCCCGGTCGAGCATCCGCACGTGGATGATGATTTCCGAGGCCGGATCGTGCGGCTGGGTCTGAAATTTAATGCCGAGCCAGCCCTGGCCGTCGGTTTGATGGGAAAAGCTGTGCGTCGCCACCGTGTCGGCAAACACAAAAAAAGCGCTTTTGTCTCCACGCGTCTTGTTGAGGCGTTGCAACAGCAGGTCGAATTCGTAATTGAGCATCGCCTGCAGGCGTTTGCGGCTCACGTAACGGTCCGACGGACCGTAGATGGCATCGCTCACCGCCATGTCATAGGCCGACATGGTCTTGGCCACCGTGCCCGCTGCGCCGCCGACGTGGAAAAACCAGCGGGCCACCTCCTGTCCCGCGCCGATTTCGGCAAAGGCCCCGTATTTGGTGGCGTCCAGATTGATTTGCAGCGCCTTTTGGGCAGTGCTCAACTTTGATTCGTTCATAGTACCGGGCGACATCCCCTTCACGGTCCAAAATACACAAAAATTGCGCCGTGTCCAACAACAGTTGCTTTCGGTGGTGGGGCGAGGCTCCTGACGAGCCGGGGCTGCATTGCTTCTTTACATGCCGAGCCGGCTCGCGGGGACGCTCGCCCCACCCGGAAAAGCCGTCTGCCATTACATCGGTTTCAGCTTTCCGCACTGCAAAAACGTGCTATAATCGTTCGCATGTACCGGACGCAGGATCTGCACGTCAAAGAAATCGTCCGGCTGCTGACGCCGCGGGAAATGAAGGCGCAGTTGCCGGCGACCGATGCCGCGAACGCCACCGTGGCCCGCAGCCGCGAGCGGATCATCCGCATTTTGCGGCAGGAAGATCCGCGCCTGCTCGTCGTCGTCGGGCCCTGCTCCATCCACGACCAAAAAGGCGCGCTGGAATACGCCACGCGCCTCAACGCGCGGCGCCAGGAATTTGCCAGCCGCCTGGAAATCGTCATGCGCGTCTATTTTGAGAAGCCGCGCACCACCATCGGCTGGAAGGGATTGATCAATGACCCGCACCTGGACGGTTCGCAGGACATTGAAACCGGCCTGAAAATCGCGCGCCGGCTGCTGCTCGACATCACCGGCCTGGGCCTGCCGACCGCGACGGAATTTCTCGACCCGATTGTGCCGCAATACACCGCGGACCTGGTGACCTGGGCGGCGATTGGCGCGCGCACCACGGAATCGCAGACGCACCGCGAGATGGCGAGCGGCCTGTCCATGCCCGTCGGCTTGAAAAACAGCACCGACGGCAGCCTGCAAACGGCGATTGACGCGATGGGCGCCACGCAGCATCCGCACAGTTTTCTGGGCATTGATCAGGACGGCGTCACCAGCATCGTGCGCACGTCGGGCAATCCGCACGTGCATATCGTGCTGCGCGGCGGGCGCGCCAAGACCAATTACGACGCCGAGAGCATCCACGCGGCGGAGGAAAAGTTGAAGGCGGAAAAGCTGCCGCCGGTGTTGATGGTGGATTGCAGCCACGCGAACTCGAGCAAACAGTTCGCGAAGCAGGAGGACGTGTGGCGCAGCGTCATCCAGCAGCGCGTCGAAGGTTCGCGCCCGCTCATCGGCCTGATGGTTGAAAGCAACCTCCACGAAGGCAACCAGCCCATTCCGACTAACCTGAAGGAGCTGCGCTACGGGGTGTCGCTCACCGACTCGTGCATCGGTTGGGAAACCACCGAACGCATGCTGCGTTGGGGTTACGAAACCCTGGGAAAATTGCAGGAGAATGAAGAAGTCAGAAGTCAGAAGTCAGAATGATTTCGTTTCTTCATTCTGCCCTCTGCCTTCCCGGAATCACGGCCAGGTCCAGGCAAATGGAAAATTCAGCCGGTAAAACTGCAACGGACCGGATATCGGGATAAAAACCGATTGTGCGGAGTTGGTGCTGTTGAAGCTCGTCACGGTGATCCAATTCGTCAACGCCAGGTTCGTGCTGCCCAACACGATGCCATTTAAACCAATCGGAACATTGGCCAAGGCCAACTGGTTGCTGCCATTCTGAGATGTGATTTGGCTGATTTGTGGGGGCGCGAGGAGCTGTTGGACCGTATCAACCATGATTGCCTGGGCCTTCGCGGATGGATCCAAATAATCCCAAAAGATATAATTTGCACCCGGACCGTTGAGATTAAGATTTGGTAACAAGCCATCGTAATAACCATCAATAGCATCAATCGTGTGTCCACTGTAGAGGGCATTGGTCAACCCGTAGGCAGCGGCGTTCGTCAGTATGTTGTCGAGAAGGGAGAAAAAATCCGGCTGATAAATTTTCAGGCCGGGGCACGAAACCATGGCGTTGCTTAATGTAGTGGTGAAAGC
>JBEKKN010000018.1:0-44353 GCA_050010675.1 Verrucomicrobiota bacterium | reverse complement strand
GGCCGGGTTTTATTCATCGGCCTGGACCCTGGGCGGCTATTATGTCGGATTCATTCTCCAAGCCATGGGAACGGACTTTTATCCGCGCCTGACCGCGGTGGCCCATGACAACACGGCATGCAACCGGCTGGTGAACGAGCAGGCCGAGGTGGGTTTGTTGTTCGCCGGTCCAGGTGTGATTGCGACCCTGACGTTTGCTCCCCTGGTGATTCATTTGTTCTATGCGGCGGCATTTTCGCCGGCCGTGGAAATTCTGCGCTGGATCGGTCTGGGAATGATGCTGCGCGTGGCCAGTTGGCCGATGGCCTACCTGCTGGTCGCCAAAGGCGAACGTAAACTTTATTTCTGGAGCGAACTGCTGAGCAACGTGCTATCCGTGTCCCTGGTGTGGATCGGACTGGCAGTTTTTGGATTGACCGGTGCGGGGATGGCCTTCTTTGCATTATATGTGGTCTATTGGATCGGCATCTATCTGGTTGTTCGCCGGGTGAGTGGGTTCCGCTGGTCATCCGCCAACCGGCAACTGGCGCTGCTGATCCTGCCCACCGTCGCGGCCGTCTTTGTCAGCTGGTATTTTCTGCCCCGTCAGGGCGCCATGGTCTTGGGTGGGGTGCTGACACTGCTGGCCGGCTTGTATTCGGCCAAAACGCTGTGCGCCCTGGTCCCCTTGGCACGATTTCCGGCGCCGGCGCGAAAGCTCATTTTGCTTTTCCGGTTGGCGCCATCCGGCACGAATGACTGAACCCGTGGGCCGGTTAGACTGTTTTATTTTCCATGCAACGATACGATTACGCCATCATCGGTGGAGGAATTGTCGGCCTGTCCGTCGCCTGGGCGATGCTGGAACGGCAGGCGCGTGCGCGTATCGTGGTGCTGGAGAAGGAGAACGACTGGGGCCGGCATCAAACCGGGCGGAACAGCGGGGTCATTCATTCCGGCATCTATTACAAGCCGGGCAGCCTCAAGGCCAAGCTGTGCCGGGAGGGAAATCGCCGGCTGCTCGGATTCTGTGATGCGCACGGGATTCGTTATGAGGTCTGCGGCAAGGTCATTGTGGCGACCACGAAATCCGAGCTGCCTTTGCTGGAAAAACTTTACGCCCGGGGCATCGAAAACGGGCTGCAGGTCAGAAAAATGGACGCCGCCGAGGTGAAGGAACTCGAACCGCACGTGAGCTGCCTGGCGGGCCTGCACGTGCCATCCACCGGAATTGTGGATTATATCGGCGTATGCCGGAAGCTGGTCGAGCTGATTGCCGCGCGCGGCGGAGAGCTGCGGCTGGGCACCCGGGTTCTGGGATTTCACCAGAACGGAAACGGAGCGGTGCTGGAAACGTCCGATGGATCGTTTGCCGCCGGCTGGACCGTCAGTTGCGCCGGGCTGCACAGCGATCGGGTCGCCCGGTTGGCGGGCGCAAAACCCGGAGCGCGCATCGTGCCGTTTCGCGGGGAATACTACGAACTGAAGCCGGAACGGCGCGGTCTGGTGCGAAACCTGATTTACCCGGTGCCGGATCCGGAATTCCCCTTTCTCGGAGTTCATTTCACGCGGATGATTGATGGGTCGATTCACGCCGGTCCGAATGCCGTGCTCAGCCTGAAACGTGAAGGCTATCATCGCCTGTCATTCAATCCGCGCGATTTTATTGAAACGATGACCTATGCGGGGTTTTGGCGTCTGGCGGCGAAACACGCAAAGTCCGGTCTCGAAGAGATGTACCGCTCCTTTAGCAAGCAGGCGTTTGTGCGCAGCCTCCAAAAGCTCATCCCGGAAATCCGCGCGGAAGATCTGGTTCCCGGCGCGGCCGGGGTGCGGGCCCAGGCATTGCGTCCCGACGGCGGGCTCGTCGATGATTTTTTGGTGGTCCGGTGCGACCGGGCGCTGCACGTCTGCAACGCGCCTTCGCCGGCGGCCACCGCCTCGCTCGAAATCGGCCGGATGATTGCCGAGCAGGTGCCGCCCCTTTGACCCGCGGCGCCGGTTCGTCAGACACCATGAAGCAACGCATCCATCCTGACGCCCGATTTCGTCTTTGATCGTTCGCCAACATTGTAAATCCGGAAAAAATAAAACCAAATAAATGAAAATCGCAATCATTGGTCTCGGTTATGTGGGACTCCCGTTGTCACTTCAATTCGCGCGTTCGGAAGGCGTCACCGTGTTGGGTCTGGATATCGACCCGTCCAAGGTGGAATCGCTCAACGCCGGCCGCAGCTATATCAAACATATTTCCGCCGAGGCCATTTCCGAAGCGGTAAAGGCCGGCCGCTTTGTCGCCTCCGCTGATTTCCGCCGCGTCAAGGAAGTGGAAGCCATCATCATCTGCGTGCCGACGCCGTTGAACAAGAATCGGGAGCCGGATATTTCATATATCACCGACACCGGCAAGTCCATCGCGCCGCATCTGACCCGGGGGACCCTGGTGGTGCTGGAATCCACAACCTACCCGGGTACGACCGACGAAGATCTGCGGGAAGTGCTCGAAGCCGGTTCCGGCATGAAGGCCGGCGTGGATTTTCACCTGGCCTTTTCACCGGAACGGGAGGACCCGGGAAATGCGCAGAGCAAGGTTGAAATCATTCCCAAAGTGATCGGCGGGTACACGCCGGCCTGTCTGGAGCGCACCCAGGCGCTTTATGGCCGTGCCATCAAGACGTTGGTGCCGGTTTCCTCCTGTCGCGCTGCCGAAGCCACCAAGTTGCTCGAGAATATTTTTCGCAGCGTAAACATCGCGCTGGTCAATGAATTGAAGCTCGTTTACGGGGCCATGGGCATTGACGTCTGGGAGGTGATTCAGGCCGCCAAAACCAAGCCGTTCGGATTCATGGCGTTTTCACCGGGACCGGGATTGGGTGGTCATTGTATTCCCATTGATCCTTTTTACCTGACGTGGAAGGCGCGTGAGTATGGCCAGCACACGCGTTTTATCGAACTGGCGGGCGAAATCAACACGGCCATGCCCGCGCATGTCGTGAATCGGACCGCGGAAGCGCTCAACGCCCTGCGGAAGCCGATGAACGGCAGCCGGGTGCTCATCGTGGGGCTGGCCTACAAGCCGAATGTGGATGATGACCGCGAATCACCCAGCTACGTCCTGATGGACCTCCTCAAGGCGCGCGGCGCGGAGGTGGCCTACTACGATCCGTACGTGCCGGTGATTCGCCCGACCCGGGAACATCCTCATTGGGCGGGCACCCGGTCGACCGGCTGGAACCGTGAGACCCTGCAACCTTTCGATGCGGTCATCATTGCCACCAACCATCAAGCGGTCAATTACCAGGAACTGGCCGATTGGGCGCCCTGCATCGTTGACACGCGAAACGCCATGGGCAGCGTGAAAACAAAATCAAGCCAGGTCTGGAAAGCCTGAGTCGAATCGGTTGAAAATCAATTCGCCATGATTCTGTTGTTGGGAGCGAGCGGTTACATGGGGCAGGCCTTCGCCACGGAGCTGCGTCGCCGGAGGTACGGTTTCATCCCGCTCACCCGCAAGGCGATTGATTACACGGACTTTGACCTGTTGTTTGACTACATCCGGAAATTGAAACCGGAATTCATCATCAACGCCGCCGGGTATCCGGGCCGGCCGAATGTGGACGCCTGCGAGACGGCCCGGGAGAAAACCCTTTGCGCCAACACGCTGCTGCCCCAGACCATCGCCCGGGCGTGTTCGATGACGAGCACCCCGTGGGGGCACATCTCGTCGGGTTGCCTTTACCACGGTGCGAAATGGATCGATGACCAGGGGGCACGGATTGTGGAAGGTGCGGAACTGCGACAACTGTTTGCCGCCACCCCCGAGAAAGTCTTCGGCTATACCGAGTGGGACGAGCCCAATTTTTCATTCCGCAACGCTCCTTGCAATTTTTACAGCGGCACCAAGGTGCTGGCGGAGGAGGCCATTCGCGGAATGGGAGGGGTTTACCTCTGGCGTCCCGGCATGCCGTTCAACGGACGGAGCGAACCCCGAAATTTTCTTTGGCGGATTCAAAACTACGCCCGGGTTTTTGACGGGGTGAATTCGCTGTCCCAGCTGGACGATTTTGTGCGGGCCTGCCTGGATCTCTGGGAGCGACAGGCGCCGTTCGGGATTTACAATATGACAAATCCGGGTGCGGTTTCGACGCGACAGGTCGTCGAAATGGTGGAGCGGATCCTGAAGCCGGGCCGGCGCTTTGAGTTTTGGAAGGACGAGGAGGAATTCTATCGTCAGAGCGGCCGGGCGCCGCGGTCCAATTGCGTCCTGGACGTTTCCAAACTGCTGGTGGCGGGGATAAAAATGCGCCCGGTGGAGGAAGCCCTGGAGGATTCGCTGCGCAATTGGAATGTGGCGGCCTTGCGCGCGGACAACGGCGCGCCGCGAAATGTCCCCTTGTTTTCCTCCCAGAACCTAACATGACGGATCCATTTTTTATGAACCTAAAAAACAAAACAAAGCGGTTGTTTGTCCGGGCCCACCGGAATCATTGGCTGTTGCGGGGCGCGGTATTGCTCGGACTGCTGGCCCTGAGTCGCCGGACCCACGCCCAATCCGTGATCACCTCGGAGTCCGAAACTTCCGAGACCCCGCCCGCCTTGCAGCCGTTCGCAACCACGGAGATGGATGTGTTTGTTCCCGGCGGGGCGGTCCCGGGCCAGGAACTGGCACAGCCCTTTCGTTATAAGTTTTTGACGTTGCGCCCGCACGTCGATTATCAATTTCTCTACGGCGACGGAATTCAGTCCGCGCCCGGCCATCCGGAGAACACCATGATCCAGGAAATTGCGCCGGGACTGCGGTTGGACGTTGGCGAGCATTGGAATTTGGATTACACCCCCAGCTGGACGCTTTATTCCAACAACCATTTTCAGAATACCTTCAATCAAGACGCCAAATTGACCGGCGGCACGGTTTATGGGAACTGGGTTTTGGGACTGTCGCAGAGTTATGTCGTCACCGACACGCCGCAGGCTGAAACGGCGACCCAGACCAAGCAGACCACATACGCCACGGCGGTCAATGGCAGTTATACCATTAACAGCAAAATATCACTGGATCTGGCCGTCAATCAGGATTTCGTTTCGGCCGACCAGTTTCAAAGCTACCGCGAATGGTCGACCCTGGACTGGTTGAATTACCATTTCTGGGCCCGGTTCGATGTGGCCTTCGGGGTGGGGTTGGGTTACGACGACGTGGATGCGAGCCCCGACATGCTTTTTGAACAATACCAGGGACGGATCAAATGGCGGGCGACGGACAAGGTCAGCTTTCAACTTAACGGCGGTGTGGAAGACCGCCAGTTTTTTGGCGGCAGCTCCGGCGACATTCTTAACCCTGTTTTTGGCGGCGGCATTCAATATCAGCCTTTTGATCAGACCAAGATTTCCTTGAATGCGGAACGGGTGGTGGCGGTGTCGACCTTGCAGAATCAGATTTCCGAGAGTGTCGGTTTCGACGGGGACCTGAACCAACGGTTATTGGGCAGGTTGTACCTGGACTTGAGCGGTGGCTATCAAAACATCAAATACGTCAATTCGGGAGTCAACCCGGCTCCCAGCCGGACGGACGATTACTATTATTTTAATACGCGGCTCAGCACGACCTTTCTCAAACGCGGTACAATCGCGGTCTTCTACCAGCTCAGCAAGGATAACTCCTCCCAATCTGGCTTCAGTTTTTCCAGCCACCAGTACGGGGTCGAAATCGGCTTTGCCTATTAGGACCCTGCGTTGACGGCTCCCGGAGCGGCCGGGGTCAGAACCAGGAGAATTTTTCCGGCACGTAAATGATGTCGGAGGGCTTCAAGTAGAATGGCTCGCTGCTATTCCCCTCCATTTCCAGCTTCAAATTCAAGTTGTATTTCTTCGTCTGGTTTCCTTCCTGCCGGATGATCACCACGGCTTTCAAATTGGCCTTGGTGTAATCAAATCCACCCGCCTCCATGATGGCTTCCAGGGCCGTGATGGGATGATCCGATGTAATTTTTCCCGGGCGGAGGACTGCCCCGGTCACATAAACCGGGATGGAGGAGCTTTGCACCTCCACGGTAACCTCCTTCGACGACAGTTGCGGCGCATATAAATCCATCAATTTTTGCCGCAAATCAATTGGTGTCGTTCCCGCCGCCTGTACTTCCCCGATCAAGGGCAAGGTGATTTTGCCGTCGGTCCTGATTGGCTGGATGTTGTTCAGGTTGGGCGACCCAGGAAAGGTGATTTTCAAGATGTCACCTTCCCGTAGAGTAAACGCGTCGGTATTCGTTGTCGTCGGGGCGGTGACGGCCTCGGGAATTACCGGCCGCAGTCTGTTGGTAACGGCCGGGGC
The DNA here is from genome assembly GCA_050010675.1 of Verrucomicrobiota bacterium. Classification (GTDB taxonomy): domain Bacteria; phylum Verrucomicrobiota; class Verrucomicrobiia; order Limisphaerales; family UBA11358; genus UBA11358. The sequence goes on along the minus strand of JBEKKN010000018.1, from coordinate 38,049 downwards.
CGGCGAGGTGAACTGGTCAGGCTCGGTTTGACAACCCGTGACCGCCGCCAGCGCCGCCAGACCCGCTGCCAACATCGCCAGCCAGGAGCCAAAACGAGCTCCACGTCGCACCGTCTTTTCCAGGGAATTCTTGATCATCATGGCCTCGCAATCTGAATGATTCATCGTTGTGAAATGGTTGTGGCAAATGTTGCCCGCGCTTTTTGGCAACCGGTTGTAAGCGTACAATGGTTAAAGTCGGTTAGTCAAAATGAATTCCCGCTCACGCGCGAAGACGCCGCGGACCGGTGACTTCGCCCCGGGAGGTGAAACGGGCCACGCGGCGTTGGGTGCGCAAAATCTGCGCGCGCGCGGCCGGGGTGGGAAACATTTGCGCGAAAGTCGGCCTGGTCGGCTTCAGTTTGCTGGAGTTTTTCGATTGGCACATTCCCTGCCTGTTAATAAACGGCGGCCGTGTGCGTGGACATGATGTTTCGCTGCAAGCGGCTGAAAACAAGTTTAACCGCACTTCAACATGAGCATATTATGATAAAATCAAATCGAAAGTTTCTAATCCGGAGCATCGTTGCCGCCTTATGCCTCAGCGCGGGCAGTCTCCTGGCACAAAACGACAATGGCGGCAACGGCGGCGGCCCGGGTGGGGGCGGAGGTCGGGGCAACTTCGATCCCGCCCAGATGCAGCAGCGCATGATGGACGGAATTCGGGATCAACTCGGCTTTACCAACGATACCGACTGGAACGCCGTCCAGCCGCTGGTCCAAAAAGTGATGGATGCGCGGCGGGATGTCGGTTTCGGCGGCGGCATGGGCCGCCTGTTCCGCAATCGGGGTGGCAACGGCGGCAATGCCAATAATGCCACCACCGGCAGTCGTCGGGGTGGCTTCTTTGGCGGCACGCCCAGCCCGGAAGCGGAAGCCTTGCAAAAGGCCATCGATGACAATGCGCCCGTGGCGCAAATTCAATCCGCGCTGGCCCGATACGAAACCTCCCAGAAGGCCAAACAGGACAAACTGGTCCAGGCACAGGAACAACTCCGCGGGGTGCTGACGGTAAAACAGGAAGCGCAGGCCACCTTGTTGGGATTGCTGAATTAACTGGAATTTATGGCGGCGTTCCATGAGCGCCGCGCTTGAAATATGAAAACGGCGGCGGTCGCAGACGCCGCTGCAAAAACAAGTGAACGAAACTGTCCATCCGGACCCGACGTTGAAGCCCTTGCTGGAGCGCATGGTGGCCGCCCGGCAATTGTCCGCCATCGACGCGGTGGCGCTGGCCCGCAACCAGCCGCCCTTGCAAAGCGAGGAAGCCGTCCTGCGCTGGCTGGCCGGCGAATATGGCGTCGCCTATACCACATTGGATGACGTCGAACCGGACCGTCAGTTGCTCTCCCTGTTTCCCGCCCGCATTCTGTTGAAGGAGGAACTGCTTCCGCTCAAGCGCTTGAACGGCACGGTGGAAGTCGCCACCAGCCGCCTCTTCGCGACGCAGGGCCTCGATGCGCTCAAGACCATGACCGGCCTGAACCTCAAGCCGATTCTGGCTTCCAGCGAAGCCATCCAGCGTGAAATCAAGAAACGCCTCGGCGTCGGCGCCGATACCATCGGCACCCTCGACGAGGAAAGGGGCTTTGAAGTCGTTGATGAAAACGCCGAGGACACCAACCTCGACGGCGCCGCGGAGGATGAGGCGTCCATCATCCGCTTTGTCAACCAGGTGTTGAAGGACGCCATCGAACTGCGCGCCTCGGACATTCACCTGGAACCCTTCGAGGACGAATTTCGGATCCGTTACCGCATCGATGGCGTGTTGCAGGACATTCCCGTGCCCGCGCAGCTCAAGCGTTTCCAACCCGCCATCGTTTCGCGCATTAAAATTATAAGCCACCTCAACATCGCGGAGAAACGCCTGCCGCAGGACGGCCGCATCAAGGTGCGCATTGATGATGCCGAGGTGGATATCCGCGTTTCCATCATTCCCATGCTCCATGGCGAGGCGGTGGTGATGCGTTTGCTCCGGCAAAACGCCACGCTCCGCGGCCTGGCCGAACTCGACATGGACCAACGCGAGCTGGACTGTTTCCGCCGCGTCCTGCAACTGCCCCATGGCATCATCCTCGTCACCGGCCCGACCGGCAGCGGCAAAACCTCCACGCTTTACACCGCGCTCAACGAAATCAACGATTCCGTCCGCAAAATCATCACGATTGAAGACCCGGTCGAATATCAACTCAAGGGCGTCAACCAAATTCAGGTCTCTGAGAAAGCCGGGCTGACGTTCGCGCGCGGATTGCGCTCGATTTTGCGCCACGACCCGGACGTGATTCTCATCGGTGAAATTCGCGACAAGGAAACCGCGGAGATTGCCGTACAGGCGTCGCTCACCGGCCATCTGGTTTTCTCCACCCTGCACACCAACGATGCCCCGGGCGCCGTCAACCGCCTCGTGGACATGGGCGTCGAACCCTACCTGGTGGCGTCGTCGCTCGAAGCCGTGCTGGCCCAGCGCCTGGTCCGCGTGCTGTGTCCGCACTGCAAGCAGGCGGATCATTCACCGACCGCGCAGGCGCTCAAGGAAAAGCTCGGCATCCCCGGGGAGACCACGATTTACCGTTCCACCGGCTGCCGGGAATGCCGCAATACCGGATTTTTTGGCCGGCACGCGATTTTTGAGTGGATGGACACCGGTAGCGAAATCCGGCAGCTGGTTTTGAAAAACGCCTCGAGCGACCAGATTCGTGACGCCGCCCGCCGCGCGGGCATGAAAATGCTGGCCGAAGACGGCTGGCGTCTCGTGCGCATGGGGATCACCACGGTCGAAGAAGTTTTAAGCGTTACCACCGCCAAGGAAGTGGCGCAGTCGGCAAAGGACCGATTACCGGAGGTTCCGGCGGTTGCCACCTGACACTGAATTGAAGCATGCCCACGTTCCAATACAAAGCGTTGCAGACGGATGGCACCATGGCGCAAGGTCAGCTTGACGCTGTGGGCCGGCCCGACGCCTTGCGCCAGATGGAAAGCCTGGGCCTGCGTCCGGTGAATCTGGTCGAAAACGCGGTCGCCGTCGCCAAAAACACTTCGGGTTTGCCGGCCGGCCTGGAAAACCTCGGCAACCTTTCCTTCAAATTCCCATCCCGGAAAGTCTCCGCCAACGCGCTCGAAAATTTCACCCGCCTCCTGTCCAGCCTGCTGGCCTCGGGGGTGCCGCTGAGCCGCGCGCTGGTGATTCTTTACAAGGAAACCTCGGCGCCGTCGGTGGCCGCGAAGTGGAGGGAGATTCACGACCTGGTCGTGGACGGCATGTCGCTCGCCGACGCCATGGCGAAGTCGCCGGATGTCTTTCCACGCGTTTATGTCGCGATGGTGGAGGCCGGAGAGGCGGGTGGATTTCTCGACGTGGTGCTGGCGCAGATCGCTGATTTCCAATCGCGCGAGAAGGAACTGAAATCGAAGGTGCTCACCGCCATGATTTATCCGTGTATTTTGTTCTGTCTCGCGATCATCGTCCTGACCGCCCTGCTGATATTTTTTATTCCCCAGTTTCAAAAGGTGTTTGCCAGCCTCCATGGCACCCTTCCTTTGATCACCCAGGTTATCATTGGCGTCAGTCACGCGGTGCGCTCGTACGGATTGCTGGTTGCGGCCGGCGTGGCCGGCGCGGTCTTTCTGGTGCGAACCTGGTTTGCCTCCGAAAAAGGCCGGCGCGTTTGGGAGCGATTGGTGCTGCGCTCGCCGCTGGTCGGCCCGCTGGTGGCACAATTTGCGATGGTGCGTTTCTGCCGGATGCTTGGGACGTTGCTGGGTGCCGGCGTGCCCCTGGTGCAAGGTCTGAACGTCGCGCGCAAATCCATCGGCAACCAGATCCTCGTGGACACCGTTTCCCAATCCATCCAGCGCGTTCAGCAGGGCGGCCGGCTGGGCCAAAGTCTCGCGGATTGCAAGGACCTGTTCGCCGGCTCCGTGCTGGAGATGATTTCAGTATCGGAGGAAAGCGGCAAACTCGACACGGAACTGGTCCGTATCGCCAGCGTTGCCGAGGTGGATCTGGACCGTCACCTGAAGACGGCGGTGGCCTTTGCCGAACCACTGCTGTTGTTTTTGATCGCCGGATTTATCGGCACCATTTTCATCGGCATGTTGCTGCCGGTGCTCTCCATGAGTGAATACATCAAATAAAATCCAACCTCTGACCCATCATGAAAATTCCAATCCGAATTCCAAAATCCGAGGTCCGAAACCGCCGCCGTGCGTTTACCCTTGTTGAATTGATGCTGGTGGTCACCATTATCGCCATTCTCGCGGCGTTGGTGATTCCCAAAATCGCGGGAAAGGGCGAAGAGGCGCGGGTCAAGGCGGCGTACGCCGATATTCACGGAGGCATCAAATCCGCGCTCGACTCTTATGAGGTGGACAATGGTTTTTATCCCAAGAGGCTCCAGGATTTGATCCAACAGCCGGGCAACGCCAAGAATTGGCACGGGCCCTATTTTGATCCGCCGGTGCTGCCGAAAGACCCGTGGCAAAATCCGTACATCTATTATTACCCCGGCAAACATAACCCCACCGGCTACGACCTGCTGTCGGCTGGGCCAGATGGCAAGGAAGGAACCGGGGACGACATCGTCAGTTGGACAAATTAGATCGGGCATTAGTGATGAACGCGCGAATTGAATCTGTCGGACGGCAAAGGCGCCGTGACGTTTCGCGGACCGCCGCTTTCCAAAGTGCGTTCACCCTGATCGAGTTGATTCTGGTTTTGGTCCTGCTGGTCATCATTACTTCACTGGCGGCGCCGGCGATGTCGAATTTTATTCGCGGGCAGGCGCTGGGGTCCGAGGCGCGCCGGCTGGTGGCGTTGATGCACGCCGGCCAGAGCCGTGCCGTTTCGGAAGGTCTGCCGATGGTGTTGTGGGTGAACGAAAAGCAGGGGACCTACGGACTCCAGGCGGAGGCAACCGGGCGGGGTGGCGATCCCAGGGCGGAAAACCTGTCGCTGGACGAAAATTTACAGATCACGGTTGTGAACACCGGTTCGGGTGACTCGAGCCGGTTTGGCGGTTTGCCGGCCATCCGTTTTTTGCCGGATGGCACAGTGGATGAAAGCAGTCCGCAAACGTTGCGTCTGATCGACGCCAAGGGCCAGGCCCTATGGCTGATCGAATCGCGCGACCACAATGGATATGAAATCCGGGACACGGAAAAGTGACAAATGGCAGGTGACCAGCCTCTGCTCGAAAGTTTCGGCACGGCAGGCAGGTGGCATGAAAAAAACCGCCGCCAGGGCGGCCAATTTTTGTCACGTGTCACGTATCACAGGTCACGCTTCCGCCTTCACGCTGGCGGAGGTGCTGGCGGCGATGCTGTTCCTAGCCATCGTGATTCCGGCGGTTGTTGAGGCGCTGCACGTGGCCAGTCTCGCCGGTGAAGTGGCCGCGCGCAAAGGCACCGCAGCGCGGGTTGCCGACCGGATTTTGAATGAAAGCATCATCACCACCAACTGGAACACGGGATCACAAAACGGAACCGCCGCCGAGGGCGCCGGAGAGTTCCACTGGACGTTGAACAGCCAGAATTGGCCCGGGGATACGAAGGCGATGATGCGTTTGCTGACCGCCGAGGTGACTTTCTCGGCGCAGGGCCATGATTATTCGGTCCAGTTGAGCACACTGGCAGGTTCACAGACGCCAGCCGCGACGGGCATGCAACCATGAGAATTAACCGATCCAAAACCGGCGCCTTCACGCTGATCGAAATGATCCTGGCGATGGGCGTGGCAGCCCTGGTGCTGACGGTCGCCGGCAGTGTCTTGTTTGCCGCCCTGCATCTGCGGGACGCGACCCAGGCAGCCGTGGACAGCGCGACGCCGGTGGACCAGGCGCTGGCGGTGATGCGTCGTGACTTGGAGTGTGCCGTGACGCCCACCAATGGAACCAGCAAGGTCTTATCCGGCGATTTCCGGGTCGGGACCCTGACCAGCCCGGGCATCCGCCAGCCGGTGGCCGTTGAAATGTACACCGCCACCGGGGCGCTGCGGGATGGCGCGCCGTGGGGCGATATCCAGAAAGTCACCTATGAATTGAGGGACCCCACCGACCGAAACGAGCCGGGCAAGGATTTGTTTCGCAGTGTCACCCGGAATCTCATGGCCACCACGGCGGTGCCCGACGTGGAGGATCAATGGATGCTGGGGGGTGTGCAAAGTGTCGAGTTTTCCTGTTTCGACGGTTCGCAGTGGTCCGGCACCTGGGACACCTCGGGTCTCACGTCGGTGAACACCAATCTGCCCACGGCCGTCCGGGTGCGGATTCAACTGGCCGGGTACAATCCGGCCGTCACGCCGCCGATTGAAATGCTGGTGCCGATTGATTCGCAATCGCGCACAAATCTCAACTGAAGCGGAAATGAAAGTCCAACATTCAACATTCAACATTCAACACCGAACGCCCAAACCGGCGCAGGGCCGGCGTGCCTTGGATGTTGAACGTTCGACGTTGAATGTTGAATGTTCTCAAAATCGACACGGTTCCGTGCTCATCATTGTGCTGTGGGTGTGCATCGGTCTGGTTGCCATTGCGCTCTATTTCGCCAACTCCATGACCTATGAACTCCGGGCGTCGGACAACCGCGCCTCCGGCCTGGTCACGGACCAGGCCATTGAAGGCGCGGCCCGTTATGTCAGTTACGTGCTGGCCACCTATGCCACCAATGGCGTGATGCCGGCCACCAACCTGTTTGTCTCCGCCGCCGTGCCCGTCGGCGACGCCCGGTTCTGGCTGATTGGCCGCGACCCCTCCGGCACGCCTTCGTCGGAACCGTATTTTGGCCTCATCGACGAAGGTTCCAAATTGAATTTGAACACCGCCAACACGAATGCCCTTTCGTATCTGCCCAACATGACGGCCGATTTCGCCCAGGCCATTGTGGACTGGCGGAGCACAAACAGCTCCGGCGCCTACACGTTGGATTACGCGCAACTGGACTACCCGGAAAAGGAAGCGCCGTTCGAGACCGTGGACGAATTGCGGCTGGTCTATGGCGCGACAATGGATTTGCTGGCCGGCGACGACGTTAACGGCAACGGCGTGCTTGATGTGAACGAGACGAATTCAAGCGGCGCCGGTGAACTTGATAGCGGCCTGTTTGAATACACCACGGTCTATACACGCGAACCGAATTTCCATTCCGACGGCACCACGCTGACCAACGTGAACACCGCCGGCGAAGAAGGATTGCAATCGCTCTTCGAAGCTGCCGGCATCAGCAGCGCCGCGGCCCGTGCCGCCGCCGTCACCAGCGCTTTTGCCCGGCAAGGACCTTGCCGGGGCCTGCTGGATTTCTGTCTGCGATGTGAAATCGCGGGCATGAGTTCGGATGACTTTGCCAAAATTTCCGGCGACGTCACCACCAGCACCGCCGCCTACATCCGTGGACGCGTCAATGTCAACACGGCCGGGGTGGATGTGTTGACGGCGCTGTTGACCGGAGCCGGTGTTGACCAAAACACCGCGTCGGGGACCGCGCAGTCACTCATCACCTACCGTCAGCAAAATCCGAACAATCTCACTTCCATCGCCTGGGTGGTGGATGCGCTGGGCAACACCAGCGCCTCCCTGCGGGCGCTGGCCCGGGGCGACTACATCACCACGCAGACCTTCCAATTCACCGCCGACATCGCGGCGGTCGGACCCTTCGGCCGTGGCTACCGGCGCGTGAAGTTCATTTTCGACACCAGCGACGGCACGCCCAAAATCATTTATCGCCAGGACCTGAGCCGGCTGGGCTGGGCGCTGGGCGAAAAAGTCCGCGAAACCTGGGTTGCCCAGGCAACCCCATGAAGAACGTGCTGAAAATTAATTTTGGAAAGCGTGGACGGCTGACCAGCCTGCTCGGCCTGACGTTGGATGGGAGCCGCCTCGAAGGCGTGGTGCTCCGTCGCACCAACGGGTCACTGCAACGTCACCAGACCTTTTCGGTCAACCTGTCACTGGATCCGCTGACGGCGGCGCCGGAACTCGTCGGGCGCGAAATTCGCAATCACCTCGACGCCGCCGGCGTGCGCGAACGGCGTTGCGTGGTGGGGGTGCCGCTCAAGTGGGCGCTGGTGGCGCACACGGAATTGCCTCCACTGCCGGAGGCCGATGCCGCCAGTCTTCTGCAATTGGAAGCGGAGCGCGGTTTTCCCTGCGATGTCGCCACGCTGCGGCTGGCGGATTCGCGCTGTCCGTTGCCTGCCGGCAAACAACATGTGATGCTGGTGGGCATTTCCAGTGCTCACCTGTCGGCGCTGGAGCAGGTTTTGGCGGCGGCAAAACTAAAGCCGGTCAGCTTTTCACTCGGAATCTCGGCGTTGCAACCGCCCGGCGCGGATGCCTCCCGCGGGGTGTTGACGCTGGCGATCGGTGAGGGCCAGGTGGGACTGCAGGTCACCTGTGGCGGCGTGGCGGCTTTGCGCGCGCTGGAAGGCGCCATCGAAGACGAGGGCGGGCGGCGCGGGTTGCAGGCCGATCTTGTGGCCCGTGAGGCGCGGATCACGCTGGGACAATTGCCGGCGGAACTGCGTGCGGCCGTGAAACATATCCGCATTTTTGGTCCCCGCGAGCTGGCGCAGCAACTGGCCGACGAAATGGAATTGCGGTTTGAACCGATGGGAATGAAGGTTGAAATTGTCCCCGGTTACGCGCCAGACGAATTTGGCGTTCAGCTCCCGCCGGAGGCCCCGGTTTCTCCCGCTTTCAGCCTGGCGGCGCGACGGTTGGCGGATGAGACGCCGGTGTTCGAGTTCTTACCGCCCAAACCGTCGGCCTTGCAACAACTGGTCACCCGATATTCCTCCGGCCGGTTGCGCTCGGCCGGGGCCGTGGCGGCCGGGGTGCTGGTGCTGGTCGGGAGCCTGTTTTGTTTCCAGCAGTTTGAACTGATCCTGCTCCGTTCCCGGTGGTCGGCCATGTCGGCGAAGGTGCAGGAGCTGGACGGGTTGCAGCAACAAATCCAGCAATACCGTCCCTGGTTTGACGGCTCCTTCCGCAACCTGACGATTTTGCGCCAGCTGACGCTGGCATTTCCCGAGGATGGTTCGGTCACGGCCAAGACGGTGGAAATCCGCGACGGCAACACCGTCACCTGCACCGGCACCGCGCAAGACAACGCCGCGCTGCGGCGGACGTTGAACCAGTTGCGCATCGCGGACGGCGTGACGGACGTCAAGCTGCAGCAGCTCCGCGGCCAGTCCCCCATGCAATTCTCATTCGACATCCATTACGGCAACGGAGGCGGCCATGGAAATTAAAAACCGCCAACAATTTCTGGTCGTGCTGACCATCGCGGTGGTCGCGCTGTTTGTTGGCCAACGCCTGATTTACGAGCCGCTGGCGAACTGGTGGACGGCGCGTTCGCAAACGATCGCCGCCCTGCGCAAACAGGTCAGTGACGGAAAATTACTGCTCCAGCGCGAGGAGGCCATCCGCAGTCACTGGGACCAGATGCGCACGAACACCCTGCCGGCCGACACGTCGCTGGCGGAGCAGCAGGTGCTCAAGGCCTTTGACAACTGGTCGCAGGAAAGCAACGCCAGCATCACCGGCCTCACGCCGCAGTGGAACAATGATGCGACGAATTACCTCACGGTGGACTGGCGCGTGGAGGCGTCCGGCGACCTCGACACCCTGGCCCGCTTCCTTTATGACATTGAAAAGGGCCCGCTGGCGCTGAAACTCGAATCCGTGGACCTCAGTGCGCGCGACGACACCGGCCAGCAGTTCACGCTGGGCCTGCAAGTCAACGGACTGGCCCTCACCTCACCGTCAAAATGAATTTGAAAACATCAGCACTCAAACTGGTTGCTTCGGCGATTGCCGGTGCCGTCTGGTTGTCGTCCGCGGTGTTTTCAGCGGCGGCGCCATCGGCCGGGGGGACGGATTTTACGCCGTACCAGCTTATCGGGCAGCGGAATATTTTTGATCCCAATCGCGTGCCGCACGTGCGCTCCAGCTCCGCCCATGCCACGGCACGCGTGGTTGATTCCTTTTCCTTCGTGGGCACGATGAGCTATTCCAAGGGTACGTTCGCATTTTTTGACGGCACCAGTCCGGACTTCCGCAAGGTGCTGGAACTGGGCGGCAGCGTTGCTGATTTCAACGTGGCGGCCATCACCCCGAAATCCGTCACGCTCCTGGCCGGGACCAACGAAACGATATTGCCGCTGGGCGCGCAAATGCGCCGTGACGATGATGGTCATTGGGTGCTTTCGACTGATACGGCGGCTTACGCGGGCACGGGCAATTCCGCCACCTCCGGTTCCAGCCGCCATCCGCATTTGCCCTCCGACAACTCGAACGCGCCGATTCCAGAGGGCGCAGCGGATACGGGGATCGATACGGCGGCGCCGGACACGTCGAGCCCTCCCGCCGGAGGCGGCAACGACGCTTTGACACGATTGATGCAACAGCGCGCACAGGAAGAACAACAATTAGGACAAGGATCAGGACAATGAAAACCATCACGACATTTCTCTTGGCGGCGGTTTTGACCGCCGGAACCTTCCCCATCGCCGCGCAGACGAACGGTGCGCCGCCCACGGTCACGGCCATGTCCGCACCGGCCACCCCGGCCGTTCCGGTGGCCACCGCGGACGGCACCAATGATCTGCGGTTGAACTTCCGTGGCGCGCCACTGGATTCGGTGCTGGATTACCTCAGCGACGCGGCCGGCTTCATCATCGTGCTCGACACCACGGTGAGCGGCCATGTCGACCTCTGGAGCGACCGGCCCGTGACCCGGGATGAAGCGGTGGATTTGCTGAATTCCGTTCTGAACAAAAACGGCTACGCCGCCATACGGGACGGACGGAAGTTGACCATCATGAACAAGAATGACGCGAAGACGCGCAACATTCCGGTGAAAACCAGCAACGATCCCAACGCCATTCCCGACAATGACGAGATCGCCACGTATATCATTCCCATCCGGTTCGTGGAAGCCCGGCAACTGGCCTCGGATTTGTCGTCGTTCGTCTCACCGCAAGCGACGATTATCGCCAACGAAGCCGGCAATTCCATCGTCGTCACGGATACCCAGTCCAACATACGGCATCTGGTCCAGATCATTGAGGCCGTGGACAACAGTGCCGAGGCGGAGACGGAAATCCGCGTGTTCCATCTGCAATACGCCAATCCAACCGACGTGGCCACCGAGTTGGGCAACGTTTTCCCCAGCAGCAGTTCGGGAAATAATAGCCAGGCGCCCATCCGCTTCGGGGGCGGGGGTGGCGGGCCGGGCGGCTTTTTTGCGCGCCTCGCGGCCGCGAACGCCGGCGCCGGCAACAACAGCTCGGACGACCGCCTCAAAAAGGCGACGCAGGTCACCGCCGTGGCCGATGCCCGCATCCAGTCGGTCATCGTGACCGCGCCGAAGGATTTGATGGAACAGATCGCGGGAATGATGCACGACCTGGACGTTCCTTCGCAACGGGACCAGAGGGTTTATGTGTATCACCTCGACCACGGTGATCCAAACCAGGTGGTGCAGGTGTTACAAAATGCATTCGGCAACAGCAACACGAGGTCCACCACCAGCACGCAGCAGGGCGCGTTGGAAACCCGCGCGAATGCCGGCGCGACGTCGGCGGGCAACACCACGTCGTCACTCGGAACCACCACCGGCAATGGCAGCACCGGCGGCGGAGTGGGCGCGGGCCGGCTCCCTTAAGGCAGGAAACCTTTTAACACCAAAAGAACCTATGAACACAAACAATCATCGGAAACAACTCAGCGGCGCCCTGGTTTTGATGCTGTGCGCCGTGATGGCAACTCACGCCCAGCAGCGCGGAGGTGGCGGAGGTGGAGGCGGGTTCGGGGGCTTCGGCGGCTTTGGTGGGTTCAATAATAACAACCGTAACACCGCCAGCAGCAGTTCGAGTGACGAATACAACAACAATGGCAGTGTCGGTAACGCGACCATTTACGTGGATCCGGACACCAAGAACATCATCGTCATCTCCGACCAACCGACCAGCGAACAGATCAGCAACGTCATTGCCAGCCTGGACCGTCCGAAACCGCAGGTGCTCATCAACGTCGTCTTTTTGGAGGTGTCGCACAACAATTCGCTCGATGTCGGCGTCGAGAGCTCTTATGGCAAGGGACTTGGCAATGGGATCAGCGGCAACGCCGCGGATGTGTTTGGGTTGAGCGGACTGAACTCGATTGTGACCAATTTCAGCACCGTTGGGTCGGCGGTGGCGGCGACCCCGGCCCTGTCGCCCACCACGGCGGGCGGCGCCAATGGATTTTATCAGATCATGGGGAGCGATTTTCAGGCGACCCTGCGCGCCATCGCCACGGCCGGAAAGGTGGAAGTGCTCTCGCGCCCGTCCATTCTGGCGCGCGACGGCCAGCCGGCGACCATTCTCGTCGGCCAGCAGGTGCCCCTGATCACGGGCGTCAGTTACACGGCGGTTGGCAATTCGACCATCCCGATCAACAACGTCACCTATACGCCCGTGGGCATCCAATTGAACGTCACGCCTTACATCTCCACCGACGGCTACGTGGAAATGATCGTCACGCCGCAGGATTCGCAGATTGATCCGACGCAGACGGAACCCATCGCCGCCGGCGTGAACGCGCCGGTGATTGACACCCGCACGGCCGATACCGTGGTGGTGACACCTGACGGGCTGCCGGTCGTCATCGGCGGCCTGATGGTGAACGACAAAACCTCCAGCGACAGCAAAATCCCGATTCTCGGCGACATTCCGGTGCTTGGAATTCTTTTCAAACACAAGACCACCAGCGACACCAAAAACGAACTGATGATTTTCATGACGCCGCACATTGTGCGGCTGCCGTCGGAGTTGCCCGCGCTGGCCGCCAGCCAGCAAAGGCAGATGCTCATGCCCAAATCCTACTCCGAGCAGGAACTGGATCAGTTTTTGGAGCGCGTGCCGGTGAAACAAAATCCCTAGGCCACGATTGATTTTTTTTCATGGCCGCCTTTAACTGAACGCAGCGCATGCAACCCAAACGTCATAGCCCTCTGATCTTAGGCCTGCTGCTGGGCATCTGGGTGTTGATTGCCGCCTGGCAGGTCGAGGAGCACATTCACGTTCTGAATGAGGCGCGGGCCGCGCTCGTCAACCGGGCCACGGACATTTCCACGACGCTGGGCATTGTGCTCCGCTCCCAACGGCGCTTCGGCGGCGTGGTGTCCAAGGAACGGATCGAAGCGTCGCTGACCGAATTGGTCCGGCAGGATACCGCCGAATTGAGAGGCATCGCGCTTTTGAATGCGGCCGGTGAAATCGTGGCTTCCGCCGGGACCGACACGGATTTGGAATCCAAAGGCATCACCGGTGCCTCCGAACACTGGGATGCCCAGACGGTGACCCTGATGAATCCGGTGGATTTGGGGACCAACCTGACCTTCGACATCGAAGGCACCAACCCGCCAATCATCATGTCCCGGCAGGATTTTACCAATCACCTGGCCACCAATGGCATCGCCATGCCGCCGCCCCGGCCGCCCGCCGGGCCGCCCCAGGAACCGCCGACCGGGCCTCCGCCCGGAGATAATCCAACCAATCCCGCCGTGACCGGCGGTGGTCCGCCACCACCGGCCATGGAGGTCACAACCAACCGTGATCGCCCCCGGGAGGCTGGATCCCGGCCCCGCTTTGGCCGGCCCCGCTGGATGAGCGAGGAGGAATATCAGGTGCTGCTCCAGAAACAGGGCGTGCGCAGTTTTGTCATCGTCATGTCCACCGAACCCATCCGCATCATGAACCGCCAGGATTTCTGGCTTCGCTCCATCATCCTCCTGTTGGCCGCCATTTCCGTCCTCGGTTCCGGGCTGGCCTGGCGTAATGTGGCCAAAACATCCGAACTCCAAATCCGCCTGGTCCGCGCCAGCGAAATGAACCTGCATCTCAAGGAAATGAATCTGGCCGCGGCCGGGCTGGCCCATGAAACGCGCAATCCTCTCAACATCATCCGTGGCATGGCGCAGATGCTTTCCAAACAGACCGGCGCGTCGCCGGAGGATATCCGGGAAAAATCGCGCGCAATTGTCAGTGAAACCGACAAGGTCACGGCCCAGTTGAATGAATTCATCAATTACTCGCGTCCCCGCGAAATCCGCCGCTCCAAAATCGCGCTCGGCTCGGCCATCCAGGAAGTGGTGCGCACCCTGGCCCATGACATCGAGGAAAAGCAGCTCCGGGTCGAGACTGGCGGTGAACCGATTGCCATCGAAGCCGACGAACAACTGTTGCGGCAGGTTTTATTCAACCTGCTGCTCAACGCGGTTCAGGCGGCGGATCAGAATGGGCAGATTCAAATTGCCGCACGGCGACTTAATGCCGGCGAAGCCGTGCTGGAAATCCGCGACAACGGTCCCGGGGTGCCGCCCGACCGCCGGCAGGAAATTTTCAAGCCGTACTTCACCACCAATCAAAAGGGCACCGGCTTGGGCCTGGCCGTCGTGCAACAGATTGTTCTCGCCCACGGCTGGGAGATCGTCTGTCTGGCCAACGAACCGAAGGGCGCCCTTTTCCGCATCACTCACTTGAAAGTTGCCGCCTGATTCGGATAACGTGGCGGCATGGCATCCGAAGCGCCGTGCATCCTGATTGTGGACGATGATCCCGGTCAGCGCAGCCTGCTGAATTCCTTTCTCCGCAGCCAGGGTTTTGAAACGACGCTGGCGGACTCCGGCGAACGCGCCCTGGAAATGCTCCGGGCCGGGAAATTTGCCATGATGATTTCCGACGTGCGGATGCCGGGGCTCACCGGCCTGGAAACGTTGCGCCGGGTGCGTGACGAACCCCGTATGGCCGGACTGCCGGTCCTGCTCGTCACCGCCTTTACCGACATTCGCGACGCCGTGGCCGCGATGCGCGATGGCGCGGTCAATTATCTGCCCAAGCCCATCGACCTCGATGAACTGCTCAATTCCGTGCGTCAGGCCCTCGGTATTTCCAAGCCTGCGGCCCTGCGCTACAACGAGGAGAAGCAGTTGCCGGATTATGTGATCGCCCGCAGTCCGCTCATGCAGGCCGTGTTCCGGGATGCCTCGTTGATTGCACCGTCCGAAACCCGGGTGCTGATTACGGGCGAAAGCGGGGTGGGGAAGGAAGTGGTGGCGGATGTCCTTCACGCCTGGAGCCCGCGCGCGGCGGGGCCGTTGGTCAAGGTCAATTGCGCGGCCATTCCCGAAACGCTGCTGGAGGCCGAATTGTTCGGCCATGAGAAAGGCGCGTTCACCGGCGCACACGCCCGGCGCATCGGCCGGTTTGAGGAAGCCACGGACGGCACCATTTTTCTGGATGAAGTGGCCGAGATGTCGCCCGCGCTGCAAGCCAAACTGCTGCGCGTGGCGCAGAACGGGCGGTTTCAACGCGTCGGCTCGAACCGGGAAATCCAGACCAACGCGCGGATTCTCGCCGCGAGCAATCGTAACCTGGAGGATGAAGTCAAGCAGGGCCGGTTTCGCGAGGATTTGTTTTACCGGTTGAACGTGGTGGAATTGAACATCCCGCCGTTGCGCGAGCGGCGCGAGGACATCTTACCGCTGGCCGGCCGGTTCATCGAGGAATTGACGAAGGGGCGGGCGCGATTTTCCGAGACGGTTTCGCTTTGCCTGGAACGCTATCCCTGGCCGGGCAACGTCCGCGAGCTGCGCAACGCCATGGAACGGGCGGTGCTGTTGTCGCGCAGCGAACTGATTTTACCGGAGCACCTGCCGACGCGCGTGCGCGCCACGGCGGAACAGCCGGTTGCCGCTGAAGCCGCCGATCCGGCGCGCCTGGAGGAAATCGAGCGGCAGGCCATCCTGCAGGCCTTGCAGCAGCATGATTTCAACCGCACCGAAACGGCCAAGGCGCTGGGCATCAGCCGCCGCGCATTGCTCTACAAACTACAGCGGTTCCGGGAACTGGGGTTCAAGGTTGAATGAACCATGGGCAGTCGCGGGAGGGGATCCAAACGTCGGATGCTTGGGGCGAAATCATTTCGTGCTTGAAGCCGGGTCTCCGTAAATAATTCCGCGCCCGCCGGTGCCGAAGTAAACCCGGCCAAAAATGCGCGGATCCCCTGTCACATGGCTGATCGAGCCATATTGATGCTGGTCGTCGTTGATGCGCACCCAGGTTTGCACGGAATCATCGGACCGGAAGAGCGCCTGGAGTTGGTCCACTTTGCCGGCGAGGTAAAGGGCGGGATATTTCCTGCCCCGCGCGGCTTTCCCGAAGCCGAGCGAGTCAGCGTCCTGCACCGTTTCCATTTTTTGGAAGCTCACGCCTTCATTGACGGAGTGGAAAAGGCCATTGGTGCGGAAGGCCAGCCATAAATCCCCGGTGAAACCCGGCACCGCATAAAGTGAGCCGCCGGCTCCACCACCACCGCCAAAGCCCCCGTCAAAACCTTCCACGGCCGGCAAAGCCGCCGGGGTGGCCGAGAAACTGGCGGCGCCGTTGGTGCTGGCCAACAGTTTGCCGTCGCGCGCGTCAAAAGCGTAAAATCGCATCGGATTCACCGGGTCGGCAATCACACGCAGACCCTCCGAAAGGCCCTGGCAGCCGGTCCAGTTTGTTCCCCGATTCACGGAATAATTCGGGCTGCCCCAGCGCGGAGTCCACACAATGATTTTGCCGTCAGCGGAAATTGCAATCGTGCCGGCGCCTTCGGGATTTTCCGGTGGATTACTGCCAAGGTAGCTCCACGTCTTGCCGTCATCGAGTGAAATGGACGCATGCACCGTTTCGCTTCCACCCGTGCCGGTGCGCACGATGATGTTTGGCTTGCGGGCGGCGAACGCCAGTCCTTCCGTGTTGGAAAAGCGCGGTCCGGCAAACGTGCCTTTTTTGGGTGATTGGTCCAAATCCTCGTGGCGGAACCCATCAATGTCGCCCAAGCCGCTCAACAAATGCGCGCCTGCCGGCGGACTGATCAACGCCAGCGGCACCGTTTCCTCCAGACCTTGGTCGAGAAACACCCAGTGAGTCGGTTCACCCTGGTCGGCGGCGGTGGCATTCGTACAGCACCAAATGCCGTACCCGGTGGTGAACAACACCTGGTTTGAATCGAACGGATTGATGACAATGGTACCCATCCAATGCGGGTTGCGGGATTTGGTGTAAGGCGCGCAGGCGTGGTCCCATTCAGTGGCATCGTTCCAGAGCGCGGTCCAGGTGGCGCCCCCGTTGGTGCTGCGAAAAATCTGGTCGTGCGGATGCCAGTGGCAGAACGTCGTGGCCATGAGCGTGGAAGGATGCTCCGCGTCCACGGTCACGGCGCCGTAACCAAATGGCTGGCCATCGTCGGGTGATTTGAGCGGTGTGATGTTCGCCCACCTGCCGTCTTTTGGATTGAATTTCCAAATCGCGCCGTCACTCATCGAATTGGGACCGGGTTCACGACCGTAGCTGAGATACAGCGTCCCGTCCGGTGCAAGCACCAGATGATTGGGGCGCAAACCGGTCGGCTGGCCGGGAACCGGCTGCCAACTCGACCCGCCATCATCGCTTCGAAAAAGATTCGTTTTGACGGTGGACACAGCCGCGTAAATTCTCGGCGTGGGTTCGCCGGGCGAACCACTGCGCGGGTCAAACTGTACGGCCACAATTCCGATCTGTTGGGGAGTAAAGTTAAACCGGAATCGTCGGACCCAATTCGTGCGGGTCATGGGCGGGGGAGTTTCCGTGGTGTCAATTTTGGGGAAGCCCTTGACCTCGTTCCAGGTGACACCGCGATCCGGGCTTTGCCAAAGACCGTCATGTCGCGAACCAAAAAAAAGAATTTCACCGTCATGCGGATCCACCGCGAGCCGCTCGCCGTTGAATCGGCCGGATTCATTGCCACCCATTTTGAACGGCACGTCCGTAGTCTGCCAGGTTCGTCCCTGGTCATCCGAACGCAGAATCGCCGCCTTGGTATGGTTGTAAATGCCGGCCGCAAGGTACACCCGGTTGGGGTCGGAAGGATCCAGCGCCAGGCTGTCAATGCCGGTATAATCGGCGGTGGCAAGCCAGTCGGTGATGGGAATCCAGCGTTTGGCTGCATCATCCCAGCGATAGGCCCCGCCCACGTCCGTGCGGGCATACACGAGGACCTTTTGCCGCGGGTGAAAAAGGATGCCAGTTACAAATCCGCCGCCCCCAATGACCACACCGCGCCAGCTGTACGGTTCCGAAGGGACCGGTGCGGAACCGGCGGCCCTCGCCGGCGCGTCCTGGAGCAATGACATCACCGTGACCAGCACACCAAACCAGCTACTGATTTTCTTCATGAATTACTGGACGGCGATTCTGGTTCTCAAATGATCGTCAACCGAGGAACCGCCGACGCTGATTTCGACCTGGTCTGGTTCCACCACCCAGGCGTGTCGCGCCAGGTCCCAATAGGCCAGCGATTTGGCGGTCAAAGGAAATTCCACAGTTTTGGTTTCGCCCGGTTGCAATGGGACGCGCTGGAAGCCGCGCAGTTCCTTGAGCGGCCTGGACACCCGGGAGTTGAGGTGTTTCACATATAACTGGACGACTTCATCGCCCGCCCGGTTACCGGTGTTTTTCACGTTCACACTCACGGTCAGGGTGCCATTGTGGGCGAGGGTCGAGGAGCTGGTTCCGAGGTTGGAATACCCGAACGTAGTATAGCTCAATCCATAACCGAACGGGTAAAGCGGCTGGCGTTGGAAATACATATAGGTCCGGCCATCACGGATGTTGTAATCCATCATGCGCGGCAGTTGGTGTAGCGATTGGGGCCAGGTTTCCACCAGCCGGCCGGCCGGGTTGTAATCACCAAACAACACGTCCGCCAGGGCGCTGCCTTCCTCCTGGCTGCCGTGCGCCAGATGAACAATCGCCGGCACATGCTTCTGGGTCCAAGTGATCGCGTACGGAAAACTGGATATGAGCACGACAACGGTGTTCGAATTTGCCCGGTAAATCTGCTTGATCAACTTTTCGTCCTCAAGGTTGATGGATTGTCGGTCCACGGCTTCCCGGCCATAGCTGGGCAGGGCGACCTTGGCCCAGTTCGTGAGATCACCCGTGGGATGATTGCCGACACACACGATGACCACGTCAGCGGTCCGGGCGATTTTAACGGCCTCGCCGGCGGCATTATTGGTCGCAAAATTGACGGTGATTCCCGGCCCGGCCTTGTCGATGATGCCTTGCAGCGGTGTAATCCGGTACGGCGGCAGGCCGCTGTACCAGTCGAGCAGGACTTCGTTGGCGCGCGGGCCAACCACGGCGATGGACTTGAGTTTTGACCGTTCCAGCGGCAGCAGGTTTTCCGAGTTTTTCAGCAGGACGATGGATTCCTGGGTTATCAGCCGCGCCACGGCTTTATGTTCGGGCGTCGTCCAGGGTTCGGGTTCGGAGCCGGTTCCAATGGCGGCATATGGATTGTTGGTGGCCGGGTCGAGCAATCCCAGCCGCAGGTAGATTCGCAAAACGCCTTTGATGGATTCATCCAATTCGGCCTCGGTCAGGAGGTTGTTGCTTAGGGCGCCGCTCACCCCGGCGCGATAATTATCCAGAAAATGGTTGATGCCGGCCTTGAGACAGCCCGCGGCCGCTTCGTTCGTGGTGGCAAAATAGTGGAACTGGCCGACCAGGTTGCGGTAGGCGCCGGCATCGGTGCAGATGATGCCGTCCACCCCCCATTCCTTGATGGCCGCATTTTTAATCACCGGTTGAACGGTGCAGGGAATGTTGTTCCAGGCGTTGTAGGACGCCATGAAGCACCGGGCGCCGCCTTCCTCGAACCCCATCCGGAACGGCACGGAATAATATTCCCGGAACAGCGCCTCATCGAAATCTGAAGACGAGTGTTCGCGTCCATCCTCATTGCTGTTGGCAAAAAAATGTTTCAACAGCGACGCGGTCTGCCAGTACCTCGGGTGGTTTCCCTGAAGCCCGTGAATGAACGCCACCGCCATGGTGCCATTGAAGAACGGGTCCTCGCCGTAGCATTCCTCCGTCCGGCCCCAGCGCGGGTCCCGGCCCAGGTCCGCGTTGGGCGCAAAGACCACGAGCTGGTTGGTATGATGGTATTTCGGGTTCTGCGCGATGTACCGCACTTCGTAACCTTCGACCGCCCCCGCCTGACGCAGGACCCCGGTATCCCAGGTCTCGGCCATGCCAATGCCCTGCGGAAAAATCGTCGTCGGAATGGGCGGCTTCGGCGCCCAATTGGCGACCCCGCCCATGGCCTCGCCATGAATTCCTTCCACGGAGCCGAGCCGGGGAATGCCGAGCCGGGGCACATCGGAACGAAAGCGCAGCAGCCCGATTTTCTCGTCCAGCGTCATGAGTGAAACCATGTTCGTGACGCGCACCTCCTCCGGCAGATTCGGGTCTTGAAACGGATGTTGATACTGGGCGCGAACCATGGCGGTGGAGACTGCGAGAAACAGACAAAGCGCGGGCAATAAACGTGGGTGGCCATTCATGGGATTTAAATTCTTTAAACGGATTTTGCCGGTTACCGGCAAATAACCAACGTCGCAATTGAATTCATCGGTACTGGTACAACTTGACGTGCTGAACACTGTAGTGGTCGCTGGGGAAGCGCAGCGCCTTCCACTCCGGGGTTTCATCTCCGTTCAACCGGCGGCCGGGCACCCAGCGGCCATCCTGATAAACGCCTTCCTCGACCGTGCCCAGCCCCACGCTCTCCGCCGGGTCCGTGGCCGAACTGAAATAGACCACGAGGTTCCGACCGATGACGATGTAATCATCCGGGCCGGTGGAAATGAAAAGGCCGGCCACGCGTTCCGGCAGGGCGTTGGTCGCGGGCAGGTAAAAGGGAGGGTTCCAAAATTTTGCCTCGATGTTGTAATTTCCCAGGCGGAACGATTGCGTCGCATTCGTATTCACCAACACCGCTGTCATCGTGCCCTGGCCCTGGTTGGCGAGGATCACCGGAGACACGGTTGTAAGGAAATCATAAGTGCGGGCCAGTTCCAGGTCGGAACCGGCCAGCCGGTCAACCCCGAAGGGCGAATAGCCGATGGCGTTGTATGTGCCGATCGCATAAATCGCGTTGGCCATGCCCCATTCGCCGGCCCGGGATTCCGGGATGAACAGCGGATTGCCCGATCGCGTGAACCGGGCGCACAACTCTTCAAACTCCGGCACGTAGAGGTCCGGCGCAAGAATGTCGATTGCCGGCGCACCTGCGCGCCAGATGTCATGCACCTGGGGCAGCGGTCCGCCACTCGGATACGTTCCGGGCCAGGCATGGTCGCGTTGCTGCAGCCAGGCATTTACGTACAGGGGAATGTCGTATTCAGCCTTGCCCGCCGCGGCCACGGAACCGATGTAGTGCGCATAGTTCCATGCCATGAAAATTTCATCCACCGGCCAATGAAGATTTCTCCAACCGGTTTCGTGTTCCGCCTCGGTCAACGGCGGGCTCAGCGTGCGGACCGGAATCATCATGCCCGCGGGTTTGCCCGGTCCAAAAACCTCCGTCCAGGTGCCGGAGGTTTTAAAGCCGTTGGTGGCCCATAAATCACGAAGCTCGGGGGCCAGTGTGTCCTTGTGCGCCACAAGATAAGCGATCAACTCTTTCGGCACCGGCCCGGCGAACGCCGCGTTTGCCGCCGGCGAATAATCGCGCGTGTCACCGAGAATACCGGCCTCGTTTTCCACCTGGATCATGAGGACCGTGTGATTCTGGCCGTCCACCTCGCGCAGGTGCCGCATGAGCGCGGCAAAAGCCCGGGCGTCGGCATTGCGATTGGCGTCGCTCAACGTGGTCAGGATCGGCATGCTTTTGCCGTCCTCGCTGCAAGCCAGCGGGAACCGTTTCTGATCGGTCTTTACCCAGAGCGGCTGGTAGGTGGATTTGCCGTTCTTCCAACTGCCGAACCAGAGCAGGACCAGGTGCAAATCATTTGCCCGGGCTTGCTGCAGCAGGCCGTCCATTCCGTTGAAGTCGAACCTGCCTTCCTGCGGTTCAATCAATTCC
This sequence comes from Verrucomicrobiota bacterium, assembly GCA_050010675.1. Taxonomy (GTDB): domain Bacteria; phylum Verrucomicrobiota; class Verrucomicrobiia; order Limisphaerales; family UBA11358; genus UBA11358. The sequence continues at coordinate 16,075 of JBEKKN010000018.1, read as the reverse complement.
CAGGTGACCGTGGCCAGCACCGTGTTGAGATGCGCCGCGACCAGTTTCGGCCAGAGCGGTTTCATATATTCCAGGCTGGAAGCGCTGGAATTGTTCAGCTCCGCGCCCAGGACGAGGAATGGTTTGCCGTCCACGACCAGTTGCGTGGCCGTGCCCTGCTTCGACAGATGCGGCAGCGACGGGTCGTTGCTGGTTTGAGCCTTTGACCCGCACAGCCCGGTCAGGCTGACGATGGCGGCGCAGATCAGAATATTTGTTTTCATGATTGCCAGGTGGGTTACTCGGAATCGGCCACGATGTGCAAAGGCACCGGCCGGGTTTGGAGTTTAAGCACTTTGGGTGAAAGTCCGGGAGAACTTGCCGTCAGGGTGATTTCGCCCGGTTCCCGGGTGGACTGCACGATCACCTGGGCCAGACCGTTGAACAGGCTGCGATTCCAGTCGCCGGGAGCGGTGACGATCCGGACCACCGCGGGGTTGCCGGCCTCGCGTTCCCGTCGTCGTTCGCCCCGAGGATTGCCGGGTAAAGGAGTGGCGATGACCGCGATGACGTTTTTGCCCGCGCGGAGAAGGGTGGGGTCGAGGTCAAACTGGTGGCCGGCGTGGTCACGGCGTACATCCGCAGCGAGCGGCTGTCCGTTTAGGTAAATCCATTGTTCCGCACCCAGGTCGCGCAGCACGAGTGAAACGGTCACCCCATCCGTGGCCGCTGGTAATTCAAAAACACCACGATATAGATTTGTCCGACCGGCCTCTTCACCGAACCCACCGCGCCGCCCTTCGCGCCGTTCACCATCGGCGAAGGTAGTCGGCCAGCTGGAGTCATCAAAATCCAATGCCGCCTCCGGACGGTTCTCCGTGCCGTCCACCGCCTGCATCCGCCAGGTAACCGGGGTGGTGCGGACACTTTCCACGTATTGGTCCGGTTCGTGTGAGGCCGGGTCGCCATTGCCGACGCCGATGATTATGCCCGGCCCCGAGATTTTGAACGTGATTTCGTTGTTGGCGTTCGGCACCGATCTTCCCTGTGCGTCGTTGGCTTGCACAGTGATGACGGAAACATCCTCACCGTCCGCCTGGATGTCCGGGTGGTTGGGGATCAGCTCAACCGCCGCCGGGTCGCCGGTGGTTTCGACCTTGTCCGTGAGAACTTCCTTGCCGTCCCGATAGCCGCGCGCCAGGAGGGTGCCGGGTTCATATTTGACCATCCATTCCAGGTGGGAATTTCCGGGCATTCGTTTGCGGCCAAGGCTTTGGCCGTTAACGAACAGTTCAACTTCCTGGCAATTACTGTCCACCCAGACAGCGATGTTCTGTCCTTCTTTGCCGGGCCAGTTCCAGTGCGGGAACACGTGCAGGACGGGATGACCCGACCACCACGCCTGATAATAATAGAAGTTGTCCTTGGGAAAACCGCAGGTGTCCAAAATGCCAAATTGCGAGCTGACGGCCGGCCAGTAGAAAGGCGTCTCCTCACCGCGATAATCAAAACCGGTCCATTGAAACAGTCCCGCTACGTACGGAAGCGCCGCATAATGCGACCACGATGCCTCCGCGGTGGCGCCCCAGGCGGGTTTGTTGGTGTCATAAGCGGTCAGGTGCTGGTGTTCGAGATCTTCGACATAAACTCCTCGCGTGGAAAACGTGCTCGCCTCCTCGGTGGCCACGGAGGGTTTGTCCGGAAATTGTTTGTGATACCCGTCATTGTTGCCGTGGGTAAAGTAATTGAATCCCATCACCTGAATGCTTTCGGAAGAACCCTGGCCCCAGCCGCCGCTGATCGCCACGGTGCAGGGCCGGGTCGGGTCCAGACGCTGCGCAAAGGTTTCCATGGTCTGCGTCACCCGTGTACCTTTTTCATTGCCTTCAATGTTCCACTCCTCATTGCCGATGGACCAGATGATGACGGAGGGATGATTACGGTCGCGGAGAATCTGCGCCTTGAGTTCGTCCAACTCCTGGGGATTGATGCCGTACTCGCGGTTCTCGTCCATGACCAGCATGCCGAGCCGGTCGCACGCATCCAGCAATTCCGGGGTGGGCGCATTGTGGCTGGTGCGGATGGCGTTGCAGCCCATTTTCTTGAGTTGCCCGACCCGGAAGACATTGAGGGCATCCGGCACGGCCACACCGACACCTCCGGCGTCCTGATGGTAGCAGGTGCCCTTCAATTCCACCCGTTTGCCGTTCATAAAAAATCCTTGGTTGGGATCCCAACGAAGGGTGCGAATGCCAAACGTCGTTTCATAGCGGTCCACCACCGCGCCGCCGCGGTGCAGGGTGGTGACGAGCGTATGCAGATACGGCGAGTCGAGAGACCAGAGATGCGGATTGGGCACCGTGAGCACGGAGGAAAAGTCGCCCGAAGCTCCCGCCTTCAAAGACAAATCATTCAGTTCAGCGCTGGCGACCACCTGGCCGTCGGCGTCCAGAATGGTCTGCTCAATTTGGAAGTCCGCGTCCTGGGGCGCGTCGTTGTTGACGGTGACTTGGGCCGTCACGTCCGCGGAATTGTCCTTCACCGCGGTGCTGACAAACGTGCCCCATTTGGCCACGTGCAGGGGTGCCGTCTTGACCAGCCAGACGTGCCGGTAAATGCCGGCGCCTTCGTAAAACCAGCCTTCCTCCAGCGAGGCGTCCACCCGAACGGCGATGGTGTTGTTGCCGCCGTAATTCAGATAATCAGTGAGGTCGTAGGTGAAACCGGTATAGCCGCTTGATTCACGTCCCAGATAAAAGCCGTTGACCCAGACCTGCGAGTCACGAAACACGCCGTCGAATTCAACGGTGATATGTTTGCCGAGATCGGAGGCGGGGATGGAAAATGTTTTGCGGTACCAGCCGACGCTGGTCTCCGGAAAGCTGCGGCCGAGCGCCTTGTAGCCGTGGCTGCCGCTGCCGCGTTCGCTGAACGGCAGGGCCACCGCCCAATCGTGCGGCAGATTGACGGTGCGCCAGCCGCGGTCGTCAAAATCGGCGGCAGCAGCGCCCGAGCCGTTGCCGGCCTTGGCCAGGTAGGAGAAGAAGCTGCTGCCCGGGTCAAAATCCCTGGCCGGGTCATTGGCGTTGCCAAAGGCGAAACGCCAGTCGAAGTCCATCAACAACCGTTCCCGTCCGGTGTTCGCGGCGTCGGGTGGTAAAGTTTGGGCGGTGGTTCCTTGCGGCAGCGCCCCGCTCAAAAGAACGATGGCGGTGATGGACAGTGCTTTAATGTGGATTTTCATTTGGGAAAACTTTCGCCGACAATAATGATCGGTCGTCCGGCTGAACTTACTCATCGGAATTCATCCGGATTTTCCAGGTCACCTTGCCGGCCAGCGGATCGTTGGCGAGCGCGAAACCGCCGCCGCTTCGGTCCAGCGTGAGTTCGTGCAATCCGTTGTCGGATGGCAAACAGATCAGGCCCTTTGCCGTGGTTGTGGATTTGGCAAAGACCACGAGGTCAAGATTCGTCCAATCCATCTGCAACGTGGATTGGGCCAGGGCGATTTCAGGAATGACCGTGCCATCGCGCACGAGCATCACGACGGGAAGTTTTCCCGCTTCAATGTGCTGCCATCCGCCGTCGTACGATTTGCCGGTTTGATAATCAATCCAGGTTCCCGGCGGCAGATACACGTTGCGGCCCGTGGCGTTTTCGTGCATGAGCGGCGCGACCAGGATGCTGGAACCGAACAGGTATTCGTCGTCCACCAGCCACGAGCCGGGGTCGTCCGGATATTCAATGAACAGCGCGCGCACCATCGGCAGGCCGTGATCGGAGCAGTCCTTGGCCTGCGCATATACGTAGGGCATGAGCCGGTATTTAAGGCCGTCAATCGCCCGGAATTCGTCCTCGAACGCGCTGCCGTAATTCCACGGTTCCTTTGGGGCGATGCCGTGGCAGCGGCTGTGGGAACTCAACATCCCGAACGCCAGCCAGCGCGCGAAAAGATTCTTGTCCATGTTCGTCACGGAGTCTGCCGTGAACCCGCCCACGTCATGACTCCAGAACGAAAATCCGGAAAGCCCGAATGACAACCCGCCGCGCAATTCGGCCACCATGCCGTCGTCGGTGCTTTCCGCGTCGCCACCCCAGTGGATGGGATAACGCTGGCTGCCCGCCCACGCGCTGCGCGCCCAGATGATATTTTCGCCGGTGATTTGTCTGGTAATGTCAGCAACCGCCTTGTTGTAGCGGAGTGGATAGAGGTTGTGTTCGTAAAACCCGGTGCGGCCGTCGGCAAAAATGCCATTGTTGGGCGCGGCTTCACCGAAATCCACCTTGATGGCGCTCACGCCCAGTTTTAGCAGGTTCGCGAGTTTGTGCTGATACCATTCCACTGTTTGCGGATTGGAAAAGTCCAGCACCGCGTCCTCGTAAGGCAGGTTGCCCTTGGCGTCGCGAACGACGAGGTTTTTCTCCACCAGTTCGGGAAACAATTTGTTCTTGGGCACGAAATAAGGCAGTTGCCAGCAGGAAACGTGGAACCCGTCGGTTTTCAGGTCGGAAAGCATTTTTTGTGGATCCGGAAAGCGCGTGGGCGAGAATTCATAGTCACATTGCCAGTCGGTTTCGAACCAGCCGGTGTCGAGGTGGATCACGTCGCAGGGAATCTTGTCCGTGCGCAGCCGGGCGGCAATGCTCCGCACCTGGTCCCCGGCGTTGTAAGTGCAGCGGCTCATCCACAGGCCGAAGGACCAGAGCGGTGGCAGCGGCGATTTGCCGGTGAGTTTGGTATATTCGTCCAGGATGTCCTTGGGCGAGCCCAGAAAAACAAACAAATCCAGTTCATCGTCGCCGATCATCAGTGAATTGACGCCGGCAAAGGCATTGCCAAAGTCACAGGTGATGGGCGAGGAAGTGTGCATGAACATGCCGTAACCGCGGCTGCTCATGAAAAACGGGATGGGCTTGTACATGCCCTGATTTTGAATGCCGTTGGCGTCATCCGTCCACAGCACCACCTTCTGTCCCCGTTTGTCGAGGCTGGTAAAGGATTCGCCACAGCCGAAAAGTTTTTCACCGGGCGAGAGCAGGAACGCCGCGTCCATGCTCCGCGAATAATCCGCCGCGCGCCGCACAAAGGAAAATGGGAGGATGGGCGTAAAGGAACTGAGGTTGTCCGAGGCATGGTCCGTCCGGGTCAGTAATTTGCCCTGCGCGTCGCGGAATTCAATATGCCAGGGATTTTCCAGGATGGTGACGGAACCATATTCGCTCGTATAACGGTAGCCGCCTTCGATCTTGTCAGATTTCCAGGAATCATCCTGCGGCACCGGCCCGGCCAGCATTAGTTCCTCCAGATTCCGGTGGACCTGCGGGCCGCTGGTCATGCGGATGCGCACCGTCCGCGGGGAGACGAATTCGATGGAGAAGGGCAGGGTGGGGTTGCCCGCGTATTGATCGGCGGGAAACTCATTGGGGTCGACCGGCTTGATGACCGCCAGCATGTTGTCGAACGCCTGTCGGGTAAAATACTCTGCGCGTTGGTAGGTGATTTCGCCCTTGCCGGTGGCCGGATCGAAATCGGCGAGTTTGTCCGCCAGATAATAAAGGTTGGAAAAATCGCGGAAATCGCCGCTGACATCCACCGGATCGTTCAACAAAGTCGGGGTCGGATTGGCAGCGGAGAGCCCACGGGGTTCGCTGATCCAAAAGCCTGCGCCAAGGCAGACCAGCAACATCACGGCAGTTCGTTTGTTATTCATGAATGGAAGCGGTTTCACTCGAGTGTTAAATTTGGTCGATCAAACGGCATTACCCGGAAGCAAAAGGTTGTTCCGCGCAGAACAACATATTTCGACCCGGTAAACAATAAAAATTGCAAATATTTGCCCGAGTGCAGTTTTGGAAATGTTGTTGGCTTTAATGCGGGGCCGTTTCGTCGTTAAAATTTATCGCACTCCAGATTTCGGCACGCAGGTAGTGCTTAATGCTGGCGGGGTGTTGTGGGTGTCCGCCGGTCGCGGCGATATCCGCGGCGGATTTACACACTCCCACATCTGTGAGCAGGGAAGCGGCCGCCCTCGGCGTCCTTTGCGGTAACTGAAATGTTGATTGAGTTTACGGCAGCGGCGGGCCGGTCTTGATGCGGTAGAACTGCACCGGCGACGCCGCGGCATTGCTATCCGTCCACAGGAACGAGGTAACGGGCGGCGAGTTGGTGATAAAGAGCGTGCTCCAGTTCACCAGATTGGAAGATGCCTGCACCGAATAATCGGGTCCAAGAATACTGTTCGTTACCTGCAAGGTGAGCTGACTGTTGTTCCAGGTGACGGACGATACTGCCGGCAACACCAGGGGATTGACGGTGATCTTGAAGTTTTGGGTGGCGCTCAAACTGGGGGAACCGCTCACAGCCACCATCAGGGCGACCGCGTTGGTGCTGTTGGCGTTGGTCACCGCCGGTCGCCAGTTGAAATTGGCGTTGGTGTTGTTGCTTTGAACCAGCGTGGCACTGGCCGGCCCGCTCAGCAGGCTAAAGTTCAGGGTAGGTTGAGGCGAGTTGGTGTCGGTGGCGATGGCGTTCAGGGCCACCGTCTGGCCCACATTGACGGCCTGATTGCTGATCGGCGCCAGCGTTGGAGCGGTAATGGTCGGAAGGAAACTGGCACTGACGTTGTCGACCACGGAGGTGCACAAGACTGCGTTGTTATGCGCGCACACCGCCAAACCGACATAAGCGGCGACAGCCATGTTGACGTTGGTGGGCGTGCCAATCACGCTCCAGGAATTGCCATCGGGCGACCAATAGGCCGTGAAGGTGTTGTTGGTGCGCGTGAGCCGCACCCAGTTGGGGGCGGTTTGGCCGGAAACGGTGACAGCGGTCGTCTGGCTTGCAGTGTTGGTCCGGAACAGGAACTCAATTCCGGCAGAGGGTTCAACATCCGCGAGGGCCTGCCGCGAATTCGCCGCGAGCGACTCGCGAATCATCACGGCAGCCTTGGCGTTGCCGGAAGTATTTTGTAAACTCGCGACCCGGGCGCGGATGTCGCAATTGGTGCTGACGGGAACATAAACATAGACAAACTGAAACGCATCGGCGGCGAGCCAGATGTCCGCCCCGGAACCGGCAATGGTGAATTGACCGCTGCAGTAGGAAGCGCTGCCCGACACTCCCACGGCCCCGATGTCCGTGCTCACCCAGGGGGAAGGCGGAGCCCCGCCCGGCAATTGGGCGCTGGCCTCGAGGGAAGGTAGACTTTCATTGCCGGCATTGGTGATGGTGACGACGTAAAAATATGGCTGGCAGGCGGCCACGGCGGAATCGGTGTAATTGGTGGTGGCGGTTGGCGGGGCGATGATGCTGTAAGGACCTCCGGATACCATGGAACGCTTCACATTGTAATTGGCCCCGGGTGAGCCGTTCCAATTCAATAGAATCTGGCCGTTCCCGGCGGTTGCCGTCAGACCGGTGACAATGGCTGCCGGAGTGGCGCTGACTTCCGCCGAATTGACGCTGTTGGCGCCGTTTCCATTGGCCGTGACCACATAATAATACGTGGTCAGGTTGGTAACGTTGTTGTCGGTATAACCCAGATTGACTCCCCCGAGGTTCCCCGCGATCAGCGTATAAGGACCATTATGGGTCGTGGCCCGCCACAGGTTGTAGGTAGTTGCGCCTGGAATAATGTCCCAGGTGACAGTTACCAGCGCATTTCCTCCGACCGCTGCCATCCCGGTGGGGGCCGCCGGAGCCGGCAGGCTGGAAGCCGCCGTAAGGGTGACGTTGGTCGAGGTCAACCCAGTTGCTGTCGCTGTGAGCACAATGGAACCGGGCTGATTGGTAGATTGGACGATGATCTCGGCCAGTCCGTTAAACACCATGCGCTGACTGGCCTGGTCCGGTTCGTGCGAACTGGGATTGCCGTTGCCCACGCCGATGATCGCACCCCCGCTGATGGAAAAGCTGATGTTGTTGGTTGCCGTCGGCACGACGTTGCCTTGCGCGTCCAGCACCTCCACCGTTACGACTGACACGTCGCGGCCATCCGCCAGAATCGTGCTGCGATCCGGCAACAGCGCAATCTGCGCAGCCGGGCCGGTCGTGGTGATCGTGTTGGTCAGTACGGCCGTACCATTGTTATAGCCGATGGCCTGGAGTGTTCCGGCAGCGTAGGCCACGCTGTCCCATTCGACGTGGCCTTGAACATTGAGCGCCTGTCGTCCCAGGCTGACGCCGTTGACGAACAATTCGACCGTCTGGCAATTGCCGAACGCCCAGATATTGATCGGCTGGCCGGGGGTTGACCAATTCCAGTGCGGGAACAGGTGCAACACAGGTTTAAGGCTCCAGTTGGCCTGGTAATAATAGAAAATGTCCTTCGGAAAGCCGCACGTATCTATCACGCCGAAATGCGAGTTGATGCAGGGCCAGCCGTAAGGCGTCGGCTCGCCGCGATAATCGAAACCAGTCCAGCAGAAGCCGCCGGAGGACCAGGGGCGGGCTGAGTAATATTGCCACCACGCTTCCGCCGTCTCGCCCCAGGGAACCGGGTTGAGGTCGTAACCCCAGACGTAGCCGTTTACCGTATCATTGGTATATATGCCGCGATCCGTGACCTGACTGGACGTTTCCGTGCCGATGATGGGCCAGGCCGGGTTGCTGGAGTGGAACGAATCTTGAGAACCCAGAGAATAATTGAAGCCATTGACATCCAGAACCGAACTGAAGCCGCTGCCCCACGAATTCAAGGCGGCGGTGCACAGACGCGTCGAATCCATTGAATGGACCAGATTTTGCATGACCTGCATGATGGAAGCACCAATAGGACTGCCTTGGAGGGTTTCTTCATTTGCGAGCGACCACATGAATACCGAAGGATGGTTCCGGTCGCGTCGGATTTGACGGCTCAACTCGCTTAATGGCTCTGCATTGGTTCCGACACGGCGATTTTCATCCAGCACCAACATGCCCAATTGGTCGCAGGCGTTGAGCAACTCCTCCGTCGGCGCGTTATGCGAGGACCGGTACGCGTTGCACCCCATCGCCTTCAACCGTTCGATGCGGTAATACTGCAGCCGGTCCGGCAGCGCCGAACCCACGCCGGCCATGTCCTGGTGGTTGCACATGCCCTGGATCCATACATGCTGGCCGTTGATGAAGACGCCATTGGTTGAATCAATCGAAACCGTCCGCACCCCAAACGGGGTGTTGTAAATGTCCGCAACCGCGTTCTGGTTGCTGACCGTGGTCTGCAGGTTGTAAAGATAGGGTGTTTGCAGCGACCACAAATTGGCGTTGGCTACTGCAACCGTTTGCGTCACGGTGATTCCCTGGCCCGCAGCCAGGGTGAGGTTTGAAGTCACCGCCGTCACGGTATTGCTGCTGGCGTCCTGGATGGTTGAAGTCAGGCTGGCATTGACCGATGAGGCGCCGTTCTGGTTGGTCACCGCGGTTTGGATGGTGATCGTTGCATTGGAACCCGCGAGCGACGTGGTGGCGACAAAAGTTCCCCATTCGGCAACGTGGACGGGATTCTCCGTCGTCAGCCAGACGTGCCGGTAAATTCCCGCCCCTTCGTAAAACCAGCCTTCAAAGCGGCTGGCATCCACCCGCACCACCAGCACGTTGGTTCCGCCGGGATTTACATAAGGACTGACGTCGAAATAAAAACTGGAATAGCCGCTGACATTCCGGCCCAAGATGTGTCCGTTCAACCACACCAGAGAGTTCCGGTAAACGCCGCCAAACTCCAGCCACAACGCCTGGCCGGCGGCATTGGCCGGCAGGGTGAAGGTGTGGCGATACCAGGCAATGGTGTTCGGACTGGTCGATCCGGCGATTCCGGATTTGAAGCCATGCCCTCCATCCGCGCTGGAACTGAAAGGCAACCCTACGACCCAATCATGGGGCAGATTGATTTGCTGCCAGCCGCTGTCGTTGTAGTTGGTTTGCACAAACGAGACGTTTTCCCCAATGTGGTAGGCGATGGGATCAATCCGGATGGATTCCATGTAGGTCTCTGTATTATTTCCGGCACCGACTTCATTGGAATCCAGTTTGGCCAGATCGGAAATCTCGGGGTAATAGGTAACGTTGGTTTCTGCCGAATTGGTCAGCACGTCCTGCGGATCACCCAATTGAAAGCGCCAGCCCGTGTCCAGCGACACCCGTTGGCCGGCGGTGGCGGTGCCAATAGAAAGACCGGCCAACAGTGCCAGGATATTCAAGTGCTTGACCCATTCAAAACATTTGCCGAATAGCCAGTTACCCCGGTGTGTTTGTTGCATAGAAGTTTACGTTTGCTCTTGGTTAACCTCAGGTCCCCGACTAACTTTAATTCGGGGAGACTTGTATAAGTAATGTTAAATGTCTTTGAAAAGAAGTCAAGCCGGACTTTGTTAAGCTTTTGCGCTGAAGTGGGGGGATCAAGAGTCCGCTGTAATGAAGAACTTCAGGGAAATAACCGAGTAATTACTCCTTGCTCCCCGCCCGATCAAAACTCTTGGACATTTTCAGTTGACTCGCTTTTTACTCGCTGTTCAGGTTGAGACTAATCGCTTCCAAACTGCTGAGGCAGAAATTCAACGCGATCAAAAAACTTCAATTCTCGCCTCAATTACGATTTAATCCACGTTTTGATCCTAATGCAAAGCATATATTGCTTATCGCATCACAAGATAAGTTTAAATGTATAAAAGTAAGCAATGTATTATGTAAAGTGTTGACAAAAGAGTGGAAATCCAGTAGTTTAAAAGCGTAACCGTAATAACTGTAACAAAAGTTAAGACACTATGAAAATGAAGTTCGCCCTCTTATCAGCCAGTTGCCTCGTGGCGCTGTCGGTGGTGCAATCACATGCGTCGAACATCGCTCTTGTAAACGGTGATTTCAGCGCAAACCAGGGACAAGGCAAGGTGTTTTTATGGGACGCTACCGGGGCGCCGACTGGCTCGATCCCGGGCTGGACACCCAGTGGCCCTGGCGGGGCAATAAACTACGATCTTGGAGGCTTGTATGTTGGTAACTCTGGTGTGGATGGTGCGCCTGACAACAGCAATTACGGCGGTGCCGCACATCTGTGGCTGGACTCTTATGATCCTTCTGTCTTCCAGACAACGAGCTATTCCGCACAGTCCGGTGATCAATATACATTGAGTTTGAACATTAGTGGCGAATGGGCTCCAGACGGCAACCACGATTCACTGGTCAGCCTCTACTATGTGAGCGGATTGAGCAAGGTGGTTTTCGCCAGTCAAACTTTCACGGGCCCCAATGCTTGGGGTTGGACTCCTCAGACCCTTACTGGCGATGCTCCCGGTGCGGCTGTTGGTGATCTGATCGGGGTGGAAATTCAAAATGTAACGCCTGAGAGTGGCCTCGCGAGTAACAATGACGACAGCTATACTTCGTTTGGGAATGTTACTCTTGGTGTAGTGCCGGAGCCGGCCAGTATTGTATTGGTTTCTCTCGGCGGCCTCGCCTTGGTGGCTTTCCGCCGTCGCGCCTGATTGTTGATACATTCAGCGATTTGATAACTCAACCGGAGGGAGTTTCCCTCCGGTTCCGTTTTCAATAAAAATCCTGGACATCGATCCTGACCCACCTGAGCTTGTTTCGACCTGACAAATTCCCCTTAAGTGTTTGTGCTTTGGTTAAATGCCGGATAAAACCATTCAGTGATATTGAATCTATCTACGTTTTGCCATATTCAGATCCGGCTGCATCTGGCGTGCTTTCGAGGCGGCATATAATCCAGCTTATACTACGCAAAAAACATGGCAATGACCAAGCTCACAGGGAGCAGAAGCCTCAGTCACCAATGCCTTCGAGGCCGGAGATTTTATGCTGTGGCTTAGAGGTATTTGACAATATAGACAGCTTTTTTGACCTTTTAACTGTCACTAAAATACATGACATTTTACGGGCTTGACACTCCCGGAAAATCAATGTACTATTCACCCAATTAAACCAAAGGCACAAAAGTATACGTGTGTCGGTGTCATTTCCGAGGTTGGGAATGTTAGGAAGTATTTGATCGAAGCAAAATAAACTCTTAAGAAAACAGTATATCCCCGAGTGCCACGTAACCCAGAAAACAAGTCCTAAATCCTATGAAAAAAACAATTCTTAAACTCGCATTGGCCTGTTTGGCTTTCGCCACCGTATCCGGCACTGGCGCAAGTGAATCAGTTGTCCGATCCGGGTTTTGAAGGGGAGCTTGGTCAAAAACTGACCAACTTTGCCAATTTCAATGCCTCCGGTTTTTGGCTGGATGACGGCGTCAATTATACGAATACCGGTTATGAAGCGACAGGTGCGCATAGCGGTGTGGAGCGGGCTTATGAAATGTCAGGCGATGATGGGGCATTCCAAATATCCAGTTACGCAATGAATAATGGCGATCTGATCAGCCTTACCTGGTGGGGATTGGCTACTTCCGACCCGTCCACCGGAAACACCAATCCGCCCGAACAGGTGGTTGGCCTGATCAGCTGCCCCAGCAGCACCCCGGCTAGCGGACCCGCTGGTTTCGCCACGTGTAGCCCCCTTACTGTGACGAGCAATGGTCTTACTGGAACCTGGGTGCAGTACACATTGAATTACACAGCCGAATCCAGTGATGTGGGCAAATATATTGGCTGCTTTTTTAACACCACCAACGCCTTTGGATTTGTAACCAACAGTTTCGGCGGTTACGACGACTTCTTTTTGGCTGTGCTTCCCGCCGGCAGCAAACCGAGCATTACTGTGGAACCAGTGAGCCAGACGGCCTACACACATTCCTCCGTTTCGTTCGCAGTGGGGGCGGTTGGGGCAACGAGTTATCAATGGATGGCAGGCGCAACGGGCGGCGGTATTTACACCAACCTATCAAACGGCGGGCAAATTTCTGGCGTCACTACAGCTAATTTAACGATTACCAATCTGTCATCAACCAACAACGGTGATTATGTTGTTGTGGTCTCCAACGGTAACGGTTCGGTGACCAGTGCGCCGCCCGCAAACTTGACAGTGCAATCAATTATTTATCAGGAAACCTTCTATATGCCGAAGCAGAATGACCAGATGGTGACCAATGTTGGTTGGATTCAAGACATTGGTGGCTCATACGGTCCTGCCCGCATTTTCAGCGGCAATAACAATCACGGCGTAACTTTCCCGGTATGTGCGGTCTATACCTACGACAACACTGCAGTGCAGACCAATGCCTATTATTATACAACCACGTCTGCAAATGGCGGCCCGTATGATCTGCTCCCGGGTGACGGCCTTGGTCCGGTTACCAATAAACAGGCGTTTCCGGGAATTAATCTGGCGGTGGTTCAAAATCTGTCCTACTCGGTGATGGCGAATAATGGGCCGGGTGCCAGTGAGCAAGTATACTGGGCGGTTCAGATGAACCATGGTCAGTGGTATGTTTCTACGAATTATTTCGTCAATGCCTCCGGCAACGCCTTTCAGACGTACACCATGAATTTCAATCCGGCTGCCAGCGGCTGGAACCTGCTTACAGTGAGCGGCCATTGCACCTTTACTTCCCTAAACACCAATGTTGTTATTGGTCCGGCGGCTTCATCTCCTTTGACCGGCTATGTTACTGGCGGCGGTTTCGTTCCCGTATTTACAGCCTCGGGAGGGAACGTTCAGTTCAACAATTATGCGGTGCTGGGTGCGATCCCGCCAACTCTCTTGCCGGTAATAAATGCACCACCGGTTACCCAGACAAATTACACCGGAACCGCGGCGACATTCACTGTGTCTGCCACCACCAATGGCTTAACCACCGGTTTAACCTACCTATGGATGGCTGGCACGGTTGGCAGCGGGCTTTATACGCCTTTGTCAAATGGTGGCCAGTTTTCCGGCGTGACCACGCCCAACCTGACCATTTCCAATGTGGCAAATCCCGGCAATCATCAAGATTATGTCGTGGTAGTAACGGATGGGGCTGGCTCGGTTACCAGCACGCCACCCGCCACGCTCTGGATTGCTGATTCACTGCCAATTCTCCAATCTGATAACTTTATCAATCCGGACAATGCCAAGGATCTTGGCAATAATACCGGTTTAACCATCACCGCCGGCAACCATAACGTTATTAATTTGTCGGCGACGTTTGTGGGCGATCTGCCAATGACCTACCAGTGGCAAACAAGCGCTACCAATAATGGCACCGGGGTCACCAGCGTCGGTGGAAACGCCAGTACCTTGACCTTGTCCAATCCTCAGACAAATGCCAGTGGCTATTATCGATTGAGTGCCGTGAACAGCCAGGGAGGCCCCGTTTACAGCAGTTGGGTTCTTCTGACGGTAAATCCGGCATCGTCTGCCCTAGTAACTTGGTCGGCGAAGGTTTCTCTCAATGGGCTGACGGCGGCGCAAATCCTGGGCGGCGTTTCAGGCAGCTTCTTCGAGGCTGAAACGTTCGGTGGCGCCACCCTGTCGGTGACGAATGGTACCAATGTGTTTCTCTTCGATAGCACAGGAGTTTCAGCAACATTGACTGGCGGTTACACAACTCGCACCGGAGGGTTCATCGGGGATACGGGTGACACCAACCTGAACACCATCTTGGGTGGGAACACCGAGGGTAACTCCGGACAAGCCGTTACACTGAATGGCCTGACAGTAAGCAATCTCTACTCCGCGCAGTTCTTCGCATTCAACGATGTCGCTGCAACCGGCCGCCAAGGGAACTTTGCGGATACGAACAACCTGGCTGATGTTTCCCAGTCATTCGCCATGGGTGACAATGTCTACGTGGTGGGAACGTTCGTGGCCACCAACTCGACTGAAACCATCGGGCTCGAGGGTGATTCCGGATGTTACATGACGTGCGTGATTGTTCGCAACGCGATGCTGGCGCCGACGGTGAGCATTCAAAAAGTGGGTTCCAGCGTACAAGTGACGTATGCAAACGGGGTCCTGGAACAAGCCACCAATGTAAAGGGTCCGTGGACGACGAACAGTACTCCGTCGCCCTACACGTTGCCGCCCACGGGAACGAGCGTGTTTTTCCGGGCCGTTCAGTAGTCCGGAAAATCATGGATAAAGAAAATTGTTAGTTCACGGCAGGGTGGCAATGGTGCCACCCTGCTTGACATTTAACTTGCATATAATAGCGATACTGGTTAGTTTACTTGAAAGATATGATTGGGAATAAAATGATTACTCATACTGATCGATTGAAACTACAAGGTCAAAAAGCACGCCCCGCCTTCACCCTGATTGAGTTGCTGGTGGTTATTGCCATTATTGCCATCCTGGCTGCGTTGTTGTTGCCGGCGCTGGCGAATGCAAAATTGAAGGCCCAAAGCACCAAATGCCTCAGCAACACCAGACAGTTGAGTCTGGGCGCGGTCATGTATCAGGATGATCATCAGGGCTCCATTGCATGGTGGGGCGCCAACGGAATCTGGATGCAACCGCTCCTTCAGTATCAGGTAAATCCAAATATCCGATTGTGTCCGCTGGCTCCCATTCCGGGTGTGATGCCGGGTGGTAATAGCTCAGGCGTAGCCAATCAGGCTTATACCTGGTATGTATCAGTGACGAACAACGCGGGCGTCTATGTGGGCAATGCTCCCCAGGCTACAAACGGGAGCTATGCCATAAATGGATGGCTATATAAGTATGATCCTGCAATGAACAGTTTTATGTTCGCAAGTGATTCGGTACGGTTCTTTGGCAATGCTGCCAATATTCAATATGCGTCAAAGACTCCTGTATTTGTGGATGGACTTTGGCCAGACCTGTGGCCATATCAAGGCGGTGTTCCCGATCAAAACAACTCAAGAAATTACAACTTGTATGGGAATATCAATTTAACCCAAGGGGGTCCAGGCACCCCAAGACAGGGTATTCCGCGTTGTATGATGGCCCGCCATGGCGACCGAGGTCCGGCAACTGCGCAATTGAATGAAAGTACAACGGCCACGCCGTGGCCCAACGTTGGAGTGAATATCAGTTTTGCTGATGGCCATTCGGCGTTTTCAAAAGCACAAAGTCTGTTTGGTTACTACTGGAATCAGGGTATCGTGCCTGTTCCAGTAAATTAATTCTTCGGACGGATGGTTGGCTCGAAACGAGGATGAACGGTCCTCGGTAGGCCATTTGAAAATGGAAAGCCCAGACTGGAAATTCGTT
>JBEKKN010000017.1:0-41452 GCA_050010675.1 Verrucomicrobiota bacterium | reverse complement strand
GAGGAATGACATGTGACAGCCGGAACAGCCGCCCAGCCAGACCGTGGCTACTTTTAAACGTTCCATTCTTTTTTCTCCCGTGCGTTGACGATGAATTCGAGTTTGGTGCGGTCGCGTTCCATCTCGGACACCGTCGAACCCTTGTGGAACAGCGCGCCGGTCGGACAGGACATGACGCATTTGCCGCAGGCCGTGCAGGTCTCGGAACTGCCCCACGGCTGGTTGAGATCGCTGATGATGGTGGCCCGGCCGCCGCGACCGGAAACGTTTTTGGTACCCGCACCCTCGATGTGCCAGCAGACGCGTACACAACGGGTGCAAAGAATGCAGCGGTTGTGGTCCATGCCAAACAGCCGTTGCGTCGCATCCACACTCCATTTCGGGGTGCAATAATCGTAGCGCACGTGGTCCATGCCCTGGCTGTAGGCCAGCGTCTGCAATTCGCAATGGCCATTGGCCACGCATACGGCGCAGACGTGGTTGCGTTCGGCAAACAGCAGCTCAAGGGTCATCCGGCGATATTTGCGGAGGCGGTCGCTGTCGGTTTTGACCTCCATGCCCTCGCTGATTTTGGTGGTGCAGGCGGGCAGCAATTTGCCAATGCCCGTCACTTCCACAAGGCACAACCGGCAGGCACCCACGTCATACACGCCGTCGAGATGGCAGAGCGTCGGCAGTTTGATGCCCGCGTCGGTGGCAACCTCCAGAATCGTCGCGCCTTCCTCGGCGCTGACCTGTTTTCCATCGATGGTTAAAGTTTTGGCGGCCATAGAATCAAAGGGATGAATGGATTGAAGGATGGGTGGATAAATGGGCTTCCGATTCGCGACCGGTTGAACCAATCAACCATCCACTCATCCAGTAATCCAAAAATCCAGTGGTGAAGTTTACGTTCATTTGGCGGGGGTTTCCTTCCTGGGTTCACCGTTGCCGCGCGGTCCAAAGGGATCCGGCTGAAGCAGCTCCGCGTATTCCTTCCGGAAAAACCGCAGCGTGCTCAGCGTGGGATTTGGTGCGGTCTGGCCCAGGCCGCAGAGGCTCGTGTTTTTTACCATGTCGCAAAGTTCCTCGAGTTTGGCGAGGTCGCGCGCGGTGGCCTGGCGGTTGAGGATTTTTTCCAGCAGATGCAGCATCTGCACCGTGCCGGCGCGGCAGGGAATGCACTTGCCGCACGATTCGTCCACACAGAATTCCATGAAATAGCGCGCCACATCCACCATCCGGGTGGTGTCGTCCATCACGATCATGCCGCCCGACCCCATGATGGAACCGAGCTTGGTAAGCGAATCGTAATCCACCGGCGTGTCGAGCGCGTCCGCCGGAATGCAGCCGCCCGAAGGACCGCCGGTCTGCACGGCCTTGATTTTGCCGCCGTCCGGGGCGCCGCCGCCCATCTCCTCGACGATCTGCCGCAACGGCGTGCCCATCGGCACTTCGATGAGGCCGGTGTTGGTGATTTTGCCGGCAAGCGCAAAGACCTTGGTGCCCTTGCTCTTTTCCGTGCCAATGCCGGCAAACCAGTCCGCGCCTTTGCGGATAATGGGGGGGACGTTGGCAAAGGTCTCGACATTGTTGATGAGCGTGGGACAGCCCCACAATCCGCTTTCCGCCGGGAACGGAGGGCGCGGACGCGGCGTGCCGCGTTTGCCCTCCACCGACGCCATCAACGCGGTTTCCTCGCCGCAAACAAACGCGCCGGCACCGATGCGGATGTCGATGTTGAAGTTGAACGGCGATTCAAAAATGCCGCTGCCAAGCAGGCCGAGCGTCTTGGCCTGTTTGATGGCCGTCTGCAACCGTTTGATGGCCAGCGGATATTCGGCCCGGACGTAGATGAACCCCTGGTTCGCGCCGACGGCATAGGCGGCGACGGCCATGCCCTCAAGCACGCTATGCGGGTCGCTTTCCAAAACGCTGCGGTCCATGAACGCACCTGGGTCGCCTTCATCGGCATTGCAGATGACGTATTTCTGCGCGCTCTGCGTCTTGGCGACCGTGCCCCATTTGAGGCCGGTAGGAAAACCCGCGCCGCCACGTCCGCGCAACCCGCTTTTGACCATGACATCCACCACGTCCTTGGGCGTCATTTCCCGCAGCACGTCGTGCAACGCCTGATAACCGTCGGCGGCGATGTAGGCCTCGATGCGTTCCGGATCAATCTCGCCGCTGTTGGCCAGGACGATGGATAATTGTTTTTTGAAAAAAGGATGGTTGAAGCTGCCGCGTTTGACCTTGGTCCTGCCGCCTTTCAAAGTGTTAATCAGTTCCAGGGCGTCTTCCGGCGTGACCTTTTCGTACAGCGCATCCTGCGTATCCACGCTCACCAGCGGGCCTTCGCAACAAAGTTTCATGCAACCGACGCCGCGCACCTCCACCTCGTCACCCAGACCGGCGTCCTTCACCGCCTGTTCAAGTTTCTTTTTGACGCCTTCCGAATGGGACGACATGCAGCCGGCCGCCAGGCAGCAACGAATGATGGTTTTCTTGCGGCCGGCCCGCTCCTTCGCGGCAATCGTATTGAGTTCATCAATGACCATTTGACATCCATCCTTTCAATTGGGCGACCGCGGTTTCGGGGGTTTGCCGTGGCGTGACCGTGCCGTCATAGACGACGGCCGGCGCAATGCCGCAGGCGCCGATGCAGCGCGCCGTCAGCAGGGAAATCTGGTTGTCGGGCGTCGTTTCGCCGGCCTTGACCCTGGTCTGGGCTTCGACGGCGGCGAGCAGCTTGTCCGCACCCTTGACGTAACAGGCCGTGCCGAGGCAGACGACACAGGTATGCTTGCCCTGCGGTTTGAGCGTGAAGAAATGATAGAAGGTCGCGACGCCATAAACGCGGCTGGGGGGCAGTTTCAGCTTGTAGGCCACGAACAAAAGCAAATCGTCCTCCAGATACCCGAACAATTCCTGCGCCTTGTGCAACACCTCGATCAGCGCGTCGTGCTTGAACTGGTGCTTCTTCATATGCGCTTCAAGAATCTTGAAACGCTTGTCGCCACTGGCGTGCTGCATCACCCGGTCAGCCGCCTTCTGCTTTTCGTGTAAGAGAGTTGGTAACATAAAATCCGACCTGCCGTTTCGCACATCTGCTCAACTACTGATTCGCCCATCCACTTTCACCAAAATTAATGTATGGTCGGCCAGCCACCGGCTCTCCCCTCAATTTGGTTTTGTGTGCACATTTTTTGGCGGAAGGAACCGACCGGAAATTTCCCGCGGCCCTGGCGAGGTTCCGGCTTTCCTTGAAGCCGCCGGGTGCGGGTGGTTGGCCGACGGCTCCGACCGGTGGTCAACCGACGATGCGTAACACCGCCAGACGCCGTCAGAAAAAGTGAAGGTATTGCCAAGATATGTGGAGAGCCGGCCAGCGGATGTGCAAAACTTACTTCGGTAAGCGAGATTTGGTTTTTTATTTCGCCAGTGAACAT
Organism: Verrucomicrobiota bacterium; assembly: GCA_050010675.1. Classification (GTDB taxonomy): domain Bacteria; phylum Verrucomicrobiota; class Verrucomicrobiia; order Limisphaerales; family UBA11358; genus UBA11358. The sequence goes on along the minus strand of JBEKKN010000017.1, from coordinate 38,024 downwards.
CACACAAACGACCAATTCATAATTTATGGCTAAAGCATCAAAGACATCAAAATACGTATATCAGTTCGGAAACAAGACCGCCGACGGCAACGGCGGCATGAAGCCGCTGTTGGGCGGCAAGGGCGCGAACCTCGCCGAAATGGCACGCATCGGCCTGCCCGTGCCTCCCGGCTTCACCATCACCACCGAGGTCTGCACTTATTACTACGCCAACAAACAAACCTATCCCAAGGCGCTCGCGCCGATGGCCGAGGCCGGCATCGCCCAGATCGAAAAAATCATGGGCACCAAATTCGGCGATAAAACCGCCATGCCGCTGCTGGTCTCGGTCCGCTCCGGCGCCCGCGATTCAATGCCGGGTATGATGGATACGATTTTGAACCTCGGCCTCAATGATGAAACCGTGCTGGCGCTGGTCAAGGCGACCAAGAACGAACGGTTCGCATGGGATTGTTACCGCCGGTTCATCCAGATGTACGGCGACGTGGTGATGGGCGTGCAAAAGAGCGCCGACGAAGATCACGAGCCATTTGAAGTGGTCATTCACAAACTCAAACATGACCGTTACCAGAGCGAAATTGAGGACACCAAACTCACCGTGTCCGACTTGAAGGAACTGGTGAAACGGTTCAAGGCGTTGATCAAGGAGCGCACCAACAGTGAATTTCCGCAGGATCCCTGGAAGCAGTTGTGGGGTTCCATCGGTGCCGTGTTCGGCTCCTGGATGAACGACCGCGCCATTGTTTATCGCCGCAAATACGGCATCCCCGCCGAGTGGGGCACGGCCGTCAACGTCCAGGCGATGGTTTACGGCAACACCGGCGAAAGCTCCGGCTCCGGCGTGGCTTTCACGCGCGATCCGGCCACGGGCGAAAAAGTTTTCTACGGCGAATTCCTCATCAACGCCCAGGGCGAAGACGTGGTGGCCGGCATCCGCACGCCGGAACCGGTGGCCCAGTTGAAAAAACACATGCCCGCCGCCTTCAACGAACTGGAAAACATCCGCAAGACGCTGGAATCACATTTCAAGGACGTGCAGGATTTCGAGTTCACGATTCAGGAAGGCAAGGTATTCATGCTCCAGACCCGCAACGGCAAACGCACCGGTCTGGCCGCCGTCCGGTTCGCCATCGAGATGGAGCAGGAGAAGCTCATCGATTGGAAGACGGCCATTCGCCGCGTGCCCGCCGACCAACTGGATCAGGTATTGGCGCCGGTGTTCGACCGCAAGGCGGTCAAGGCGGCGAAGTGCATTGCCAAAGGGTTGCCCGCCGGTCCCGGCGCGGCTTCCGGCAAAATTTATTTGAATGCCGACCGCGCGGCCGCCGCCGCCGCCAAGGGTGAAAAGGTTCTGCTCGTCCGCAACGAAACCACGCCGGAAGACCTGCGCGGGATGATTGCCGCCGAAGGCATTTTGACCGCCAAAGGCGGCGTGAGTTCGCACGCGGCGCTCGTGGCGCGGCAGATGGGCAAGGTGTGCGTCTGCGGCGCCGGCGCATTGCAGATTGATTACAACACCAAGACCATGGCCGTGAACGGCGACAAATTCAAGGAAGGCGATTATCTCTCCATCAGCGGCACCGCCGGTGAAGTGTATCCGGGCGAATTGCGGACCGCCGCGTCCGAAATCGTCCAGGTGCTCGTCGAGAAATCGCTCGCCAGCAAGGAAAGCGCCACCTACCGGATGTTCCAGCAGCTCATGGATTGGTGCGCGAAGGTCAGCAAGCTCCAGGTCCGCACCAACGCCGACACGCCGGAGCAGACCGAGAACGCCCTCGCGTTCGGCGCCACGGGCATCGGCCTGTGCCGCACCGAACACATGTTCTTTGAAGGCAACCGCATTGACGCCATGCGCGAAATGATTCTCGCCGACAACGTCGAGGACCGCAAAAAGGCGCTCGCGAAAATCCTGCCCTACCAAAAGGGCGACTTTGTCGGCATTTTCAAGGCCTTGAAAGGCCTGCCGGCGACGATTCGTTTCCTCGACCCGCCGCTGCACGAATTCCTCCCGCACGAAGACAAGGCGCAACAAGACCTCGCTGCAAAAATGAACGTGCCGGTTGAAAAGATCAAACAGCGCGTCAAGGAATTGCACGAGTTCAATCCGATGCTCGGTTTCCGGGGCTGCCGGCTCGGCATCGTCTATCCGGAAATTTCCGAGATGCAGGCGCGCGCCGTGTTTGAAGCGGCGGCGGAAGTCCAGAAATCCGGCATCAAGGTGAAGCCGGAAGTCATGATCCCGCTGGTCGGGTTCAAGAAGGAACTCGACCTCCAGGTCGAAGTGGTCCATCGCGTCGCCAAGGAAGTCATGGCCGAACAAAAGGTGAAGCTCGATTACCTGGCCGGCACGATGATTGAAATACCCCGCGGTGCGCTGACCGCCGACGAAATCGCACACACCGCGGAATTCTTCAGCTTCGGCACGAACGACCTGACGCAAACCTGCCTGGGCATGAGCCGCGACGATTCCGGCAGTTTCCTGCCGCCTTATACGGAACTGGAAATCGTGAAGAAAAATCCCTTCGCCACGATTGACCAGGAGGGCACGGGCCAACTGATGCGTATCGCCGTCGAAAAAGGCCGCTCCACGCGGCCGAACATCAAGCTGGGCATTTGCGGCGAACACGGTGGCGACCCCGAGAGCGTGAAGTTCTGTCATCGCCTGGGGCTTAATTACGTCAGTTGCTCGCCGTACCGCGTACCGGTGGCCCGGTTGGCCGCCGCGCAGGCCGCGCTGGAAGAAGCCGCCGCTAAAAAAGTGAACAAATAAACCAGGCAACCGCCACTACCGATACCAACTTATGCAAAAGACCAAATCACTCTTCCGGACCGGAATCGTGCTGGCCGCGCTGTTTGGAGCCGCCAACGCCTACGCCGGTGACGCCGACATTAATCTGCCGCCGCTGCAGAACGTGACGTTCTTCAACGGCGCCTTGAGCGGCCACGCGCTGTTGTATCTGGGGCTGGCCTTCTGCGTGGTTGGCGCGCTGTTCGGCTTCTATGAATACGTCCGGTGCCGTGCCCTGCCCGTGCATAAGTCCATGAGCAGCGTTTCCAATATGATTTGGGAGACGTGCAAAACCTACCTGTGGCAGCAGGGTAAATTCCTCGTGCTGCTCTGGGCCTTGATTGCCGCCTGCATTGTTTATTACTTCCTGTTCCTGCAGGACAAAACCATCGGCTCGGTGGGCGTGATCCTGGGGTGCTCGGTGCTGGGCATCCTCGGCAGCTATGGCGTGGCGTGGTTCGGCATCCGCATCAACACGCTCGCCAACAGCCGCGCGGCCTTCGCCTCGCTCCGGGGCAACTCGCTCCAGACGCTGATGATCCCCCTGCGTTCGGGCATGAGCATCGGCCTGCTGCTGGTCTGCGTCGAACTGGTCTGCATGATCGGCATCCTGCTGTTCATGCCGCCGACCCTCGCCGGCGCGTGCTTCATCGGGTTCGCCATCGGCGAATCGCTCGGCGCCGCGGCGCTGCGCATCGGCGGCGGCATCTTCACCAAGATTGCCGACATTGGCTCCGACCTGATGAAAATTGTGTTCAACCTGCCGGAAGATGACCCGAAGAATCCCGGCGTCATCGCCGACTGCACCGGCGACAACGCGGGCGACTCGGTCGGCCCGACGGCGGACGGTTTTGAGACCTACGGCGTGACCGGCGTGGCGCTGATTGCGTTCCTGTGCCTCTCCATGGCGGCGGCGCCGGCGGTGGGCGCCAAGCTCATCGTCTGGATTTTTGCCATCCAAAGCCTGATGGTGCTGGCGTCGCTCGGTTCGTTCTATGTCAACAAGTCCGTCAGCCATTCGCTCTACAACAACAAGAAGGATTTCAACTGGGAACAGCCGCTCACCAACCTGGTCTGGCTGACCTCGGCGGTGTCCATGATTTGCACCTTCGTCGCGAGCTGGTTCTTGCTGCGCGATTTCACCGATGCCACCGGCGCGGCCGACCCGAATCTCTGGTGGGTGCTCTCCGGCATCATCTCCTGCGGCACGCTCGCCGGACCGCTCATCATGGAATTCACGAAAATCTTCGTCAGCACCCAGTCGCGGCACGTGAAGGAAATTGTCACCGCGTCCGGCCAGGGCGGCGCGTCGCTGAACATCCTGTCCGGCTTCGTCGCGGGCAACTTCTGTGCGTTCTGGATGGGGCTGGTCATTATCGCGCTCATGTTCGGGGCCTACCTGTTCTCGCAGAATCCGGCGGTCATGACGCTCATGCCGGAGCAATTCAAGTTCGCCGCGCCCATCTTCGCCTTCGGCCTCGTCGCCTTCGGCTTCCTCGCCATGGCGCCGGTCATCATCGCCGTGGACAGCTTCGGCCCGGTCACCGACAACGCCCAGTCCATTTATGAATTGAGCCGCATCGAATCCGTGCCGAACGTCCGGGATGAGATCGAACGGGACTTCGGGTTCACCCCCGACTTTGAAAATTCCAAGCTCGAACTGGAAAAGGGTGACGGCGCGGGCAACACCTTCAAGGCCACGGCCAAGCCGGTGCTCATCGGCACCGCCGTCGTCGGCGCGACCACGATGATCTTCGGCATCATCATGCTGCTGCAGAACATCGGCATCCAGAACGATCCCAACTTCAACATCATCTCCATGCTGAGCCTCGTGCATCCGCAGGTCATCCTCGGTCTGCTCATGGGCGGCGCGGTGATTTACTGGTTCACCGGCGCCAGCACGCAGGCGGTCGCGACCGGCGCCTACCGCGCGGTCGTTTACATCAAGGAACACCTCAACCTCGACAAGGCCGAAGCCTCCATCGCGGACAGCAAGCGGGTCGTGGAAATCTGCACCATCTACGCACAAAAGGGCATGATCAACATCTTCATCGTGGTCTTTTCGATGGCGCTGGCGCTGTCCTTTTTTGATCCGTACTTCTTCGTCGGTTACCTCATCGGCATCGCGTTCTTCGGTTTGTTCCAGGCCATTTTCATGGCCAATGCCGGCGGCGCCTGGGACAACGCCAAGAAGATTGTGGAAGTGGATTTGAAACAGAAAGGCACTGAACTGCACGCCGCGACCGTCGTCGGCGACACCGTGGGCGACCCGTTCAAGGACACCAGCTCGGTGGCGATGAATCCCATCATCAAATTCACCACCCTGTTCGGTTTACTGGCGGCGGAAATCGCCGTGACCATGAAAAACCAGGGCCTGAAGACCGGCATCGGCGTGGTGTTTTTCCTGCTGGCGCTGACCTTCGTCTATCGCTCGTTCTACTCCATGCGCATCCCGGTGGACAAACCGTCGGCGGATGCGAACGGCTCAAAACCGTCAACGCCACGCATGGCCGAACTGGTGACGAAGTAGCCCGGTTGAATCTTGCACAGGCGCGCCGGTCGAAGTTCGACTTCCCACGGCGCGCCTTTTTATTTCAACCACGGATAGACGCGGATGAACACTGATGTTTGACACGAATTTCGCGAATTCACGCGAATCAAAGGCCCCTCGGGGCGATCGAAAATAGCCCACGGCTTCAGCCGTGGGTTTAGTCGTTAAAGAAATTCCCAAGCCCCGGAGGGGCGGCAGAAACTCAATCCGCAGATTACGTGGATGATGCCGATTATTCGTTGAACCCCGTTGCGCGAATTTTCAAGAAGCCGGTGAAAGATTTTTCCCGCTCCGGTGGAAGACCATGGCTTGGAGCGGACATTGAAGTTTGAACGGTTTCACCCAAACTGGTATTCTCGGGCAGTGAAAGTTTCGATCATCGTTCCCGCCTTCAACGAGGAAAAACTCCTTGGCGAAACGCTCACACAAATCAAGTCCGCAGGAGGTGCCTTGGTACAAATTGGATGGGAATTTGAATTGATTGTCTGCGACAACAATTCCACCGACCACACGGCGGAGATCGCGCGCGCAGCGGGCGCAAACGTCGTGTTCGAGCCCGTCAATCAAATATCCCGTGCGCGAAATTCGGGCGCGGCGGCAGCCACGGGCAGCTGGCTGGTCTTTGTGGACGCCGATTCCCATCCCGGCACGGGTTTGGTGGCCGACATGGTGAAGGAAATCCAATCCGGGACTTGCGTCGGCGGCGGCGCGACCATCCGCTGGGATCAAAAACAAAATTTCGTTACTGAACTGCTAATGCCGGCCGTGAATGTTGGCTTCTGCTGGCGACGGATCCTTTCCGGCGCGTTTATTTTTATCGAAGCCGCCGCGTTCCGAAAACTCGGCGGATTCAGCCATGAAGCTTTTGCCGGCGAGGAATTGGAATTGAGTCAGCGGTTGAAAAAGCTGGCAAAAGAAACGGGAAAACGATTTGTCATTCTTCACCGGCATCCGGTCGTGACTTCCGCGCGTCGGATGGGGGATTACACCATGCTCACCCCGATCGGAGTGTTGTATCACATCATCGTTCATCCACACCGCTACACGACCAACCGCGAATCCGCTCACAGATGGTATGACGGACGAAGATGGTAATGCTTGCGTCAGCTTCCTCGCAATCTGCTCCTTTAGAAACCTCTCCACGTCTGAGCGACGATGACCTGGCGTCTTGGCGGTTAAAAATCCCCGTTCACCCACCGACGCCGGCGTATTCCTCGTCCACCTTGAGGTTCATGCCCATGACAATCAGATCGTGCGACACAGCCTTCATGTCGAGCACATAATCCTCCAGGCACATGAGGCGGGTGAACCCAAGCTGTTCCAGGGCGTAGATGGCCACCTTGCGTTCGCCATTGAGCTCCGCCTCCAGTTTCCGCAGGCCCAGAGTCCGCGCGATTTGCACCTGTTCCTCCACCAGAATTTTGGCCACGTCGCGCCCGCGATAACCGGGATGCGTCAACACGCCGAGCAATCCGATGTGCCGCTTCCAGCCGCCCTCCCGCTGATGCAGGGTTGCCTCGCCAATGATTTTGTTTCCATGCAACATCAATAACGGCAGGTTGCTTTCGAAATCAATGTGGCGGCACCAGTCGCGGAACATCTTGCGCTCGAAGATGGGCTGTTTGATGAACAGACGCTCCTCCTCCGGCACCGCCAGAAAAAAATTGTGGAGTTTGGCTTCATCCCGTTTGGCGAGCGGGCGCACGACCACTGACGTGCCGTCGCGCAACTTGAAGGAAATGGGATACTTCTCGAGCGCAATATCAATCATAACAATCCTTTCATCCGCCGTTGGTGTAACAGGAACCGGCCGGCTTGCAAAGGCCGAACCGGGCAACGGTGAAACCCGCTAACCCACCGTAGCGGCGTTTCGGTAGAGCGCCGCAAACTCTTGAAAATCGACAAGTGCGGCTTTCTACCGAAGGCCGCTACGCCGGCTTTTTTGTCGCCTCCTGGCAACATCCATGCTAATGGCTGTCCGTCGTGGCCAACACAACTTTGACCGACAAAACCCGCGCGTTCCTCAGCTCGGCCGGGTGGAACGTGGCCGTCCCCGACCCGCTCTCCGGGGACGCCTCCACCCGGAAATACTTCCGCCTGCAAAACGGCCGGCACAGTGCCATTCTCATGGACGCCTCGCGGGCGCTGGCATCCGTCGCGCCGTTTATCCGGATGGACGAACATCTGGTCAAACTCGGCTTCAGCGCGCCCGCCATTCTGGCCCACGACGACGCCAAAGGCCTCCTGTTGTTGGAGGATTTCGGCGACGCCACGTTTACGCGGTTGCTGGATAACGGAGCGGAACCCGAAGAGCTTTTCAGCCTGGCCACCGACGTTCTCATTGCCCTGCACCAACATCCCCAAGCCATCCCGGACGGCCTGCGCGCCTATCGTCCGGAAACAATGCTCGAGGACATCGAACTGTTTCTGGACTGGTGCACGCCGGGCATTTCCGAAACCGGCCGGACCGAATTCCGCAAGGCCTGGCGCGATGTGTTGCCCCTGGCCCATCGGGTGCCCGCCTCGCTGTTGCTGCGCGATTATCATGTGGCCAACCTGATGTCGCTTTCCGGTCGTACGGGCATCCGGCAGGCCGGACTGCTCGATTTTCAGGACGCGTACCAGGGCCCGGTCACTTATGATTTGGTGTCGCTGCTCGAAGATGCGCGGCGCGATGTCCCGGAAAGTTTGAAGGAAAAAATGGTCGCCCGTTATCTTGCGGAATTTCCCGCGCTCGACCGAAATGCCTTTGAAATTTCCCTGGCCATTCTGGCGGCGTTGCGGCACACGCGGGTGCTGGCCATTTTTGAACGGTTGAGCCGCCACGAGGGGAAACACGATTACCGGCAGCTGCATGCTCCGCGGGTGGCGCGCTTGTTGCAACTGGCGTTGGGTCATCCCCTGCTGGCCGGAGTGAAACAATGGTTCAACCGGTATGCCCGGCAAAATTAAAAAGGCGATGGTCCTGGCCGCCGGTTACGGCACGCGGTTGAAACCGTTGACCGACCGCGTCCCCAAACCGCTCGTGCCCGTCGCGGGCAAACCGATGATTCAATACGCGCTCGACCGGCTGCAAGCCTGCGGCATCGAAGAGGTCATCATCAACGTCTCGCATCTCAAGGAGCAACTGACCGCCTGGCTGGCCGGATGCAAAAACCTGACCGTCAGATTATCCGAGGAAGCCGAGCCGCTCGAAACCGGTGGCGGGCTGAAACAGGCGCTGCCACTGTTGGGCAATGAACCCGCGTTCGCCATCAACAGCGACATTATCTGGATGGACGAAGGCGAGAGCGCGCTGGATCGCCTGGCCCGTCATTGGGACGATGCGAAGATGGATTTCCTGCTGCTCGTGCAACCCAAGGCCAGGGCGGTCGGCCATGACCAGGGCGAAGACCACGTATTCATCAAGCCGGGCAACACGATTGACTGGAACGAACCTGACGCACCATACATCATCGCCGGCATTGGCATTTTTCATCCGCGCGTCTTGCGCGACGTGCCCGACCGAAAATTTTCCGTCAAAATCCTCTGGCGCCAGGCCCTCGCGCAAAACCGGCTCTTCTGCCTGCCGCATCACGGCCGCTGGTTTCAGACCGGCACGCTGGCCGACATCAAAAAAGCCGAGGCACATCTGAAATCGCCGGAAGCGTGACGCGTACCGGGCTGGGTGAAGGACCCGGCAGGCGGGCCACGTTTTGAAGCGGAACCGGTTTTATGCCTGCGGGTTAAAGGGGGTTATACCTGCGAACAGAAATTCTACTTGTAAGACACCCGATGAGTATGGTAGTCTCCGCACGAGCGGCACCGTAGACGCTCAGATGAACCCTTTGATTCGGATGGATCAACCTGAAATATTCTAAAATGTCGACCAACCTGCCTTGTCAAACGGTTCGAACGAAACGGGGTACACGGCTTGCCCCCGTAATTCTGTTTGCCCTGCTTTGTCTTTCGGTTTTACTGAAAGTCGGCTGTTGTTCCGCAGCCACGTTCACCTGGAATGGCTCGGTTTCCAGTGACTGGTTCAATAAAACCAATTGGACTCCCGTCGGAGTGCCGGTCTCGACCGATACCATCAACTTTGCCAATGGCACGACCATCAATTTGACAAATGCCGTGGCGATCAGCGGGGTGTTCAATTGGTCTGGAGGCACTTTGAGCGGCAAACCCTTTGCCCTGGCGAGTGGCGGGGTGCTGAACATCAGCGGGAATGTGACCTTGGAGAACGTGCTGACCAATGCCGGCACGGTCACCATGACCGGAGCGGCCTACCTGTCCGTATACAACAACACCAACACCTACCTGGGCAAGATCTTCAATCTGACGAACGGACTCTGGGACATCCAGACCAACACCTCCATTGCCTGCGGGTACTGCGTGGGCAATGAGTTCTTCAACAACGCCGGCACCCTTCGCAGGTCCCTGGGCTCAGGCAATGCCGCCATCACCATCGCCTTCACCAATACCGTCACCGGCACGGTGACCAACCTCGCCGGCACCCTGAGTTTCAACCAGGGCGGCCCCCTGACGGGAACCTATGTCACGGCGGCGGGTGCGACCATTGATTTTGCCAGTGGGAGTTTCGTCATGGGGGTCCCGCCCGTCATCAGCGGTCCGGGCCTTTGCGAATTTACCGGGACAACCCTGACCCTGCTGCAAACTGCGCCGACCAATCTGGTGCTGGCGGGCGGCAGCCTGTATTTGGGGCCGGCCTTCCAGAGCAGTGGCGGGATCACCAACCTGACGTTGAACGGGTCCACGCTCAGCAGCACCAACACCGTCACGGGCACGCTTGTTTGGAATAGTGGCACCATCAACGGTCCGCTGACCGTCACCAATGGCGGGGTGCTGAACATCAACGGGAATGTGACCTTGGAGAACGTGCTGACCAATGCCGGCACGGTCACCATGACCGGAGCGGCCTACCTGTCCGTATACAACAACACCAACACCTACCTGGGCAAGATCTACAATCTGGCGAACGGACTCTGGGACATCCAGACCAACACCTCCATTGCCTGCGGGTACTGCGTGGGCAATGAGTTCTTCAACAACGCCGGCACCCTTCGCAAGTCCCAGGGCTCGGGCACTGCCAGCATCAGCGTCGCCTTCACCAACAGTGCCACGGTCGAGGCGCTGGTGGGAACCCTCAGTTTCAGTGGGAGTTTCGTCACGGTTGGCGGCAACCTGGATTTCGGTGTCAGCGGCGTGAGCAGTTTCGGGCAAATCAACGTCTCGGGCAGCGTGGCCCTCAACGGCACGGTCAGTGCCGCCTGGCTGAATGGATTTACCCCGGCCGTCGGCAATTCATTTGCCCTGCTGGACTACGGCTCCCACAGCGGAACCTTTGCGAATATAACCCTTCCCCCCGGAACGCTGGGCGAGGGCATCTATGGCCTCACAGCGTTCAGCCTGATGATAACAAACATAAACGCCCAGACCAGCCCGCCCGTCTTCCTGAACATCAAATTGGTGAACACCAGCACCGCCGTCATCTCCTGGCCATCCTCGGCGACCAACTACAGTTTGCAGACCAGTACCAACCTTTCATCGTTAAGCTGGAGCAATATCACCAGCGGGATCACCACGATCAGTACGAACGACGTGTTCAGCAACAATGTAAACGGCAAATCCGGCTTCTTCCGTCTCCAGTCGCCGTGAAGGCCGACGCAGCGACCTGAGGTGTATATACCCAGAAAGCTGGGAAATATTTAACGCAGATAATTTCGAGCGCTGCTCCTGAAGCGGGCTTCCACTTCCGACATTTCCAGCGTGACCGGGCGGCGGAATCAATTCACATCCACCGGAGCCAGATCTTCACTCAGATGCGGGTGCCAGGGATGTTGCCGGTCAGCGGCCACGGCCTTGATCGTACTGCGCATTTGTCCCAGAATCGGCGCGGACGACCGGTCATAGACATCTCCCTGCAACAGTTTGGTGAGCTGGCCACGCGTATCGGGCTGCGCGATCAGGTCAAAGAAAAGCGGTGGCAGCTGATAATAAAGCAGGATGAATTCCCGCCAGATGTCCATGCCGGCGCGCAGCGTCTGCTCGTATTCCGTGAAGGCGCCCGCGCCCACATGGTTTTGAGCCAGCGCGCGAATGATGACATCGGCGGCGCGTTTGGCTGACTCCATGGCGACACTCACGCCGGAGGAAAAGACGGGGTCCACAAAACGCGCGGCATCGCCCAGAAGCAGCCAGCCGTCCCCGGCAAAACGATCCATCACATAGCTGTAATTCCCCTCGCGCGTGAATTCCTGCATCGGCCGGGCCTTGGCCATCCGCCGCGCGAGCAACGGGTGGCTGGCGATGTGCCGGGCAAAAAATGCCTCCGTCGATTCATGATTTTTTGTGAAATCCGAGCCTTTCGTGACAATGCCGACGGAGGTGACCGTCGGGTTGATGGGAATCAACCAGACCCAGGCGCGCGGCAGGGAAAGTATGTGAATGTGAATATAATCCGCGGTTTCCTCCTGGCCACGATCCACGCCCTCAAACCAGTTATGCACGGCGAATTGATCGAAGAGGGCGTCATGACGTTTGAGCCGCAGTTGTGAGCCGAGCACCGTGTTGCGGCCCGAAGCATCCACCACCAGCTGGCAGCGCAGCGTGCGTTCCTGTCCGTTTTGCTTCACCCGGACACCGGTCGCGGCCCCGGTGGCATCAAATTCAACGCTTTCGACGCGCGCATTTTCGAGCACCCGGGAACCCAGTTGCGCGGCGTGCTGCAACAGGAGCTGGTCAAAGCGGCCGCGATCCACGTGATAGGTATAATCCTGGGTGAGACCGAGTTCGGGAATTTCGCGAAAGCGGACGACCCGCTCACGCTCGTCTTCCCAGTGCGTCCATACCGCTCCATATTTGCGCACAAACTTTTCCCGCTCCATCACGGAAAGAAAATTGATGTCCTGAAAAATCCGGGTCGTCGAGCAAACCAGCGATTCGCCCACGTGCGCGCGGGGATGCGCGGCCTGATCGAGAATCAAGTGCGGGACCCCGGCCTTGGCCAGATAAGCCCCGAGGGTTGAACCCGCCGGCCCGCCGCCGATGATGATCACCCGGGCGTCCGGAAGCGGCGGTCCCGCCCCGACGGACGCAGCCGGAGCAGGCCGGGAAATGTCGTCCGGCGGAGGGCTTGTCTGCGGGTTGGCTTGATTCCCGCCGGATGCATTTCCGTCAGCGGCCACGCTCATGGCCGGAGAGTCCTTGCGTGTGACATTGCCGGCAAAATGGAGCAGTTCCAGAATCTCACCCCGCAGGCGGAGGAATTCCGGGCTGTTTCGCTGGCGCGGCCGGGCGAGGGTGACGGTAAGGGTCCGTTCAATGCGACCGGGATGCGGAGTCATGATGACGATCCGATCGGCCATGTAGATGGCTTCGTCAATGTCATGCGTCACCAGGAGCATCGTGGTGCGGCGGACCTGCCAGAGGCGCAACACTTCATCCTGCATGCGCATGCGCGTGAATGCGTCGAGCGCGCCCAGCGGCTCGTCGAGCAGCAGGATTTTGGGATGATTGATCAGCGCCCGGGCCAGGGCCGCGCGCTGGGCCATCCCACCGGAAAGATGATGCGGATAAGCATTGGCAAATCCCTCCAGGCCCACCAGCCGCATGAACTCGTCGACTTCCGGTCGTTTCTTTTGGAGCAGACCGCGCGCGATCAAACCGGCCTGAATGTTGCCGCTGACGGTGAGCCAGGGAAAGAGATTGGGATCTTGAAAAACGAGACCGCGCTCAGCGCTGGGACCGGTGATCGGATCATCGCCAACCCACAGCTCGCCGGAGTCGGGGACATCGAGACCGGCAATCAGGCGCAGCAGTGTGGACTTGCCGCAGCCACTCGGACCAATGATGGCGATGAGTTCCCCGGCCGCCACGGAGAGAGCGACCGTGTCCAGCGCCAGATTGTTAATGCCGGCGTTGCCGGGCGCCGGGAAACTTTTGCTGACGTCCCGAATCCGCAGCTCGGAACCTTCGGTGGAAGCGTGGGTTACCATTTGATCATTCCCTTCTGCCAGCCCAGCACCCGGTCACGCACCTTGAACAACAAGGTCATGATGGTTGAGAAAAAGGCGGCCATGATGATCAAAGCGGCGAAGACCTTGCCGTACTCGGCCCAACCCTGGGCCCAGCTCACGTACCAACCGAGGCCGGACTTCACGCCCACGGTCTCGGCCACCACCAATGTCAGGAACGACGTTCCCAGTCCCATGAACAACCCGACGAAAATGCTGGGCATGGCGGCGGGAATCGCGACCCGGAAGATGAGGTACATCCGCCCCGCCCCCAACGTGCGGGCGACATCCAGGTAGGAGGCGCGGGTGTTGGCAATGCCGGAAATGGTCAACATTGAAACCGGAAACCACACCGCCAGCGCAATCAAACCCACCGCGGAAAACATCGTGGACGGAGAAACGACCATCGCCAGCGGGATCCAGGCCGTCGCGGGAATCGGCCCCACAACCTTCAACAACGGCATGCCCCAGTATCGCATGCGGGTGGACCAGCCGATGCACACGCCGGTAATCAAGGCAAACACCACGCCCAGCACGTAACCCGAAAGCAGCAGCAACAGGGAATGCCAGGTGCTGTCGAACAAAAGAGCCCGGTCACTCACCAGGCTTTGCAGCACGGCCGCCGGGGCGGGAAAATAAGGCAACGGCATCCAGCGCAAGACCCCGGTGATCATTTCCCAAAGCGCCATGGTCAGAATCGCCGCGGCAAAGATGGGGCACATGTTTCGCATCCATCTCCGCAACCCCGGCCAGATGAACTGAACCCCGGCGGCGACCAGGGCCACGGCAAGAATGCCTCCAAGAAATTGGGAGTATAAATGAGCTTCGTTTGGCAACTCGTTGTTCGGAAGGCCCAGGTGAACTCCCAAGGTGACCACGGTCGCCAGTGGAACGGCCACAGCGGCCTGCAGGCGTGCCCTTAAAATGAGGGCACGATTGGGGGCGGATTTTTGAACCGGCCCTTTCACTGCGGGCGGTGGGACGTTTACTTGTTGGCCATTCTGCAGCATGACATATCCCCGTATTCAGTGGGAGTAACCGTGCTATGCGCCAATTCGGCGAGCAGGCGGGCGTTCTCATCCGGCGGCAACTGGCCGCCGGCCACTTTTTCCACCTGCAACGAATTGATCCATTCATCCGTGACACCGGGCAAATGTACGAACGCGCGCTTGGCCAGTTCATCCACGTCGGTGGTGGGACTGAGCATGCCGTCTGCCTTCATCGCCACCGCGGCGGATTTGACCGAGGCCTCGGCGAGAGAAATGCTCGGGATGTAATTCAGATGCGAAATCGCAACCATGTTGAGTTCCGGGTTGGAGGCCAGATATTTTTTCTCAACCGAAAGCCGGGCGGCGGCGGCGGGATTGGTTTGCACCCACTTGGCCGCCTTGAGCAGGGCGCGGGTGGCGGCTGCGGCGGCCTGGGGATTGGCGGCGAGGAACTTGCCGTTCACAATCACCTCGCAGCAATATTCGTCCTTGTACGGGGAGTCTTTTGCCTGATCCGCGACATTCTTGACCTTGCCCGAGGCCACCAGCAGGGTGCCAATCGGCTCGGAATCCGCCACCGCGTCCACCTCCCCCTTGTCCAACGCCAGGCCGAGTTCGCCCGCCGGAAATACAATCCAGGTGATCTCCTTGGACGGGTCAATGCCGTGAGCCGTCAGTACCCGGTTCGCAAAGATGAAGGGCGGCGTTCCCATGCCGGGAATGCCGATTCGTTTGCCGCGCAGATCGTCGACTGAATTAATTTTTCCGTTCACCGCGGCCTGGACTCTCAGACAGCCACGATGGATGCCGCCGGTGAATTTGATGTCCAGCCCCTGTTCAATCGGCTTGAGAAAATACATGACCAGGTGATGCGTGATGTCGAATCCCCCCAACGCCATCACATCCTTGTAATTGGACCAATCGCATTTGACCAGAACCGGGTCCAATCCCTCCTCCTTGAAGAAACCTTTTTCCACCGCCATGTAAATGGGCGCCTCGCAGGTCAGGCCGATATAACCCACCCGGATTTTAACCAGGCCGTTGGTGGCGCCCGGAGTGACCGCAGATTCCTGGCTCTGCTTGCAACCGCTCAGCAACGGGCCGCTCAACAACAGCGCGCCCGCGGCCAACGCCAGCAGCAGTTTGTTTAGAGACAGATTTTTGCCTTGGATGGAAAATTTCATTTTAGGGATTAACACACGCAGCTTGGTGCCGTCGGTGCTGTCAATCGCGGCGGCAAACTTCGCCCGCCAAAACCCCGTGCCATGCACGTGCTGCTACAGGGCTGACAGCAGCAATTCTCCTGAATTTCATTAGGCAAGATTACCCCTGATTCTGACAGCATTCAAGCACAAAACATCCGGATAACGGCACCCGTTTGATTTGAAATAACTTCTTGCTGCGACCGGTCTTCCCAGCCTGAATCAACGTGGACAAATGGCCAATGCCGGAATAAGGTCACGTTCATGAAACAGGATCGGCGGCAAAAGAGGCCGTCGATTGTCTGGTGGGCAGCATTTCGCTTTTATGAAAAAACTCATCCCATATATTATCAGTTACCTCATCGTTGCGACCGCCACGGCGGTTTATCCGCGTATATATCGGCATTATGCCAGCCAAGCGCCCTATACGTTTCCACATGGTTCAGTCGCTGTCGTCTTGAATCCCGGAGTGACACATGACGAGTTGGTCGCCAAGTTACAACGGGTTGGCTTGTCAGAAGCAGTGCCGCCACATATCGTCGCCACCATTCGACCTGCGCCATTTTATACGCTTGCCTACCATTATGTGTATGACGCAGTAATTTTCGCAGCTTTTGCCGGTTTGGTCATATTGTTCCGGCGTTCATTTCGAGCAGACATTCCCAGCCACGCCGATGCGCCTAATTAATATTGGGACGGGCCGCATAGTTCCCTCCTCTTTGATTGCCCAAATGCGCCGTCCGCATAAACTGTGCGCGTGAAATCCAAAGGCGCGGTTTATCTCGTCGGGGCCGGACCGGGCGACGCGGGCCTGCTCACGTTGCGCGGCGCGGAACTGCTCCGGCGCGCCGACGTGGTGCTCTACGACGCGCTGGTGAACCCGGATTTGCTCCGGCTGGCGCCGCCCTCCGCCGAACTCATCGCCCGCGGCAAAAACATGAGAATGCCGCAGGAGAAAATCGTTGCGCTGCTTATCGCCAGGGCCCGCGACGGCAAATGCGTCGTCCGGCTCAAGGGCGGTGATCCCTACATTTTCGGCCGGGGTGGCGAGGAGGCAGAGGCGCTGGCGGCGGCCAAAATTCCCTTTGAAGTCGTGCCCGGCGTTTCGTCCATCGTGGCCGCGCCAAATTACGCCGGCATTCCCCTCACCCACCGCGAACATTGCTCCAGTTTCACGGTCTTTACCGGTCACAGCGATTCGGCGGATACGGCGACGGCGTTGCATTACGAACAAATCGCCAAAATTCCCGGCACCAAGGTCGTGCTCATGGGCACGGATAATCTGGCGGACTGGACCAAATCACTCATCGCGCAGGGTATGTCAGCCGAAACGCCGGTGGCGGTCATCCAATGGGGCACGCTGGGAAAACAAAAATCAGTGGCCGGCACGCTGGCCACGATCGCGGCGCTGGCGGCAAAGGAAAAGATCGTCCCGCCCGCGCTGACCGTCGTCGGCGACGTGGTCAAGTTGCGCAAAAAACTAAACTGGTTCGAACAACGTCCATTGTTCGGCCAACGCATCGTAGTTACCCGCCCCCTTGGAAGGGACGCCGTGTCGGCGTCCCAATATTTCAGGGACGGCGGCACGCCGTCCCTCCCGGAAAGGCTCGCGGAGTTGGGCGCGGACGTCCTCGAAGTGCCAACGATTAAGATCGCGGCACCGGACGACCGGCAGGGCATCATCGACGCGCTGCTGGAATTAAATTCCTACGACTGGCTCGTGTTTACGAGCGCGAACGGCGTGACGGCGTTTTTTGAACTTTTCTTCAAACGCTTTCAGGACCTGCGCGACCTCGGCGGCGCGCGCATCGCGGCGGTCGGCCCGGCCACGGCGGCGAAGTTGCGCGAGCTGCATTTGCAGGTGGATTTGACGCCGGACGCGGCCACCGCGCAAAAACTGGCCGAGGCCTTCGAGAAATACCAATCCGTCGAGAACGTGAAAATGTGCCTGTTGCGCGCCGAGGTGGCGAACCGTGAATTGCCGGAGGCGCTGGAGGAACTGGGCGCCATCGTGGACGATATCGCCGTCTATAAAACCGTGGCCGAGACGGAAGACCGCGCGGGCGTGGGGGAACGGTTGCTCGAATCGGGCGCGGACTGGGTGACGTTCACGAGCAGCTCGACCGTGGAGCATTTTCACGCGCGCTTTGATTTGCCCAAGCTGCTGAAAAAATTTCCGCAAATGAAGCTGGCGTCCATCGGCCCGGAAACCAGCAAGGCCATCCGCGTCTTGAAGCTGGAGCCGGCACTGGAGGCAAAGCAACACACCACGGACGGCCTGCTGGTTGATTTATTGAAATGGGCGCGGGCCTAGCCGTCCCGGATCTTCACCCGCACACGCGGCGCGAGCCGTGGAAAGGTCATTGGCTGGACAATGGGTCCAGCCCGTAAACCAAAATCTTGAACGTCCCGGGAATCATCGGCGGACGGCGGCGTTCGCCATTGGCCGATTCCGGCAGCGGGCCAAATTTGGCGGTGGGCAGGTAAATCCGGTGCGTCGTTGGATCCAGCGCCATCGTCCGCGCGCCAAATTCGGTTTTCAAAACCTGCACGACGGTGAGTTTGTCCCCATCTTCATGCGCAATCGTCACGGTCGCCGACTGGCCACACGAGGCGAACGCGAGCTGCGGGCCGGGATCGAACGCCGCGCCGTCCACGCCGTCGCCAATGGGCGTGGTCGCCAGCACTTTTCCGCTCATGCTGTCCAGCATCACCATCAAATGATTGTCACAGCCGAGAAAGAGGCGGTGGTTTTTCACGTCAATCGCAATCCCCGAAGCCTCCTCGCCCGGCGTAATCGGCCAGCGGTTCACGACCTGATGTGTTTTGGTGTCAATGGCCGCAACCTCGCTTTTGTCCTCCACATTGTCAAAGACCCGGTTGGATTCCGGATCCGCCTCGGCAAACTCTGGTTTGCCGCCGAGCGGAACCGTGGCAACCACTTTGCCCGAATCGGCGGCAATCACCGTCGCGGACTGGCCGCGCCCGTTGAACGCGTAAACTTCATTTTGTCCCGGCTCAAAAAGAATCGCGTCTGGATTCGGGCCGGTGTCCACCTTGGTAATCGTCTGCAATGTTTTCAGGTCAACGATGCTCGCCCTGGCCTCCCGGCCGTTGCTGACAAATCCACGGTTCAATTTGGGCGCGACGGCGATGTCATGGACCCCGGGAGTGTTGGTGATTTCGCCGATGACTGCGTCTTTGGTGAGATCAATCACCACCACCCTGGTCGCGTGCGAGACGTAAAGGCGTTGCGCCGCCGAGTCCACGATCAGGCCGTCCCAGCCGCCGTCGCCGCCCACAGGAATCTCCTTGATAAAGTGATAAGGGCCGTCCGCGCGGCAAACCGCCGCCGTCAGCAGTCCAAGGACACCAAGTAACACCGGCCAGGAATATCGTTTCATATTGTGTATGTGTTTGAGGCTTCGGCTGGGTCGTTGCGGTTGCTTTTCGATGGTTCGAGGTTTGCCGTCAAGGTCTGTCCTTTCTGAGATAACAAACCCGGGCATAAAACAAAAGAATAATGAACGCTGGCGGAGTCACCCGCGACAATTCTGTCATTTGCGACCGCCTCCGACAGGGAAGATTTCATCAGGCCGGTTTTAAAAAAAGCTCGACCGGTTCTGATCGCCATTGTAAAGCTGGCTTTCATATGAAAGCCCCTTTCAAAATTTCGGGTGTTCGCATCCATTTCCTTTTTCTATTCACCCTGCTCCTGCTGGTAGCGGGCGGAAGCAATCCCCTGCTCGCCCAGAATGCCACCAATGCGGCGGCGGCGGCCGATGTATCGCAGTATCCCAAGGATCCCTCGGTCCTACCCGGCAAAGGACCGGTTGCATCCTGGACCGGGCTGCCGAAACTTTGGGCGCAGCGCCACGCCGAGTGGGCGCGGACGGCCGATCAGGACAAGGGAGCCGTGGTGTTTTTGGGCGATTCGATCACCCAGGGCTGGAACTCGCTCGCGCGGGATTTCCCGGATTTGCACGTGGCCAATCGGGGCATCGGCGGCGACACGACCCGTGGCGTATTATACCGGATGAACGCAGATGTGCTGGCGTTAAAGCCCAGGGCCGTGGTGCTTTTGATTGGCACCAACGATATCGGGAACGGGGCGAATCCCGACGACGTGGCGGACAACATCGAGGCAATTGTGCAGGCGCTGCGAACATCCAACCCCGACATGCCGATCATCGTCTGCCGGGTAATGCCGCGGAGCGACCAAAATCAGCGGTTCGTGAACAATATCGAGAAGCTCAACGGGCTGATCGATGGTTTGGTAAAGGCCCAGCCGGGCGTTGTTGAATGTGACACCTGGAGCATCTTTGCCGCGCCCAATGGCGGCTGCCAGCCGGCGGACTTCCACATTGATTTGCTGCACCTGAATATGACCGGCTACGAGAAATGGCAGGCGGCGTTAAAGCCGGTTTTCGCAAAGCTGAAACTTTAACCATGGGGCGGAAGCGCGGCGGCCAGCCGTTTACTCCCCCAGCGGCAGATGCGCATACACGGCGATGGCCTGCGCCCGCGAACGCACATGGAGTTTTTCGTAAATGCGCCGGATGTAAGTGTTCACCGTCTGCACGCTCAAGTGGAGCGAGTCGGCGATTTCCTTGTAAAGAAAGCCGCGTGCCAGCAGCTCCAGAACCTCCTGCTCGCGCGGCGAAAGGCTGACGGCGTCGCCCGGGACCGGCGCCGGCCGGCGAAAGGACTGCACCACTTTCCGGGCGATGCTGCTGCTCATGGGCGAACCGCCGGCATGAACCTCCCGCAGGGCCGTCAGCAACATCTGGCGCGGGGTTTGTTTCAACAGGTAACCGCTCGCGCCCACCGCCAGCGCCTTGAAGATATGATTGTCATCCTCATAAACCGTCAAGATGACAAACTGGGTCTGCGGCAGGACCGGCTTCAAACGCCGGATGCACTCAATGCCGTTGATGCCCGGCAGGTTGATGTCCACCAGCACGACCGCGGGCTTCTCGCGGGGCAATGATCCCAGCGCGCTCTCGGCATCGGCATGCTCGCTCACGCACTGAAAGCCCTCCGCGCGGCGAATCCACTCGGCCAGGATTTCCCGCGCGGGCACATCGTCTTCAATAATGGAAATGGCAATATTCATTTAATTTCGTTTTCAAGGTAACTCATCCGGTCCAAAAGATGTAGCGCCGGTTTTGGCGGCGCGATCGGGAGGTTCGTGGGCCGCGGTTTCCCGGGCGGACGGGTGGGAACCGGACGCCTCGTGTTCCTCGGCGGCCACGGGCACAATAAATTTGACGGTGGTTCCCTGACCGGGCGCGCTTTGGATTTCACAGCGGCCGCCGAGTTTTGCCAGGCGCCAGCGCATGTTCATCAATCCGTTGCCGGAGGCGGAACGGCCCGGCTCGCGCGGCGGTTCACGCAACCGGGCCTCCGGGGCAAAGCCGCGTCCGTGGTCGCGCACGACGAGGGTAAAGAGATGCACGTCGGTCGTCAGGGAGATGCTGACTTCGGAAGCGGCGGCGTGTTTGACCACGTTGTGCAAGGCCTCCTTGAACGCCAGAAACAAATTGTGACGGACCTCCGCCGTGACCGGCCAGGGCGGGAGCTGCACCGGCAAATCCAGGCGGCAGCGGATGGCGAGGGATCCGAGAAAATTGCGGGCAAACTTTCCGAGGTAGTTGGCCAGACTGTCCAGCGTATCATGCTCCGGATTGACGGCCCAGACGATTTCATCCAGCGCGCGGGTCAGTTCATGCGTGGTGTCATAAATCTGGTTCAACCGGATGGCGGCCTGTTCCGGATTGTTCAGTTCGCCATGGGCGGACTGGCTGAGCAGGGAGATGCGCGTCAGGTTGGCGCCGAGGTTGTCATGGATGTCCCGGGCGATGCGGGTGCGCTCGCGTTCGACGGTACGCTGGCGTTCCAGGCGATCGAGTTTTCCGCGCAGGCGACGCCGGGCGATCCAGAAGACACCGCCACTCAAAAGCGCCGCCACCGACGGGCCCGCCACGAGGTAAAACCACGACGTCTGCCAGAAATACGGTTGCACCGTAAACGGCAGCGACGCGCCGGTGACATTCCAGATGCCGTCGCTGTTGCACGCCGCAACCTGGAACTCATAGCGGCCGGGCGGCAGATAACTGTAAATGACCGCCCGCTTCGTCCCGGCATCGGTCCATTCCTGCTCCAATCCCTCCAACCGATACTTGAAACTGACTTTCTCAGGCGCCACGAAACTCAGGCCCGCATAGTGAAATTCAAACCGTTGGCGACCGGGTGGAATCCGCGCAGCCCCGTCCCGGTCGTGGCCACCGGACACCGGTTGTCCGTCCACGAGCATCTGTTCGATCAGCACCGGCGGCGGCAGCTGATTGACCTTGATATCGTTCGGGTCGATGGCCACCAGGCCCTTGCTGGTGGGAAACCACAACCGGCCATCGTCCGTCCAGCACGACGCGGGCTGGAATCCGCCGGAACATTCCAGGGTCGGCATTCCGTCGCCCGTGCCATAAACCAGGGGATGCACCACCGGTGCGTGTCCATCGGCACACTCGTTCAACTCGGTTTTTTGGATCCGGAAAATTCCCCCGTGCGAACTGATCCAGAAATTGCCACGGTCGTCCTGCTCGATATTGCAAATAAAATTATTCGGCAGCCCCCGGTCGGCGCCAATCGCCGAGAAATGACCGTGTTGGAGGCGATCCAAACCGCCGCCGTAGGTCCCAATCCACAAGGCGCCGTCCGGGTCCAGATGCAAACACTGGACAAAATCGCTGGAGAGTCCGTCGACGGTCCGGAACTGCTTGACGACGCCGTTTTGCAACCGGCCCAGGCCGCCACCCAACATGCCAAACCAGAGGGTTCCATCCGGAGCCTCCGTCATGGCCCGGACGTCCGGCAAAACCAGTCCTTCCTTGGTGCCGAAGCGGGTGACCGCCCCTGCCTGATAACGGATCAAACCGGTGTCTGTTCCGATCCAGGTCACCCCCGCCCGCCCGTGCAGGATGGCCAGCACCGGAGCGACCAGGTCCTTGAGACCGGGTGCCCGTTCCAGGTGGTTGCTCTGCTCAATGAACAGACCGCCGCCCCAGGTTCCCACCCAAAGACGGTTTTGGGCATCTTCCGAAACCGACCAGACAAATTGGTTCGACAGACCGTCGCCTTCCTGCAGGTGAATCCATTCACCTTTTTGGTAGCGATACAACCCAGCGCCTTCGGTGCCAATCCAGATCGCTCCGCTGCGGGACTGGGTGAGGGAGAGCACATTGGCGCCCCGCCAGCCATCGGGTGCGTTGAGCGTGGCCACCCGGCTCGGACGCAGCGCCACCAGGCCGCTGCTGCCGGTGCCCACCCACAAGGTCCCTTCGCGATCCTCGCATAACGAGCGCACCCAGTTGTTGGGGAATCCGTGGGCCCGATCAAATTGAACCACCCCCCGGTGCGGAAAGATTAAAAAGAGTCCCTGACCCAGGGTTCCTACGGCCAGACATCCCGATTTCAGTTCCAGCATGGTCGTGAGGGAACTGGCACCCAACGGACTGGAACCCAGGTCCTCTTTTCCGGCTTGACCCCATTTTATCACCCGATCCTGGTCGATCAACCAAAGGCCACCGTCGCGGGAGGAGCAGACGCCTTTGACGTAATCCTCGGGCTGCTGTTCCAGCGGCAACGGAGTCAGGCGGTCACGGTCGAGCGCAAAAACCCTGCCGTTGTCATCCACCCATATCATCCCGCGCGGATTTTGCGCCATGCCCATTGTCGTATAAGCGCCCTCACTGCCCGCACTATTCGGAACGGCAACCATTTTGCCATCCAGGTCCGCCAGTTTCCCATCCGGGTTCAAGAGCCAGATCTCTCCCGAGGCATCGGCGCCAATGGACAGGATGGTCCGGTTTTCCCAGGGCGGATGAAAGGGTGCCAAATAAAAGTGTCCGTCAGCGTAACGGACCAAGTCTCCGGTTTCATAACCAATCCACAAGTTTCCCCGGGCGTCTTCAAACAGGCTGGTGATCCGGCTGCTGTGCATTTCGGGCGTGTTGCTGTTGTCAAAGGTGGTGAAACTGACACCGTCGAACCGCACCAACCCGTCGTACGTCGCCAGCCAGAGATAACCATCGCGCGTTTGAACAATCGCCGTCACGGCGTTGTTGGGCAAACCATCCTGGGTTTGCCAAACGCGTGTGAAATAGTCAGGCAGGTTGTTGGTTTCCGCCGGAACGGCCAGACCAGCGAATGGAACCCATCCGACGGCAACCGCCCATGACACCAACACCCAAATAAACCGCCGGTTCCGGGCCGGGCCAGACGCGGAATTTCCCAGGGATTGGCCGGTCCCCAAAAAGCTCGCCGATAAAAAGAAGGAGCCAGGGAGTCTTGCCAACAGTCGCTTCAAGACTGGCCGGGGGGCAAACATCGTCGGGCATTTTGAGGCGGGCGCCGCCGACAAGCAAGCTAATCCCGCAGGCGCCACCGCGAACCAGACGGGCAGGACGTTGAACGCCGGAAGTTTTTTGATAACCGGGGCCGCCAGACCGGATCGACAACTCCATTCCACGACCCAATCCAGTTAACGATTCAATGCCCGGCAGGGTGGCCCGGTGAAAAAATGCTTGTCCCTAATTTTAGTGACATTGTGTTTGTTTAAGATGTGAGTTAGATTTTCTCAAACCAAGCAAACGACTTTTTGACGGGAAGTGAATTGCCTTGGTTTCAGAAATGAAATTATCTTCCCATGCTGGCCGGGTCGCTATCGACCCACCCGGGCGGGGATACGTCTTATGCTTGCTGCTGGTTTGCGCGACCGCGATGCTGGCCTTGGGTTGCAAACGGAATAAACAAGGTTCGGAGATCCCGGCGCCGCCGCCGCCAGCGACACAGACGGATGCTTCACCCGCCGCCCCGTCAACCCAATCCGCGGCGGGGAGTTCACCGGCAGCGGCAGGCGACACCAACGCCCTGCCGGACTTGCGCCCGTTGAACCAGGCGCTCATTGGATGGATTCTTTCGAACAAACGCCATCCCGCCAGTTTCGAGGAATTCGCCGGCAGTACGGATATTCAGATTCCGCCACTGCCACCGGGAAAGAAATACATCCTCAACGGCCGGGGACTGATCAGTATCGTCAACCGCTAATCATCAACCCCATGGAAACGGCCAGCTCACATGCGAACACGGTTTGCGCCGGAAGCAGGGCAAAGCGGGTGTCCTCAAAATGGGGATTTACCCTGATTGAACTCCTGGTGGTCATTGCCATTATCGCCATATTGGCGGCCTTGCTCCTTCCCGCCTTGGCGGCGGCAAAAGCCAAGGCTTTGCGAATCCAATGCACCTCCAACATGCGGCAGCTCGGTCTGGGAATGAATCTGTTTGCCGGCGACCACCGGGACACGTATCCAGCGGCAGCGATTCAAGCCACTGGCCACGGTAAAGGCGGCGGTCTGCTTGTGTTTACCTGGGATACCTGGATCTACAATTACATGGGAGGCGCCTACAATGTTCCGCTCACCCAACTGCGACAATCAGCCTTTCTGGCAGACCCCCAAGACGCCGCCGCTGCCGGTTTACCCGTGGCGCTCAAGCCGCTGGCTTGTCCCGCTGACCGGTTTACCAAAGTCAGTTGGGTGGCTGGCCTTCCTCCGCTTGGTCTCAGATCCTACGCCATGAACAGCGTGGGGCCCACTTATGGCACCGGATACCAGATTGATTCCAGAAACGGAACGTATCCACTGCCCAACTTGTACCAACCCGGTTACCACGGCGTCGGCGTTTGGTGGACGACAGCCTTTCCCTTTCCCGATTGGAACGCAAAGGGTTATCCCACGTCGGTAATCCGCGAACCTTCCAAAACCATTTTTCTGGTGGAAGAGACGGGGGGCCAGCAAGCCGAAGGGAATATCTGGACCCCGGTCTGCAACGGCCCGCAAATTTCACTGAATGGCGGTGCGAATGGAAATCTCTACCAGATTGACACGACCGCCCCGCCGCAAGATCCAACCAGCGGAAATGGCGTCAATCAAGGGGCGCTCTTGTACAAGGCGCACGCCAACCGGTTTGATTACCTGTTTCATGATAATCATGTTGAAAGCCTTACCATTGAAGAAACCGTCGGCACGGGGACACTCGCCTCCCCCGCCGGCATGTGGACCGCCCAACCCGGTGATTAGCCCCTCTCATTCCGCCCCGCCCGGCCCAATGCCAGCCATGAAACTAATCGACGGTGTACCCAGTTTTCGTGACATGCAAATTCCGACTGACCGGTATAGGCTGGTGCTCGCATAATCCATTTATATCGACGGTGAGCGCGTACGTATTTTTTATGTCATTTTTTTTAACGACAATTGTGGCCGGGGGTTCTGCCACCGCCGGTCGTTTATCTCCTCATCGTGGGGGATTGAAAGTTCGAAGCTGACACGTCATTCATTTCCCTCACTCAAATCCAATCGAGCAACCTCTAACTAAACAAACGAACAAACAAACATATGAAAACAAATGCGTTTAAAATGCTGCTGGGTGCGGCGCTTGCCAGTCTGGCATTGACGACCGCAAACAGCAACGCGCAAACCCAACCCCCGGGGGATTTTGTCAATGGCTTTGACAATGCCACCTCCGGCTCGGCCGGTAGCACCGCGTCCTGGATCTACTGGTACAACGGAGCCGGTTCGGTTTCCTTGGACACAAGTGTTTTCAAGACCGGCACCGGATCCTTGAAAGTCACCATCCCGTTCACGCTTCCCTATCGAACCGTGGATCAGGGAGCATGGTTCGGCAATTGGGATAACGTTGGCGCCTACGATACCAGCATCGTGTATGATGGCACCTATTTTACCAACATCGAGTGCGACGTCCTCATGAGTCCGAGTAACCCGGTAAGCACCAACGGCGATTTCGGCGTCTTGGGGATCGGGCTTGAAGACGCGGGCACACCCAATGGTGCGAGAGAAGCCGGAACCGAGCTGATTCCCGGCAGCGCAAGCAACACGTGGTTCCATGTCGCCATCCCGGTAAATCGAACCGCTTCCTATATGTCAACTCCCGGCGTCATTGGTGTCGCCTTCACCTACAGCACCTACGACAACGGCGGACAGCCGTTTCTGACCAACCCGGTGACCATGCACATTGACAACCTCGTGGTGCATCTGGGTACCGTATCCAATCCGCCGCCGGTCGTGAGCCTGTCATCGGTCAGCCCGGGTTTGAATTTTGTGCAAGGCTCCATCTCGGGCCAGTACGACCGCCAGAATATCCGGACGGCAAACTCTCCCGGCCTGAACTACTCGTGGGTCGGCGCCGCCACTGCGGGCAACCCGGTGACCTATTCCTTTAATATCAGCAAGTGGAACGGCCCTGATTTGAACTATCACATTTATTTCAATGCCCAAGCCGGCGCGGGCGGTGCGAGTGCGCCGGATTACAACCAGCCGAATGTCATGATTTTCCAGGTGTCGCCCATCTCCAACAACCAGGCGGTCGCCACCATTACCTGGAAAACCAACTCTCCAAGTTCGGGCACGAGCCAGACGTCGATTACCATCACCAATTCGACCATCCTGGGTAACTGGCAATTGCAGTTTACCAGCGATACCAACGGCGCGATCACCCCGCCGGGTGGAAGCTCCAATCCCTTCCTGGTTGACCCGGGTCTGGCCGCCGCGTTGGCGAACCCGGTTTATGTGACGTTCGGCATCAACCCGGCCGTTAATTCAAATGGGATCGTCGGTGAATCCGTGGTGGTTTCTCAAATTGGAATCACCGGGCTGAGTTCGTTGAATTCGACCAATACGATCTACACGGACAACTTCGTGAGCGATTCAGCGTTTGACACCAATTCGTGGCAGGTCAATGCCCTGTTCCCGGCGAGTATTGTGTTTGTGCCCACCACCAGCGCCTACTCGTTGAACTGGACCATTCCGGCTGCCGGGTTTGTCCCGGAGGTAAACACGAATTTGTCCAGCCCGAGTTCATGGCAAGTGCTTTCGTTGCCGACCATTGTGCTGACGCCCGGCGAAAGAGCACAGATACCCAAGAGCATTTTGCCCGCCGGCAATAAAACGTTCTTCCGGCTCGCCAAACTGGTCGCCACCCAGATGCAGGTCTTGCTGCCGGGTGAAACCAATGCGCCAAACACCGTCAACGGCTATACCGGCACACCCACCGCGATCAGTTTGACCGGGCCCTCGGCCGGTACTGCGGTTGTGACCGTTAATGCCTGTGACGCGAACTGGAACATTGTGCCCATCAACGGCAACAGCATCAGTTTCACCAGTTCAGATGGTTCTGCCGCCCTGCCGGGTTCTGGCTCGTTTGTAAACGGGACCACGTCAGGGACCATCGGGTTTAGCACGACCGGTCCACAGACCGTGACCGCGACGGCCTCGAGCGGCTTTTCGCCCGCCATGAGTCAACCAGTGACTATAACCAATTGATAAGCCTGTTCGCATACAGGAATAAAAGTGGTTTCGGATAAGACACGGCGGGCGTCAGCATGAACCCTGGCGCCCGCCGAAGTATAATAGAGGCGCCGATGAGTACCGTGATCGTGTTTTGAAATGATTTCAAACTATAATGGAAAGATCCAAATGTATTCGTTAAACAAGCGTATTCAAGCATTGGAAGGTAAAGTGGGAGCCGGTCGCGGCTTTACGCTGATTGAATTGTTGGTGGTCATTGCCATCATCGCCATCCTGGCAGCCATGCTGCTGCCGGCGCTGGCGTCGGCCAAGCAAAGGGCGCAGGCCGCGGGCTGCATGAGCAATACCCACCAGCTGCTGCTCGCGTGGACCATGTACGCCGATGATCATACTGATACTTTGGCTGCCAACGATTATCCTTTTCAGACCGCTTACCGGGGGGCGGGCGCCGCTATGCAAAGTCAGATGGCAAATTGGGTGGTGGGTACCATGGCCAAATCACTGGATGCGAATGGCGCTCCGGGTTCTCCATCTATTTTGGAACTGAGTGATCCCAACTCCGAACTCTCCCGTTACCTGCCAAACTACAAGATTTATCATTGCCCGGCCGACAATTATATAAACCATCTCACCGGCAATATAAATCTGCGCAGCTTTTCGATGAATTCAGCCGTGGGCACCTGCAATTGGACCCACTATAATGCCCCAAATTATGCGCTTGGGTCAGCGGTCGGTGAAGGCTGGCTGCAGGGTAGTGCTTATAGCAATACTCAACTTGGCCCGTGGTTGACCTACGGCAAATTAGCATCGTTCACGCGCCCCGGCCCTTCCAAAACCTGGGTGTTCATCGACGAGAATCCCTACTCCATCAACGATGGTTCCATGGCTGTAAGCGCGGTGGCAACCCCGGGCAACACGTATGTGATTGACTATCCCTCCGGCCTGCATGGTGGGGCGGGAGGCTTGTCCTTTGCCGACGGACATTCGATCGTTCACAAATGGGAGGATCCCAGAACCTATACTCCCACGATTCAGCCACAACAGGGCGGCAACCCGGGAACTCCCGCATTGCATCCCACGCCGGATGACGTCGATTGTTTCTATCTGGCGCCCATCACGTCTGCACTACGTTAATTGACATGTTTGACGCACCCGTTTCGCCGGGTGGCACCTGCAATTTTATGGGGGTTTATTATCATGCCAAAAGGATTCAAATTTTTACCGGCGTTCTCCGTACTTTTGGCACTGACCGTTCAAACGGTCATGGCACAGGCCAATCTCCCGGTTTACACCAATAATCTGGTCAATGCCTTTCAGGATTGGAGTTTTAATGGGACCCGCAATTTTGCCAGCACCACGACGGTTTACCCCGGCGAAAGTCATTCGACCAGTTTTCAAATCACCAACAGCGGGGGCGCCCTGAGTCTTCAGTTTCCCGCCGGCTTTAACACGTTGCCTTACAGCAGCCTTTCCTTCTGGATCAATGGCGGGGCGAGCGGCGGCCAGAAGGTGAAAGTCGGGGGCACGGTCGCCAATTCCGTCAAGGGTTACTCTTCCCTGGCGACCCTGGCAACCAACACCTGGCAGCCTTATACCATTCCGCTCTCCACCTTGGGTGTGGCCAACACGAGCAATTGCTCCGGCATCTGGATTCAGAGCAACACCGGCGGCGCCCAGCCGGTTTTTTATTTGACCGACATCCAGTTTAATGCCGCCCCGGCGCCGGCCACGGTTCATCTTGGAGTGAACGCGGCTTCAAACCTGCGCACGGTGGATGCGCGCCAATTTGGAGTCAACACCGCCACGTGGGATGGCAGCCTGGGCAATCCACAAACGCTGCCGCTGCTGCAGCAGGCCGGTTGTCTGACGTTGCGCTGGCCCGGCGGATCCAGTTCTGACCTGTATCACTGGGCGGGCGATCCGACCGGGAACGCCACCTTTAGAAATCTGGCCACCAATCTGGGCGCCCAGGTGTTCACGACCATTAATTATGGCAGCGGCACGTTCAACGAGGCGTCCGCCTGGGTGCTGGCCGCCAACAAAACGAACAACTGTAACTTCAAATATTGGGAAATCGGCAACGAATGTTACGGCTCCTGGGAGAACGATACCCATGCCATCCAGCATGATCCTTACACGTACGCCACCAACGCCGTTGCTTATATTCAACAGATGAAGGCGGCGTACCCCACGGTGCCCATCAAAGTAGGCGTCGTGGTCGTGCCCGGAGAAGGCAGTTACGCCAATAACGCAAACCACTTTGCCGTCAATCCACGCACCGGCACCACGAATTACGGCTGGACACCCGTGGTGCTGGCCACCATGGCCAGCAAGGGGATCCTGCCCGATTTTCTGATTTACCACTATTATCCCCAGTACACCACGGCCAGCCAGGTCAACAGCTCGGAAAGCGATCCGCTGCTGTTGCAGATCGCGGACAATCCGTCTCCCGGCGGCTGGAATGACTGGGCCAGCGCCGCGGCCAGTCTGCGCCAGCAACTCACTGATTACATCGGACCGGCTGGCACCAACATTGAGCTGTGCGTGACCGAAAACAACTGCGATGCAGGTTCCATGGGCCGGCAATCCACCAGCCTGGTCAACGCGCTCTATCTTGCCGACAGCACGTGCGAGCTCATGAAAACCGAAATCAATTCGTACATCTGGTGGGATTTGCACAACGGGGCGGACACCAGCGGCGATTTTGATCCCACCCTCTACGGCTGGCGGTCGAATGGCGACTATGGCATCTTAAACGGAGCCAATTCGCCTTATCCCACTTTTTACTCGGAAAAACTGCTCCAATATTTCGCCCGACCCGGAGATTCAGTCCTCGTTGCCAGCAGTGATTATATTTTGCTTTCCGCCTACGCGGCCCAGCGCACCAACGGCGCGCTGACCATGCTCGTTTTGAACAAGGACACCACGGCGACCTTTAATGCTCAAATCGCACTCACCAACTTTGTGCCCTGGGCCAATGCCACGATTCAGTCCTACGGCATTCCCCAGGATCAGGCGGCGGAAAACAATCTGGGCGCTTCCTTGCAGGATATTGCGACGACGAATTTCCCCTCGGCCGGCACGAACTTCAGCTGGTCATTCCCGCCCTTGTCGCTGACGCTGTTCACATTTGCCCCGGGACCTTCGGCGCTTTCCGCCTTGAGTACGCAACCGGACCAGGTGGTGCTGCAACTCCAGGGCCAGCCCGGCGCCCCGTATGTCATCCAAAGTTCGCCGGATTTGTTGACGTGGACGCCGGTCTCCACCAACCGGCTCGTCGGGAGCACCTTGAACATTACCAACCTGATTTCGGCCGGGGGGCCGCAACAATTCTGGCGCGCCGTCTGGCAGCCTTGAACCCTCAGCGCGACAGGTTCTTCCTGATCAATCGGTACCGTTGTTCGACGCAAATCTTTGAGCGCATTCCGTCTTCCGGGGTGTTGAGCACGTAATCCAGCAGCTGATCCACGGTACTGGTCGCCACGTGTGTGCGCGTGTCCGATGACCCGTAATAAATGAACACCTCGCCGTTGGCGCGCGCCACCCAGCCGTTGGCAAAAACCACGTTGGAAACGTCACCCACGCGTTCCTCGCCCTCCGGTGCCATGAAATAGCCGCCCGGTGCCTTGATGACCTTGGCCGGATTCTCCAAATCACACAGGAACAGATAGAGCACATAACGCATCCCGGCGGCGGTGTTCCGCACCCCGTGCGCCAGATGCAGCCAGCCCTTTTGGGTCTTGAGTGGCGCCGGCCCCAGGCCGTTCTTGCCTTCCTTGAGGGTATGGTAGAAGCGCCGGTCCAGGATCTGTTCCTGGCCAATCACCGCGTGCTCGATGTCGTCGCACAATCCCCAGCCAATGCCGTCACCGGTGCCGGTGGCGGCAAAATCAGCCATTGGTCGCGTATAGAAGGCATACTTGCCGTTCACGAATTCCGGGTGCAGCACGCAATTGCGCTGGTGCAGTGACCCCGCCGTTT
Source organism: Verrucomicrobiota bacterium (assembly GCA_050010675.1). Classification (GTDB taxonomy): domain Bacteria; phylum Verrucomicrobiota; class Verrucomicrobiia; order Limisphaerales; family UBA11358; genus UBA11358. Next base: position 6,115 of record JBEKKN010000017.1, on the reverse strand, counting down.
TCAAATCGGCCAGCCGGTGCCATTTCACCAGGTCCTTGGTGCGCGCAATGCCACAACGCGCAATGGCGGCGGAAAGATCACCCGGCTTCGAATCATCGTGCCGTTCCGCACAGAACAGGCCGTAAATCCAGCCATCCTCGTGGCGGACCAGGCGCATGTCGTACAGGTTTGTCTCCTGTGGCTCGTAATCCGGCATGTTTACCGGATAATCCCAATACCGGAATCCATCCACGCCATTCTTGCTTTCCGCCACGGCGAAAAACGACTTGCGGTCCCAGCCCTCCGTGCGCGTCATCAGCACGATGTTTCCGTTCCACTCCATGGCGCCGACATTGAAGACACAGTTGATGCCCAATCGGGTCATCAGATGCGGATTGTCGGCGGGATTGAAATCATAACGCCAAAACAACGGCGTGTGCTCGGCGGTCAGGACCGGGAATTCATAACGGTCAAAAATGCCGTTGCCCTGCTTCTGCCTGCGGTTTGGCCGTTTCAGAAGCTTTTCGTGTTGTTGCTGCAATTGTTTCAGTTTTTGTTGGAAGGATTTTTTAGTCATCGGTCGTGGCGGTATTTTCCCGGCGGAAACAGTACCATAAGGATGCGGGCCGGTCTTGTCACTTAAAATGGCTACAGCGCTCCGGCGGTGGATCTGTTAACTTCTTCCCGTGTCCCAGACCAACCGAGCCGATTGCGAGGGCCTTCGCGGCGAGTGCCGGACCTTTGTGCCGATTAACCTGGAAACTGACAATTTATGAGCCACCTCCACATCTCGCGCAGAAATTTCATCAAAACCACCGCCCTGGCGCTGCCGCTCATTGCCGCGGGCTGCGCTGGCGCCCAGACCAACGGTGTCCGACGCCTCAAGGCCGGCGGTGACTTTGTCACCGTCCGCAATGGGCGTTTTGAATTGCGCGGCCGGCCGTATTTCTATGTGGGCACGAACTTCTGGTGCTGTTGTTACCTCAGTGACGCGGGACTGCCGGAGGGACGCCAACGCATGGTCCGCGAACTGGATCGCCTCCGAAGCATCGGCGTCAAAAACATCCGCCTGCTGGCCGGTTCCGAGACTTCGCCGCTGGCCGGCTCCATCCCCCGCGGCATCACCCGCGCCCCGCACGATTATGATGAGGCCCTGCTCGCCGGGCTGGATTTCGCCCTGGCGGAAATGGCCAAACGCGACATGCGCGGGATCCTTTTCCTGTCCAACTACTGGCAATGGTCCGGCGGCTTCGCGCAATACGTCCGCTGGATCACGGGCGAAAACATTCCTGATCCGGACCGCCCGGTAATCGCGCGTGGCGATTGGAGTGGTTTCATGAAGTTCTCCGCCCGGCTCTACACCACCCCGGCGGCCAATGAACTGTATCGCGGCTATGTCACGAAAATCATCCAGCGCCGCAACACCGTCAACGGCCGGATTTATCGCGACGACCCGGCCGTCATGACCTGGGAACTGGCCAACGAACCGCGTCCCGGCGTCAATGAACCCAATCATTCCGTTCCCGTCTTTGCCAGATGGGTGGATGAAACCGCACGCTTCATCCATAACCAGGACCCGAATCATCTGGTCTGCACCGGTTCCGAAGGCATTCACGGGTGTTTGGACAAGGCCGATGACTTTGTGACCGCGCATAAAAGTCCGGCCATTGATTACGTGACCGTGCATATGTGGCTGAAGAACTGGGGCTGGCTGAAAGACCCGCAACTCGGACCCGACTTCGAGACGGCCGCCGCCAAGGCCAGGGACCATGTGGAACAACATACGGTCCTGGCCACCGACACACTGCACAAGCCGCTCGTGCTGGAGGAATTCGGCATCCCGCGAGACCACGAAAAGTATTCACCCGACAGTCCCACGCTGGCGCGCGATGAATATTACAAGCGCATGTTCGATCAGGTGGCGGATTCCTGCAAGGCGGGCCGCGCGTTGCAAGCCGCGAATTTCTGGGCCTGGGCTGGTGAAGGCCGTCCCGGCGCCGGAGGCAACATGGATTCAGCCGCCGCGCTCATGGGCGACCCGTTCAGCGAACCGCAGGGATTGAATTCGGTGTTCGACTCCGACCAAGGCACCCTCGCCGTCATCGCCCAGGCCAACGAAAAACTGGCGGCCATTGGTTAACACTGAGCACGAAATTTGTGACATGCTGAAATCGAAATGGTTGGCAACGCGCTTAACATTGCCAATCCAGAAATCCTTAAACATGCAAGGCTGGCCTGTTTACGGTGAAGGCTGCGGGACGTCTCGCGCGGGATTATTGGTGGACAGAAAAGATTCGCGCCATGGCTTGTGAATTTCGTATAGGTCCAGCCGCTGCTGCATGGATTGACGAGTATCCATCTTTGCAGCGACAGCAAGGTCGATAGCCTTCTGTACCGCTTGTTGAGCATCATCAAAACGTCCTGCTTCTGCATAGGCCATCCCGAGCACATCGAAAACAGAAGCCTGAGTATGTTTGGTCAAATCGTTTGCCCTTAGGGCGAATGCGAGAGCTACCGGTCCATCCCGCGCCTCTGAATCAACACTTGTAGAAAGCAATTCTGAGGCAAAAGTAAGAATTTCAGGATTATCCGGGGTAATTCGCAATGCTTCACGGAATTCGGCTACTGCCGCCACGTCCTGGCCCTGCGCAGCCAATGCCTTGGCCATATAAAAATGTGGCCATGGGTTGGAGGGATCAAGTTGTGCAGCCTTTTTGAATTCGCCAAGGGCTTCAGCGTAACGACCCAGTTCGACAAGCACTCTTCCGGCACTGTCGTGTACTGCGAAAGCATTCGGATCAATCTGCGTGGCTTGGTTGTATTCAATGAGTGCCGCGTCGGGTTTGCCCATGTGCGCCAGCAATCCGCCGATAGTATAGTGCGTATACAGGATGTTGGGTGACAATCGTTCGGCCACACGATATTCGGCCAAAGCCTCGTTTAATTTTCCCTTGCCCTGAAGTTCATGAGCAATACCAAGATGGGCGATGGTGTTGTTTTTAGTCACGGCGATTGCATGCGTAAACAGTGTCATGGTGTTTCTCCAGTATGTTAATTGAACTTCCGTGACCGCAATGCATCCGGCAAGAACCGGAACAAAAATCGCCAACATGGCACCTTGGGGAAACTGGAAATGATTCACCAAGTCGCGCATCCCAAATACGACCGCGATGAAGATGCCAATAAGTGGAAAATAAGTGTAGCGGTCGGCCAGCGCCTGGGATCCGACTTCAACGAGCCCAATAACAGGTACGAGAGTTCCCAAAAACCATGACCAGCCGACCAGCAAATAGGGACGGCGTTGACGCATCAACCAAACGGTAAGGGAGATAAAAATCAAGACCATCACGCAGGTTGTCAGGTTCAGTCCAGAGATGTTCTCCGGCAAGGGGTATAAAACCGCAAGCTTTGCCGGCCAGATTGTTTTCAGCAGGTAAAGTCCGTAGGCGAGGGGTATATTCGCCAGTCGATGACCCAATGAAACATTTTCAAGTGGCACTATCGAATTACCATGGCTTTGGGCCAGAATGGTGACGGTGCAGGAGGCAATCACCAACGCGAAAAATGGCCATTTCTCAAACACCAGCCGGCCGAAAACTGGAAATCGAAAGTCGGGAATCGAAATCCGGCGCAATGGCCAAAAGTCCAGCAGGAGAAACACGAACGGGAGAGTGACAAGCATTGGTTTGGACATCAGCCCCAACCCAAACCAAGTCAACGCTAACAAATAGTCGAGAGATGGTTTCGCCCGCCCCTTATCACTTGAGCGCCGCTGCGCAAAACGGGTGTATGCCAACAAGGTCAGGAACGCAAAAAAGGTGCTCAGTACGTCCTTGCGCTCTGCCATCCAGGCAACAGATTCCACATGCAAAGGGTGCCACGCAAACAATGCGGCAACCAGCGCACTCGGCCACAGATCACTCGACAAGCGCAACAGGAGAATGAGCAGCAGCACAGTGTTGGCACAGTGAAATAGCACGTTGACCAAGTGCTGTGGGCCAGGGTTCAATCCAAACAATTGGCAATCCAGCATGTGTGACAGCCAGGTAAGCGGGTGCCAGTTGCTGGAGCTCCATGTCGTAAAGGCCCATTTGATCCCAGCCCATGTGAGGCCGTTTTGTACCATAGGATTGCCGGTCAGGTAATCTTGGTCATCATAATAAACAAAATTATGAGACCGGACCGGCAGATAAACCACCAGTGTGATTAGTGCAAGCAACCCTGCAACAAGGCGTGTAGACGGCATCGGACGCCTGTACGCCACTGGGTTAATGCCCGGGTCTTTCATTCGACAGTGCAAGAAAGATCAATCCCGTACATTGGGTACTTTTCCTTCAAAACCTTTCACGTTCTGTTCGTCCAGTTCTTTACCATAAGTCTGGTCCACGGGTTTGCCCCAAATGACTTCGGTGTGGCTCAGCGTCAATCCGTCGATGTCGCGCGCGTAAATCCCCGCCAGCTTGTATTCGAAAATACCGTTCGTGAACACGCCTGCGGGACGCTCGTCATAAAAACCGCCCGGCACATCGCTGGTTTTCGCGATTTCCACGCGGACATTGTCCAGCACGATGTTTTCCAGCGGGGAATTGGTCCAGCCCATCAGGAAGATTCCGTTTTCACCGTGGCAAAGAATGTTGCTGAAACGGATGTTGCGAACGTATCCCAGTTTGGTCTTGGCGGTGCGCGGGAAATGGCTGATATGAATCGGCTCCGCCGCGCCCCACCATTTGTGCGGTTGGAAACCGGTCTCGACCGTGATGTTGGCGAACAGCACGTTCTCAATGTTGCCCGCGTCCAGGCTTTGGATGGAAAGTCCGCGGTTGCAGTGCGACACGACACAGTCGGCAAACACGATGTCGCTGGCACCCGGCAGGGTGTAAGTCTCGTCAATTTTCAACGCGCTGCTGCGCGATTCAATCACGCAACCAGTCACGGTGATATGGGCGGACCCGCCATAGGCGGCAAAGTTCGGCGTGTCCTTGATCACAATACCGTCATCACCGGCCGTGATGTAACAGTTGGCGATGCGCACGTCGCGGGAATGGTCCACGTCTATGCCGTCGTTGTTGGCCACCTCCCAACCATTGCGAATGCTGATGGAATCAATCGCCACGTCCTCGCAACCGACCAGATGCACCGTCCAGCTGGGCGCGTTGCGCAAGGTAAAGTCGTGCATCCGGACCTGCTGGCAACCGATGAAAATGACCATCATCGGCCGGCCGCCCCCCGGCTGCGGTGCGTCCGGCGCCTTGCCAAACGGCCACCAATCGCCGGTGAATGATTGCGGCCACCAGCCTTCCTTGTTCAAGTCGCCACCCGCCTCTTCATCAGCCAGTTGCTGCCAGACCGCGCGGTCGTTGCCGTCAATGATGCCGTTCCCGGAGACGGTGATATTGGTGGCGTCCTTCGCAAACAGCAACGCCCCGGGATGCCCGTAGTCGCGCCAATTGGCGCTGCCCTTGAGCACGGCGCCGTTGGCCAGATGAAAATCCATCCCGCTGTGCAGCGTGAGCGCGCCCGTGAGAAAAGTTCCCGCCGGCAATAGCACCTGCCCGCCGCCCTGCCCGGCACAGGCATCAATGGCCTTTTGAACCGCAACCGTGTCGTCGTTCGTCCCGTCCCCTTTGGCACCGTAGTCATCCACGCTGAAGACGCCAGCCGTCTCCGCCGCGGAACCGCCAAATGCGGCAATGAGCAGACCACAGCCGAGGAGATTTTTAAAAAACCATGCCGCGGCGCTCTGTGCGCGCCGCACTCTTTTGAAAGGCTCGCAAAAAATCCGGCGGTCACAAACCGCCGCTGCCATGGTGGAATTACACCTTCGAAATGATGGGAAAATCCGGGTTTGCATTGGGTCATGTTGCTCCCGCTCACAACGGCATTCGAGAAAAAACTTAGCCTGAAACCTGAAGCTGGTAGGGACGGCGCGCCGCGCTGTCATCGCGCCGTTCAGGCGCGAAAGTGGCGTGGTGAAGCCCGTGCGGTTCCGGCCGAAAGTTCCGCCCACTGAACGCGGCGCGGACGGCGCGCTGCTGTAGAGTTGTCAAGACATCGGTAACAGGTGGCCGTTGACTTCGCTGACTGGATAAATGAACGGCAAGGTGGTTCGGGCGGCGAGGTTGAGTTCCCGGAAATA
>JBEKKN010000016.1:0-41757 GCA_050010675.1 Verrucomicrobiota bacterium | reverse complement strand
GCGCCGCGCGAAATCAAGGACGAGGCGTTGCAGAAATGCATTCTCACCGGGTTCAGCGACCGGGTGGCGCGCCGGCTGGATGCCGGCACCCTGCGGTGCGAACTCGTTCACAACCGGCGCGGCGTCCTGGCGCGCGAAAGCGTCGTGCAACACAGCCCGCTGTTCGTGGCCGCCGAAATTCGCGAGGTGGAAACGCGCGATCGAGAACTGAACACTTTGGTTTCGCTGGCCACGGCGATTGAAGTGGACTGGCTGCGTGAATTGTTTCCGGAAGACATGGCGTCGGATGTGCACGTTGAATTCGATTCCACCGCGAAGCGGGTGCAGGCCGCCGAGTTGGTGCGTTTTCGCGGGCTGGCGTTGTCGGCCAAACGCGTGGACCCGCCGCCCGCCGAAGCGGCGGCGCGGTTGCTGGCCGGTGAAATTCTGGCGGGCCGGCTGCCGTTGCCGAACTGGGACCACGGCGTTGAGCAATGGCTGGCGCGGCTGCATTTGCTCTGTCAGCACTGTTCCGAGTTTCAACTGCCCGACCTCACCGAAGATGACCGCAAACACATCATCGAGCAGCTTTGCCACGGCGCGGTGAGTTACAAGGACATCAAGGAACGCGACGTCAAACCGCTGGTCATGTCGTGGCTGTCGGGCACGCAACGCGAGTTGCTGGACAAACACGCGCCGGAACGGCTCACCCTGCCGAATGGCCGCACGCCCAAGGTAGTGTATGAAAACGGCAAATCACCGCACATCGCGTTGCGGATTCAGGAGCTGTACGACGTGAACCAGACGCCGAAGATTGCGCTGGGCCGCGTGCCGGTGCTGGTGCACATCCTGACTCCGGGCATGAAGCCGGTTCAAATCACGCAGGACCTCGCCGGATTCTGGCGCGAACATTATCCGCGTCTCAAATCCGAGTTGCAGCGCAAATATCCGAAACACCTGTGGCGGTGAAAGTTGAACTGCCACTCGTCACGTTGAAGCAGTGCGAGGACGAGCTCTTAACCACGGATGACACGGATTTTAGCCTTCAGAATTTGGCCTTCAGCATTGCCTGCTGTTGCCTCCCTGCAAGAGCGAAGATGGTTCAAAATGCGGGACCGACCCTTCACAGTCGTCAAAAGTTTCTTCAAGCGAATCTTGCCGCCCGCAGTCAACGCATGGGGTGTTCACCCCATATACAGACTGGAGCGGTCAGCTCATAGTATTCATGGTGCGCGGGTTGCTATCGAAGAATAAAACGTTCCGTCTGGCAAATTCGCGTGCAGGGGGGACGTCGCTGACAGCGGCCGCTGGAACCAGGCATCGAATTTTTATGAAACGAATCACTGTTTTGCTGGTGGAAGATCATGCAGTTGTGCGCGAGGGATTGCGCAACTTGATCGAACTCGAAGGTGATTTTGAAGTCGCCGGCGAAGCGCACACCGGTCGCGAAGCGGTCGTTCAAGTCAAAAAACTTCATCCCGACGTGGTCTTGATGGACATTGCCATGCCGTTGCTCAATGGTTTGGAGGCCACCCGCCAGATGCTCAAAGCCAATCCCGCCACCAAAGTGCTCATGCTCTCCGCCCATAGCGATGATGCTTATGTGAAGAGCGCAACCGAATCCGGCGCCATGGGTTTTCTGCTCAAACAAGCCACCGCCCACGACGTGTGCCGGGCGATCCGCGAAGTCCACAAGGGGAAAAAGTTTTTCAGCCCCATCATTTCCCGGCGTCAGGAGCGCATCCATCCGCTGGCGCCCGACCGCGCGGGTGGGTTCACAAAAAAAGCCGCCTCGCTGACCACGCGCGAGATGGAAGTGCTGCAACTGATCGCCGAAGGCAAGGCCAACAAGGAAACCGCGGCGGAACTTGGCATCGGAATGAAGACCGTCGAGAAACATCGCGAGCATGTCATGCAGAAGCTCGACATCCACGACACCGCCGGACTCACCCGCTACGCCATCAGCGCCGGCATCATCGAGAGCAGCGTCCAGTTGACCATTGTTTAGCGGTAATTTGAACCGCCACTCGTCCCGTCGAAGCAGCGCGAAGACGAGCTTTTAACCACGGATTACACGGATTTTAGCCTTTAGAACTTAGCCTTTGGCCTTTGCTTCCTGCTGCCTCCCAGCAAGAGTGAAGGTTTCATGTTTTCCTTATTAAATCGGCTCGGCGGCTTGGCGGCTTCCGTCTTCGCGCTGCTTCGACGCGACGGGTGGCGGTTGATTCCGCGTCCCTACCTTTATTTGGCGGGCAGGCCGATGTCCTGGCTCAGTTTGGCGGCGGCTTCGGGGTTCACCCATTTCACCAGCGATATAAAGTTCACCAGCGCCGGGCTGTCGGGTTTGATCTTGAACAGGTTCTTCAGGGCGCCCACGACCTTGTTGTACGTGTCCGCGTATTTTTCGTGTACCAGCCGGGAGATGTAGGATTCCATCACGGCCTGGGCAATCGGATCGGTTTGGCCGTCGGGCAGATAGGGCAAAAGGCAGAAGATGCGGACCAGGGCCATCGGCTCGGCTTCAATCAGCACCAGCCAGCTTTGTTTGACCTCGTCGGCGTCGTATTGGCCATGCAGCCGGTCGCGGATGGCGGTGGCGATGTCATTGGGCGCGGCCCGCTGCGCCAGGCGGGCCTTGATGTTTTCCCAGGCGACCTGCTGCGCCAGCTCCGGGGTGATCGCGGCATCGTTTCTTTTCAATTCCGCCTCGAGATCCTTCAAACCGAGTTCCTGGCCGACGGCCAGGCCGAGGGCTTCCGCCTCGTTTTTGCGAATGCGGGTCGAGGTCATCATGGCCTTCACCACCGGCCGTTGCAGTTCGGGTTTGATGAGCCGCACTATGGCGGCGATGGATGGCGGCGGTGGGGGCTTTTGATTGGGGATGAGATGTTTGACAAAGGTGGCAATCACGCCTTCGAGTTCGGGCACTTTTTCCATTCGCAACGTGAGCACATACTTCAGGGTCCGGCCCGTCCGGCCGACCTTCCCGATGTTGTTGACGACCATCAGGCGTTGGTCGTGGCCGGCTACAAAGTCCAGCAGGGTTTCCGCCTGTTCGATCAGTTTTTCGTCCAAGATGTCATGGTCGTTGGTGACGACCAATTGCTCGATCACCGCGGGGAGGCGCTGGGCAAAAATGCCCTCGGACGTTTCCGTGTTTTGATGATTGTAGTAATGGAGCAATTCCAGGATGAACGAGAGTTTCAGGAAGGCGTTTTTCTGCGCCTGGGCTTCGGGGGTGGAGGCCTTGCTGCGCTGGATTTTCTGGTGCAGGGCCAGCAGTTCCTTCCGTTTGTCGGCCGGCAGGGCGTCCTTGGGGAGCACCGACTCGAAATCAGTTTTGAAGCCCAATACAATTTCCTCCGGCTTCGGACGCGGATTGAGTTTGGCGTCGGTGGTCAAATCGTTGAAGCAAGGGAGGGCGGGTTCGCCAAATTCCCGTACGATCCGTTCCCGCGGCACGTGGCCTTTGACGAAACAGCGGCTGGCCCGGACGTTTTCCGGGGAGAAGAACAGGTCCGGCTTGGTGACGAGGGAGTGGAGCATCTTGGTTTCGAGGGGTGTTTCCAGGTGAACCAACTCTTCTACGGCCGGCTTTATGGCCGCGGTCAGGTCGCGTTTGGTTTGCTCCATGACCTTCAAAATCGCCGGTTGCAGGACGTTGCCCTCGATCTTGCCGTTGACGAGCGCGGAACAGACCTCGTTGACGTGGGCGTTGTGCTCGACCAGCCGTGTAACCATGACGCCGACGTCGTTGATGGGCAATTTACTCACCAGACCGGCGATGAGGTTCACGAGTTCGCCGTGCGATTTCTGGCGGTATTCGATGGTCTTTTCCAGAAGGGTGCGCAGCGATTTGTTCTCCTGTTCCAGCGCGCTGCGTTCGGATTCCAGTTGGTCCACGCGCGTTGCCAAGCCATGCCAGCCGTGCTGGATTTCTTCCATGGAAGTGGGCGGGCGGTTGCCGTTTTCGGTGTCTGGCTTTGCCATGAATCAATATTCCACAATTCCGGCTTTTTTTTCCAACAATTTTTGCGCTGCAATTACCGGGAGCACCGTTCCCGGGAGCGCCGGCATCCTGCCGGCGTATTGGCAGTTGAATTATGAAAACTCGCCGGCGAGACGCCAGCGCTCCCGGGGCACCAGCGTTCCTTGGAAAACGCCGGCAAGATGCCGGCGCTCCCAGTCCTTACGAATTAATGGCCTGCTCCGACTGCCGATCCTGAAAGTAGGGCAGAGCGGCGGGTGAATCAAAACCGTGACGCGTCTGGTTTGATAAAGCGCCGGCGAAATCCCGGTAGAGGGTGATGGCGACGTGCTCGTTGCGGCGGATGCAATCTTTGATGGCTTCGGGGTCCTTCTGGCAATGAATCAGTGTCTTCCACGAATAGATGTGTTTGGGTTTGTGGAAGTCGCTGTTGGCGATGAACGGCAATCGTTTGAGGCCGATGTCGTTGAAGATGTTGTTGCGATTGGCGATTTCCCAGGCGTCGAGCAGCGGCGCGAATTGTTCCTGGTTTTCCCAAAGATACAGGGTGTTCTTGCCCCATTCGCTTTTCATGATATGCGGGTGCGAGGCCACGGCCAGCGCGCCCTGCTGGTGGATTTGCCCGATGATTTCGGGAATGTCGAGCGAGGCATCAATCGGCGCCTTCAAATCAATCCCGAGCAGGTGGGCGGAGGTCTTGCGGGTGTAACCGTCCTTGTTGAATTCAATGCCGGTCATCACCAGCATCTGGTAGCGCCGCCAGGCGCGCTGGCGTTCGCGCTCGATGACGGCGAAATATTCCGCCACCTGTTCCTGGCCGAGCGTGCAATTGGCCAGTTCCGACAGCTTGCCGAGCAGGCGGCTCGGGTCCGCCAGGTGGTCGGTGATGCAAATGCAATCGAAACCCCGCTCGCCGTAAAAATCCACAATCTCCGGCACGCTCAGTTTGCCGTCGGAATAATTCGAGTGGATGTGGAAATCGCAGAGCAGCATCTTGGCACGGTCGCCGTTTCCGTTTTGAGCCGGCGCGGAACGCATGACGCGGTCCGGCGCGGTTTCGAACAATTTGACCGCCTTGCGGCCGGTCGTGTCGTCGCCGGCCTCGGCGAGGATGAGTTCGGCAATGCGCAACGCGGCGTCGGGGTGGCTGGCCGCTTTAAGATTTTTGCGCCATTCCGACCAGAGCGCGGCGCGTTTGGCAAAGGCCTTGTCCACCAGTTCGGCGACCTCGCGGTTTTTCTCACCGATGGCGCCGAGATTATAGCGCCAGATGAGTTCCGCGTTGCCTTCCTCCTGGCCGGGGATGACCTGGTTGACAATCATCGGACAGCGCGCGGCGATGGCTTCCTGCACGGTTGCCCCGCCGGCCTTGCTGATGACCAGATGGTGCGACCTCATCAATTCGGGCATCTGGTTCGTCCAGCCCAGCACCTTCACGCGGTCGGATTGTTTGCGCGTGCGCTCGATCAGCTCGGCGCGCAATTTGGCGTCGCGTCCGGCGGTGATGGTGAGGTGCACATGGTCGAGTTCGAGCAACCGGTCAATCGCCTTGCCGGCCTTTTTTTTGCCGGTGTTGATGATGTAAAGCACGCGGCGCGGTTCGTCACCGACCGGCGCCGGCAATTCCACCGCCGGTTCGGCGAACACGGGGTTCACCGGAAAACCGAGCACCATGATTTGTTTTTCCGGAATACCGCCTTTGCGGAGGACTTCGGCGGAGGCTTCATTGGCCACGCAGAACAGGTCGCTGGGCGCCCGGAACCACGCGGAATTGATGGTGATGGAATCGGTGACGACGGTGATGAACCGGAACGGACGCTCGTGCTGGCCGTGATAAATTTTCCGGATGACGTGGCCGTAAACGGGGTAGGTGGAGATGACACAGTCCGGCTGCGTCTCGGCCAGGATTTTTTCGAGCGTGCCTTGCAGGCGGGTAAAATTGCCGAGCTGCTTTTCGACGAGCGGCGATTTGTCGAGCAGCGAGTAAATGCCGCCCCAGAGCCGGGGAGCGTATTGCACGACGCCGAGATAGGTTTTCCGGGCGAACGTGTTGAACACGCCGTAGCTGTCGGCGAAGAGATCAATCACCTCGGTGCGCGCGTCCTCGTCCAGCAACTCAATCGCGTCGCGCAAACTGCGGGCAGCGGCGTTGTGCCCGTCTCCGAATCCGGCGGTCAAGATCAGGATTTTTTTCATGCACGTCCTCGGACAGTAACACGCTAATTCAAGCGTGTTACAGCCAGGTGACGGGCAGGTTAACTTTTATTCACAATTTATTCGCAACCAGGTGTGAATAAAGTGGCCGGTTTTCAAGAATGCCGGATATTTTCCAACTGATTTTGGGGTTTGCTCTGTCCCGCGATATTTCAAAACGCAGCACTGGCTAAGCGGGATGGACCATGACCACATCGATTAATTCCTCGCCGGTGGCGAAGCACTTCCATTTTCCATTTTTGTCCACGATCGCCAAGCACCGGTGGCCATTACACTGAACCCAGTGCGTTTCTTCGGCCGGTGGCGCTGTCAGGTACAGGTCAATTTTCGATTGACGGAATTTAACGGGACAATTCATCACCTCAAATTTAACGCCGGCCGCAAGCAGCCGTTAATCACAAATTGTCGGCGTTTGTGTGTTTTTTGGTAAAATGTCAGATTAACATTCCAAATCGCGCCCCGGCCGAAATTCAAATGCAGTTGATAAAGCTGTCATTCTGAATCACACTGCCAGTGTGCCTTCAGAAACATTCAAAGCGAGCCGGTGGACGCGCGGGAATTTCCTCTTCCGCACGATCATCGAGGTGACGGACCGGTCGGTCATCCGGCACAAACGGTCGTGGTTCAGCAAGGACGAAATCAGCATCAGCATCTCGAAGGTGGCGTCCGTTCACATCAAAACGGGAATCCTCTGGTCGGACGTATTGATTGAATCGTCCGGCGGCAGCGACCCGTTGATCAGCCACGGTCATCGGAAGGCGGACGCGCGCCGCATCCGTGAACTGGTCGAAACCGCGCAGGGAAGTTTGGATGGCCCGGAGAAGTTGAAGTTGTCGTGAGAAGGTAGGGACAGCGCCGCGTCCCGACCAATGAAAATTACCTGGTTGGAAAATGGAAGTGCGCTATGTGCGAATGAAATGGTTCGGATGCATTTGTGGGTTGCTGCTCGCGGGTCCGCTGACGGCGCGCGCGGAAGACGACACGCTCACCTTGCCGGACCTGGTTCAAGGCGCGCAACAATGGGCGCAGGAAAACCTCGACACGAACGTTCTTAACGCCCTTCCCACGGTGGACGATCCCCAGGTGCAACAATTCTTCCGCGAATTGCAGCAGCGTTATCAAGGCGATTACGTGGTGGACCTGGCGGCGTTGAGACAAACGGCCCAGACCGTCCTGTCGTTGCTGGAAAGCAGTGAGAATACCCGGCCCTACGCCGCCTGGCTGAAGGCGCAGATGGATTACCTGGACGTCGCAGACGAAATCCGGCTCACCATTGCGCCGCCGAACGTCGAGACGAACCAAGCGCCCCCTCCGGTTCCCAATCCTTCGCCGCAAAAGGAACGCGAGCTATGGATAAAAAAAGTCTCCGTGGCTCCCTGGCCGCCTTCGGCCAAAGAATACGTGCCGGAGTTGAAGCCGATTTTTACCGCGCAAAAGATACCGCCGGAACTCGTCTGGGTGGCGGAAGTGGAATCGTCCTTTGACCGCCGGGCGCTGAGTCCGGCGGGAGCGGCAGGACTGTTTCAATTGATGCCGGACACGGCCAAACGGTTTGGTCTTTCCCTGTGGCCGCGCGACCAGCGTTTTCAGCCGGAACCGAGCGCGACCGCTTCCGCCCAATATCTGAAATATTTGTACGATCGTTTCAAGGACTGGCGGCTGGCGCTGGCCGCTTACAATGCGGGTGAGGGCACCGTGCAGAAACTTCTGGACCGGTATAAAACGCACAGTTACGACGACATTGCCGAACATCTGCCTGCGGAAACGCAGATGTATGTGCCCCGGGTTGAAGCCGTCCTCCGGCAACGCGAAGGCGCGGACCTCGAACAACTTTCCGCGCCGCAAAGTTGAACCCGTTTCCGGCGGGAATTGGGCTTAGGGTTTCACCCCATGGCACGGCCACGTTTCCCCGGTTATTCTCAGCCCATGAAAAACAAAAAACTTTTCTTCAGAACCAACGGGGTTGGATTCGTAGTGGGCGCCGCGCTCCTGACGATGCTGACCGCAAACACAGGCTACGCTGATGGGCTGCGCGTCGGGATAATCGTGGCACCGCCCGTGGTGGTGGCACCGCCGGTAGTCGTGGTCCAGGACGATTACATTTATTACCCCGACTATGGCATCTATTACAACAGCCAACGTCACCAATACGCAAATTTGGAAAACGGCGCGTGGGTCATGCAGCCGGCACCGCAGGGTGTCGCGGTTGGCGTGTTGCTGGCTTCACCGTCGGTGCGGATGGATTTCCATGATTCCCCGGCAAACCATCACGCGGAGATGCTCCGGAAGTATCCGAAGAATTGGAGACCCGATGCCGGGCATCAGGACCATAGGGATAATGTGAAGGATTCCGGGCCGGATCACGACCGGAAATAGCCGGGACGAACGGATTCAGTGCCGGCGGTTGTTTCTGTCGGGACCGCCGGGAATGTTCCGAACGTGTACGGTTTCGAGGTGAATAATGAATGTCGATGGGTTCAGAGTAATAATTCGCGCCAGGAATACATTTATTTCGGCGGGATTGGAACTTGAGAGCCAGCGGGCATTTGCTGTGATTTATGATTCCAGCCTTGACGACGCCAAGGAGGTGGTCGGCAGGGAAAGAATGGAGATTGATGTCCGGTTTTTACAACAAATCACCGAATCCGAATATCTCTACAAAAAGGTGGTGGAACTCCCGGAACCGGGCCGCTCCCGGCCGGTGGTCTGCAGCCAGGAAGATTTGACTGCCTCGTCGCGGGATGGCGCCGCGACAGCGGCACAGCCGAACAGCTCACTTCATAGGGCGACTGCGTTAGGAGCGGATTAGACCACTCGGTGTCTCATGCTGGTCAGGATGGCATTGCGTTCACGCTCGCTTCGGTGGAAACGTGCCGGCACCAGTTGATGCGGCCCGTCAGGCGCGTATCGTTCAACGCCAAAGTGGAAGCCGGTCATATCCTGATAACCCATCGGAATTTTTACCGCCTTCCTCAGCCTGGCAACGATTTCACGGAGGTACCATGTGGTTCCGCGCTCGGGAAGCTCCCGGTGCGAACGGTCAACTGTTTGTTCTGATATTGCTTGCATGTATGACGCTACGTCTCAACCGGCCGAACCGCGACTGGGAAAATCCTTGGTTTAGATTTGGAACGTGAACCTTGAGTCACTCCTGCGACCGGATGGCAAAATTCAGGACTGATCACGTTACCGGGGTGAATGCCCCATGGTGAAGGCAGGGATTTCAAGTGATACTCCTGGCGATGAACAATAAAACCTGGCTCATGGAAGTGGAATTTCTGGCTTACGCTGTGGCGGTCGCAACCATTGCGCTTACTTTAATGGTGGGCAACGCCATCTGGAAACGCATGGCCGGCGAATCGGCATAGCAAATGATGTGGCATCGCGTGTGCCCGCGCGAAGGAATGGGTCTGCCCAAAACAAAACGGCCGGAACGATTTTCTCATTCCGGCTTTTGCCCTCAACCATCCACTCTCAACGCCCGACCGGCCACGCGGTCATCATCGGGAACAATTCCTGTTCAGGCGGTGCGAAGACCGGTGTTTCCGGGAGGTTCGCCGGGCGGATGAATTTGGTCCGGCCGGTGCCCGACGCATCTTTCACCCTTAAAGCGAGCCGGTCAAAGCGTGCGTGAATCCGGTCCAAGCCTTCATCGTCACCATCCGGTGGTTGGTATTGATCATGGAAACCTTTATTGTGTCTCATGCAGCAAGGATAGGCCGGCAAGGGCGCCTCGGCCATGGGGTGTTCACCTTAATCCAGGTCCTGCGGCTGTCCGACCGTCCTTTATCAACCTCCTCAACTCCCATCTGACATTTCCCATCTGCCAATTTTTCCCAGGTTGCTATCCTCCGGCGAACACCGGTCGAAAATTTGCCTCGGTCAGGATGCGGGCAATTTCCGCACGTTGGTCGCCCTGGATTTCGATCTGGCCATTCTTCACCGTGCCGCCAGTGCCGCAGGCACGCTGCATCGCCCTGGCCAGTTGCTCCTTTTCCGGCAGTCCGATGCCGATAAAACCTTTCACCACCGTCACGGTCTTGCCGCCGCGCCCGGCCGTCTGCCGGACGATGTCCACGCGCCCGCGATGCTTCCGCACGGGTTTCGATGTCTGGGGTGGGGTGAGGCTACTGACGAGCCGGCTCTCGGGGACGCTCGCCCCACCCGGATTTTCCGGTGCGGGCGGGAGCCCGGCGCTGGACAGGGCGACAAAGGGATTGTGACTCAAACTTTGTCCGCCGTCGGTGGGAATGCGTTTGCGTTTGCTCATGCTGGTTTTGACCGAAAGGCTAAAGGTCAAAGGCTAGATGCTAAAGGCTGAAATAATTTGGAGGTTGGAGTTTGGCCTTCAGCCTGGCATTACCGATGGCCCTGACGACAGGTTGAAAACCCGAACATCGGAGGAACCAGACGTACAGATCTGCCTGCCATCAGAGCCAGAAGAACATACTCCATTCCGTTCTTTCTGCCACTCGGGCACTCCCAATCCTGCGGCTTTGTGGCTTGAAAGGCCGATGGATAAACGCCCAGCGCCAAAATGATTTTCAAGGTTGGCGTTGCGGCCTTCCTGGCCACGCCGAAATCGATGAAGGCGGGAGCCCTTGGAATTTAGCGTTCGGCCTTCAGCCTTCGCTTTCCCCTTCAAGAGAATTCCACCGCCGGACCGTAGGATTCGCGGGAAACGTATTTCCATCGGGCGAGCCAGATGGCAAGAATTGCCGCGCCGACGCCTGTGACCGCCAGTTGTGCCGCCGCCGCCGCCCACGTGCCATCAAAGGCGCCGAACATCGTGGCGCGAAAGGCACTGACCAGCGCGGATAAAGGCAGAAACGGATGGATGGCCTCGTAGAACCGGCCTGAAAGTTCCACGGGATAAATGCCGCCCGCCGCCGCCAGTTGCAGGATGAGCAGCACCACGGCCGGCAGCCGTCCGGCATCACCGAGCACGGCGATGAGGAGAATGATGATCGAGACGAAGGTGAGCGAACCGAGCGTGGCGGCCAGCCAGACGAGCCAGGGGTGGACGAACACGATGCCAAAAGCCAGGCGCAGCACCACGACGACGACGGTGGCTTGCAGCACGCCGAGGCCCAGCGGCACGGCCGATTTAACGAGCCAGCACACCCAACGCGGCGCGTCCCTGAGCGGTTCAATGAGCCGGCGGCAATGGAAGACGAAGGTGATCATGATTCCGCCCAGCCACAGGGCCAGGGATGCAAAATATGGACAATATGCGGTCCCGTTGTTCGGGACCGCGGCATAGGATTCAACGTCCACATGGACGGAAGCGGCCAGCCCGTCGGCGTCGGCATCGCCGAGTTCCTCCGTCAAACCGGCGTCCAGCCGGTCGAGACCATCGGCCATCACGGCGGACCCGGCTTCGAGTTCCTTGATGCTTTCCGCGAGTTGGTGCGAACCGTCGCTCAAACGGGCGAGCCCATTGGTCAATTCAGCGCCGCCATTATGGAGTTGCCCGGCTTCAGTGGTCACTCCGTTCTGTGCTTCCGCCGGGGGAAGCTGATCGATCATCCGTTGCATGCCCGATTCGAGCTCCATCAGGCCACGGGTCAGCGGCTGGAGTCCGTCATTGAGCTTTTCCAATCCCCCGTGTAATTCCTGGCTGCCGGCCGCGACGAGGAGGAGGTTGGTGTCGAGCGTGGCAATACCGGTTTCAAGTTGCGCCGCGCCGTCGGAAAGACGGCGGCCGCCGAAGGGTATCCGGGCGGCGCCCTGGCGGAGTTGTCCGGCCCCTTGATCGAGGCGTTGACCTCCGGCCACCAGCTGGTCGATTGCCGTCGCCAGCTTTGCTTCTCCGGCCACCACGGCCGCGCTGCCGGCGGCGAGTTCCTGCAACTGGCTCCCGGGCGGCAAACGGTCGCGCATCTCCCGCAATCCGCCGGCAATATTTTCCATGCCGTCATTCAGGCGCCGGGCGCCGGCGGCGGCCTGGTCGAGTCCCTGGTCGAGCCGGTCGCTTCCTTCCTGCACGCGTTGGGCGCCCTGGTGCAGCTCCCGGCTGCCGTCCCGAAGCGGTCCGAGGGCGGCCCGCAGCGAATTGGTGGTGGATGCGGCGGGGTCGCCGACGATGGCCGCCCAGCGTTCGCGGTTCAGTTGTTCGTTCAGCGTATGGGCAAGTTCACTGCCGAAGCGCCGGCTGATGATGGCGCCGGTATAGCTTTGGCCCTCGGCGACCCGCATGGTGAAATTCGCCGGTTCATTCTCCCGGGCGGCCAGGGCCCGTTCACTGAAGTCGGCCGGGATGACCAGCGTAAAATAGACTTCACCGCGGCGAAGGGCTTTGTCGGCGGCCGATACCGAGGGCAGCCGGACGAAACGGAACGGGGGTCGCCGTTCGAATTGTTCAGCAATCGTATTGCCGAGATTCACATTCCGGCCACCCCGGGAGGCGCCGCGGTCGGCGTTGACGAAGGCCGCCGGCAGGCGATCCAGGTGGCCATAGGGATCCCAGAAGCTGCTGATGTAAAAGACGGCATACAGGGACGGAACCAGCACGATGGCCAGGACGGACAACCCGAGCAGGGGACGGCGAAAGAGGGCGAGTTCAGCCTGCCATCCCAGCCACAACCAGCGGGTGGAACTTTTAGGATTGGCAGCGGAGGGGAGAGCGGCGCCGGGATTCATGGTTTTTGGGACTGAATCAAGGCGGCAGTGTATCCGGCTCCCTGAGAAGAACAAGTTTTGGTCATTCACCCTTGAGGCCAAAACCAGATCAGGGTGCCGGCCGCACCCAGGCCCAGGGCGGCACCGCCGATGACTTCCGGCAGCGTGTGACGCAAAAGGACAAGCCGCGACCAGGCCAGGAAGGGAACAAAGATGAGTATCGGCAAGCCATCACCCGGATGAATTCTCGTGAGGACCAAACCGGTGTAAGTTGCAAAGGCCAGATGCAGGGATAGCCTGATCCATCGATTGAACACGGCGGCCACGGCCGACATCAGGGCGGTTACCGCGGAGCCCCGAACCAGAATTGCCGAGTGCTCAACAAAATGAAAATAGACGCTCGAGAGCAGCAGCACGGCAAACAGGCTGAAATAGAACATCGTTCGGTCTTCCGGTGCGGAGTTATCCGTGGTCGGCCTCCGTCGGGAAGTCGAACGCCGCCACAGGAGCAAACCGGTTGGAACCAAGCCTATTACCGCAACAAAACCTGTGATGCGCCAGGCCGCAGCCCGGTCCATGGTCCACGAAAGCAACAGGACGAGCAGCACGATCATGACAAACGGATGTCCCGCCACGGACACCAGGCGTGCAATCTTCGTCTTGTTCATGCGCGATGGGGAAAAGCTTTTGGAGCACAGCGACCGGAGCGAGAACTGAGCCCGCAGCAGAATATTCAAGTTTTCAGTGCCGGTCAACTGACAGTCAGCCGAGGTGATGGTCCATTTTGCCACTTTCGGTGTGACGAGGCTGCTGACGAGCCGGCTCGAAAGGATCACCGTAGGCCGGGACAAGCTGCCCGCCCCACCAAATAGTACCATTGCCTCGCCCTTAACGTTTATAAGTTTGGGGTATTTGAGGATTTGTTTGCAACACTATGGGCAGCTCAAGACAGCGCAAGGCATTGCATCCGGCGCAGGACGCCTTGCTCACTCCAATATCCAGCCCGGCTTGATTTCCTCATTGAAGGAGGCCGGTTTGATGCCGGCCGACAATTTCCGTTCCGCCAGGATTCCAATCATCGCTGCGTTGTCGGTGCAAAGCTCTCTTTCCGCAAGGCGCAGCGTGAGCCCTTCCTTTTCGCAGGCCCGCGTCAGCTCGCGGCGCAGGGCGCGATTGCACGTCACGCCGCCGGACGCCGTCACGCACCGGACGCCGTTGCGCTTTGCGGCGCGCAGGGTTTTGGCCACCAGCACCTCAACGATCGCCGCTTGAATGCTGGCGCACACGTCACGCACGGCTTGCGCTTCCTTCAATAAATCCGGATGGTCGCGGACAAAGTAGCGCACGGCGGTTTTCAAGCCGCTGAAGCTGAAATCGTCACTGGCATCGTTGAGCAACGGGCGCGGAAAGTCGAAGGCTTTCGGGTTTCCCGATTCCGACAGCCGGTCGATTTCCGGTCCGGCAGGGTAGGGCAGTCCCATTAACTTGCCGGTCTTATCGAAGCATTCGCCTGCCGCGTCGTCCGTGGTCGAGCCGAGCACGCGATGTTTCGACTCCGATTCCACCCGCACGAGCAGCGTATGGCCGCCGCTGACGATGAGCGATACATTGGGTTGAAAGCTGGAGAAGTCGGCGTAGCCAAAGCCGGAGCGCCGGCCACCGTCCCGGCCCGTTTGATCCGTTTCCTCCAGGCTGAGGCGGTGCTCGGCGTTGCGAATCCACGGTGAATAAAGATGCGCTTCGTGATGGTGGATTCCGAGAAACGGTTTCCGCAGGGCAAAGGCGACGGCCTGCGCGGCCTTGAATCCCACGAGCAGCGCCGTGGGTAATCCCGGTCCTTGCGTGGCGGCGACGGCGTCGAGCTGGTCCGGTTGCAACCGCGCTGCCTGCAGCGCCGCCTGGGTTACGGGAAGCAGATTCCGCAAATGTTCACGCGCGGCAAGTTCGGGCACAACGCCGCCATACTCGGCGTGAATCCGGATTTGCGAGGAAACCGCGTTGGACAATACCGTTCCGTCGCGCACCACGGCGACGCTGGTTTCGTCACAGGAAGTTTCTATGGCCAATAAAGTCATCGTGTTGGAGTTCAAGCTTCAGCTTGTTCGTTCCGGAATGCTGACGGGAGGCAAGCTGAAGCTTGAACTCCAGCCTTTCATTTCACCGCGACCTTCTCGGCTTTTGAGAACTGGCTGTAAAGGAGAATGCCCTTGAGCAGGTCTTCGGCGCGGTCCATCTGCACGTCCCGGATTTTTTCGACCCGGGCGCGTTCTTCCGGACTCAGCGCGTACAATCCGCCGGGTGAGCGCATGAAAATCAACGCGGCCTCTTCCTCATCGGTCATGGGCACGACCACGTCCGGCGTGATGCCATGTTCATGAATGACCCGGTGGCTGGGTGTGTAATATTTGGCGGTCGTCAGTTTGAGCGCCGAACCGTCGTCCAGCGGGAAAATGCTCTGCACGGAGCCTTTGCCGAACGTTTTCTCGCCGAGCACGATCCCGCGGTGCAAATCCTGCAGGCAGCCGGTGACAATTTCCGACGCGCTCGCGCTGCCGAGGTTGACCAGCACCACCACGGGCATGTGCTTCAATTCGTCGCCGCGGCCGTCGGCACGCCGGGTTGAGTTTTGGTCCGGATCGCGGCCTTCGGTGGTGACCACCAGTTGCCCGCGCGGCAGAAATTTGCTGCAAACCCCCACGGCTTCATCCAGCAGGCCGCCGGGATTGCCCCGCAAGTCAAGAATCAGCGCCTTCATGCCCTGGGCCTTCAATTTATTCAACGCGTCCTCCAGTTCATCGCTGGTGTTGTCGCCAAACTGGGTGATGCGAATGTAGCCGATCTGGTCCGGGCCGAGCGGGAACTCCTTTTTGCCATTGACGTCCTTTACCATGTCCACGTTGATGATCGCGCGGGTCAGGGTTAAATCCCGGGTGATGCCGGTGGACGGGCGCTGAACGGTCACGGTCACCTGGGTGCCGGGTTCGCCGCGAAGTTCCTTGACCGCATCCTGCAGGGACAATTTGTCCGCGCCCTTGCCGTCGATTTTTATGATGCGGTCGCCGGCCAGAATGCCGGCGCGGAATCCGGGCGTGTCATCCATGGGCGTGATCACCGTGACGTAATTGTCTTTCATGCTGACGACCAGGCCGAGTCCGCCAAACGCCCCTTCCGTGTCGCTCTGCAATTCCTGATACTCCTCCGGATCCATGAATTCACTGTGCGGATCCAGCGCATCAATCATCCCCTTAAGCGCGTCGTAAACCAGGTCGTGATACGTCAGCTTCTGGCCGTCCACGTACTCCGTCCGGACCTTTTCCAGTACATTGGCGAACAGCTCCAGGTTGGGATAAACGGAATCCTTCTGCTCCTCCGCGTTGGCCGAGCTCAAATAAATGCGGGCGCCAATGACCAGGTTCAGCAGCAGCCCCGCGATGACCAACCCGTAAATCAGACGTCGTTTCATAAGCAGGAGGAAATTAACACAAACTGGAACCTCTGCAAAACCCGTTTCCCGGGCTTTCGGAACGCCGGGCACCGTCCCGGCTCGTTGGGGAAAACCATCGTCACGCCGGGACGGCGCCCGGCGCTCCGGGGTTGCACTGGTTTCAAACTGGTCGAACGTTGAATCATGTCCTGGTCCGCAACAGCATTTCGATGAACGGCAGGTCGCCGGGGACCGTGACCTTGGGATTGGGCGCGATATTGGACACCAGCCGGACCGGCTGGCCGATCAGTTCGCACGCCGCCGTATCGTCCGTGAACACCAGCCGGCGGCGGCGCGCTTCCGCCAGCGCGCGGCGGATCACTTCGACGCGAAACGTTTGCGGTGTTTGCACCGCCCATAATTTCGACCGGTCGAGCGTACGCTGGATCAACCGTCCGTCGGCGGATTCCTTGAGGGTGTCCGTCACCGGCTGCGCCGCCACGGCCGCGCCGGTTTCGTCCGCCGCCTGAATGGTCGCCGCAATTACTTCGTCGGTGGTACAGGGCCGGGCGGCGTCCTGAATCGCCACAATCTCCGCCGTCAGTGACAGGGCTTCCAAACCGTTCCAGACCGAGTCCTGCCGCTCCGCGCCCCCGACCACAATGCGAAACGGTTTTTGCAGGTTAAATCTTGACGCCAGTTCCGTGAAGGCGTTTTGCATCCCGTCGCGCACGACGACAATGATTTCGCCGATGCACTTCGCATCGGCGAATCGCTGCCAGGTGTGGGCCACGACGGGGCGGCCGGCCACTTCGAGGAACAATTTATCCGCTGTTGGCCCCATGCGGGTGCCTTTGCCGGCGGCGACAAGAATGGCAGCGTTCATTTTTTCCAGTCTAAAGTCCAAAGCCCAAAGTCCAAGGCCAAAAACCGCCAATGGCACAGTTTGATGGGGCGAGGCTGCTGACGAGCCGGAACGGGCGCATCCAAACTTAAAGATGACGGCCCGCGAGGATCACCGCAGGGCGGGACGGGCTGCTCGCCCGACCGAATAATTGAAAACTCCACTTCTGCCAAAAATTCGAAGACTGTGGACTCTGGAATTTGGACTCCCGACTAAGTCGCAGGCCGCCAGTCCAGCACTTTCAATTGCACGGTATGCCTGCCGTTGAAGAGGTTGACCTGCGGGGCAAAGGCGAGGTCAAATTTCCCAACCGGCAGGGATTCTGCGCCGCCGTTCCACCAGAGGGCTTCCAGCGTGGCCGCGCCATCCGTGACCCACATTTTGACGTGTTGTTTGTCTGTGCCGATGCGTTGCAGCGGTCGCGCATGCGTGAGCTGGCGCGCACAGAACTGCACGCCGGGATTGCCCTGGCCCACCGGGCTCAAACGTGAAAACTCGTGCAGCGATTCCAGGGTCATTTCTTCCAGCCCCACTTCCGCATCGAGGCGCAAGGGCGGTTGCAAATCCTCCGGTCGGAGCGCGCGGCTGGCCAGTGTATTCAACCGCTGCCGCAACGCGTCAATGTTGTCCGGCCGGATGCTCAAACCCGCGGCCATCGCGTGCCCGCCGTGGCGCGTCAGCAAATCATCGCACTCGCACAACGCGGCGGCCAGATCGAAACCGGCGATGCTGCGGCCCGATCCGCGCCATTCCGCGTCCCGCTCGGCGGGTCCGCCGAGAATGATGGTGGGCCGGTAAAATGCCTGCAACACCCGTGACGCCACGATGCCGACCACGCCGATGTGCCAGAGCAATTGCCCCTCCACGATGACAAAGTCGGTCTGCGGATTGAATTTGGCGCGCACGGCGCCGGTGACTTCTACGGCGATGCCGCGCTCAATTTTCTGGCGTTCGCGGTTGCGGGCGTCAAGATTTTCGGCGAGCGGCACCGCCTCGGCCAGCGTGCGGGCCAGCAGCAGCCGCAGGGATGCCTCGGCGGTTTCGAGGCGGCCGGCGGCATTGAGGCGCGGCGCGAGTTGAAAGGCCACGTCGTGCGTGCCCAGCACGGGCGGTGATTGCGCGGCCTTCTTCAGGGCGATGAGCCCGGGCCGCTGGGTCCGGTTCAACCCTTGCAATCCGGCGGAAACCAGAATGCGATTTTCCCCGACGAGCGGAACCAGGTCGGCAATCGTGCCCAGCGCCACGAGGTCCAGCAGCGGCCGCAAATCGTAGTCCGCCAGGCCGGGCAGCTTGAGTTCGCGTCCGCGTTTGACCAGCGCGTGGGCGAGTTTGAAGGCGAGACCGGCGGAACATAGTTCCGTCGAGGGTCGAGCGTCGAGGGTCGGGCGACAAGCAGCTGCCTGCCCTCGACTCTCGACTCTCGACTCTCGACCCTGAATTTGTGGATTCACGAGCGCGACTGCTTCCGGCGCGGGGTTTGAAACCTGATGGTGGTCGAGCACAATCACGTCCACGCCGCGGGCACGAAGCGAGCGGACGGTTTCCACGGCGGTTGAACCGCAATCCACGGCAAGCAGGAGGGTGACGGGAAATTGTTTCAGACAGTTTTCAACCGCTTCCGGGCTCAGGCCGTAGCCCTCGTCCATGCGGTTCGGCAGGTAAAAATCCGCCTGCCAGCCCAGGGCGCGGAGCAACTCCAGGAGCAGGGCGGTGGAGGTCACGCCGTCCACGTCGTAATCACCGAAAATCACGAGCGGTTCGTTTTGTTCGCGGGCGCGGAGCAGCCGTTCCACGGCCACGTTCATGTCCGGCAGCAAAAACGGGTCGGCCAGGTTTTTCAGGCGCGGCTGCAGGAAGGTTTCAATGGCGGGCGGTTCGCTGAAGTTGCGATTGAGCAGGCATTGGGTCAGGAGCGGTGAAAGATTCAACTGCGCCGCGAGCTGGCCGGCCAGCAATGGCTGCGGCGGGGCGAGGGACCAGCGGAATTTCATACGGGTTCAACCACGGATGGACACAGATGAACACGGATAAAACATGCTAACGGCTGCCCGAAAGTCAGCGGGGTGTTTTCGTTGGCAAGACCCAAAATAATGTCATCCGTGTCCATCTGTGTTCATCCGTGGTTAATTTTTTTCCGCCGGGCGGCGGCGATTGACAGCGCGATGGCGACAGACAGGATTAAAGCCACCGCCAGGAGCGAAATGCCGGTGGGGATTTTCATTTGAAACCATTGGGGCGGCCGGTCATGCGGCTCGACCAGCATTTTTACGCCGATGAACACCAGGACCAGGGAGAGGCCGATTTTTAAGTAGCGAAAATAGCCCAGCGCGCCGGCCAGCACGAAGTAAAGCGAACGCAGCCCGAGTATGGCGAAGACGTTTGAGGAAAAAACGATGAAGGCCTTGCGCGTCACGGAAAACACCGCCGGCACGGAATCCAGGGCGAAAATCAAATCGCTGGTTTCCACCAGCAAGAGGACCAGCGCCAGCGGGGTGAGGGCGAAGCGGCCCTCCAGCCGGGTAAAAAGTTTTCCGCCCACGAAACCCGGCGTGACCGGAAACCATTTGCGGGCGAGTCGCAGCACCAGATTATGTTCCGGTCGCACCGTTCTTTCCCCGGCAAAGAGCATTTTGACGCCGGCAAAAACCAGGAACGCGCCGAAAGCATACAATACCCACGCGAATTCGTGAATGAGAGCCACGCCAGCGGAAATCAGGGCGCCCCGCATGACGAGCGCGCCGAGGATGCCCAGGAAGAGCAGGCGATGTTGAAACGCCGGCGGCACGTGAAACCAGGCAAAGATAAGCGCGATGACCAGGACGTTGTCGAGGGAGAGCGACAGTTCGATGACGTAACCGGTGGCAAATTGGACCGCCTCTTCCTGACCGCGCCCATACGCCATGATTCCGGCAAACAACATGGCCAGTGCAAACCAAAGCGTGGTCCAGGCGAGGGCTTCCTTGAATCTGACGACGTGCGCGCCGCGATGAAACACACCCAGATCCAGCGCGAGAAAAAACAGGATGCACAGAATGAAACCCGCCCATACCCAGGGAGTGATTTGAATCACGGCAATCATGGTTGTGGCACCCCGGCCGTTGAGTTCTTAATCTTGATCGTCATCTTAATCTTAATTCCACTCGACGGATAAGATTAAGAACAGGATTAAGATTACGATTAAGAAGGCAAATCAAACTTTTGCCGGCGCCGCGTCCCGTTGCATGGTCACCTGGGAAGCGCCGATGTTCGGGCGTTCGCCCTTGTGCCACCACAGGACCAGCGCGCTGGCGACGTAGATGCTCGAATAGGTGCCGGTGATGATGCCGACGAGGAACGTGAAGGCAAAGTCGTTAATGACGCCGCCACCGAAGATGAACAGCGACAGGGTGGCCAGAAAGACCGTGCCGGACGTGATGATGGTGCGGCTCAACGTCTGGTTCAGCGCCTGGTTGATGACCTCGCGGAACGAGCCGCGCACGCCGAGCTTCAAATTCTCGCGGATCCGGTCGAAGATGACGATTTTGTCGTTGAGCGAAAAGCCGATGATGGTCAGCACGGCGGCGACGACGGTGGCGTTGAATTGCCGCCCGGAAACGGCGTTGGCGATGCAATAACAGCCAATCGCCAGCAACACGTCATGCAACACGCCCACGATGGCGCTGACGGCGAAGGAAAATTCGTAACGGAACGCGACATAGACCAGGATGCCGAACATGGACAACAAACAGGCGACGACGGCGGACTGCCGGATTTCCCTGCCGACGACGGCCCCGACCTGCTGGCGTTGAATGGCCTTGAACTGCGCCTGCGGGAACTGCTGGGCCAGCGCCTGTTCCACCTTCGATTCCGAACCGCTGGAGGACGTCACGCGCAATGTTTCCAAGCCGCTGCTGACATCCTTCTGGGGTTGGATTTCCGCGTCCTTCTCGCCAATGGTGTTCATGGCGGAACGGATTTGATCCACGCCAATTTTTTGCGCGAACGTGAACGTCGTGCTGTCACCGCCCAAAAAGTCCACGCCGAACAGTTTTTGACCGCGACCGAAGGCGCCGTACCCCAACGACAGGATGATGAATGCCCAGGTGATGACAAACAGCGGGGTGGCCACCTTCATGAAGTCAAATCTGGCGCTCCGGATGATGTGGAGCATCGGCAGCGATTTCAACCAGTTGCGGTCGAGCATGAAGTTGAAGAGCAGGCGGGTGACCACCAGCGCGGTGAACAGGCTGGCCGCCACACCGATGGTGAGCGTGACGCCGAAACCCTTGATTTCGCCCGTGCCCATGAAAATCAAAATGACGGACGAGATGAGGGTGGTGACGTGAGAATCGAAAATCGTGCCGAACGCGCGGGCGTACCCGGCGTTGATGGCGCCGCGCAAGGATTTGCCCTTGGCCAGCTCCTCGCGGATGCGTTCGTAAATCAGCACGTTGGCGTCCACCGCCATGCCGACGGTGAGCACGCCGCCGGCGATGCCGGGCAGCGTGAACGTCGCGCCGATGGAACACATGACGCCCAGCAGGATGATGATGTTGGTGATGAGCGCGACGTTGGCGGCCAGACCGGCGACGAGGTAATAGACCAGCATGAACGCGGACACAAAAATCACGCCGTAAATCGAGGCCTTGATGCCGCTGCGAATCGAATCAGTGCCGAGGGTTGGAGAGACGTCGCTGGAAGAGACGATTTTGAGCGGGGCGCGCAGCGGGTTTTGGAGTACGTTTGCCAGTTGCTGCGCCTCTTCGGGAGTGAAATGTCCCGTGATCTCGCCGCTGCCGGTTTCGATCGCACCCTGAATGACCGGTGCGGAATAGAGCTGGCCGTCGAGCACGATGGCCAGTCGCCGGCCGATACTGTTGCGGGTGACGTCGCCGAACCGTTTTGCGCCCTCGTCGTTGAGCTTGAATTCAATCTCCGGTTCACCCATGTTGCCACGTCCCACCATGGCACTTTTTACGATGTCGCCGCGCAGGCCATTCTCCGCCCGCTTTTTCACCACGGCCTCTTCGACCGGTTGCGGTTTGCCGTCCACTGGCGGCTCGACATGCTTGAGTAATTCGTAGCCGGGCGGGATCGGCTGGTGGTTGTCCAGGATCTGCTGGCTGTCCTCTTTCACCAGCCGGAATTCAAGGTACGCCGGCTTTTGAATCTGGGTTTTGGCACTTTCCTTGACGGCCTCCGACAGGCCGGGCAACTGGATCAAAATGCGGTTGCCACCCGCCGGTTGAATGACCGGCTCGGCCACGCCGAACTGGTCAATGCGTTTGCGCAGCACTTCCACCGCCTGCGACAGCGCCCCGCTCGCATCATCCGGATTGGCCAGGTTGTTCGTATCCATTTCGACCAGAAACGACGTGCCTCCCTGCAGATCGAGGCCGAGCTTGATTTTGCCCGCCGCGTCGCGCTGAAGCTGGTTCAAAATGAAAGTATTGGGGTCCGGCTGATTTTTCGCCTCGACGAACCGGAAGTACGGTTGGATGTCGTTTGTGCCGATGGCCTCCAGCAGGTTGGCAAATTCGCGGTCCGGCCGCGCCTGTTGCAGCGGTCCCAGTTGCGCCAGAATCCCGGCGAAGGTCGCGTCCCGGCCCGCCGCGCGCGATTCAAACTCCTGCACCAGGTCCCGGCTGGTGGGCGGGTAAACTTCGTAGAGCGACCAGCAGATGATGAAGGCGACCAGGATGAACTTCCAGAAATCGTTGCTTTTCATGGAAGGCCTAGGAATCGGTCGGGCTGCCGCTGCTGCTGGATTCAAGAATTTCCGCCACGGAGGCCTTGGTGACTTCCATTTTGGCATCCGCCGAACGCAGGGAAATGGTCTTGTCCTTCACCGAGATGACGAGGCCGACGATGCCGCTGGAGGTGACCACCTTGTCGCCCGACTTGATGTTCTTGATCAACTCGGTCTGCTGCTTGGCGCGTTTTTGCTGCGGCCGGATGAGGATGAAGTAAAAGACGACGATCAACAGGATCATCGGGGCAAACGTCATCCAGACCGGCTGTTGCGGTTGGGCCGGCGCGGCCTGCGCCAGAATTTCATTCAGATGATTTAAGTGCATATCCAGAAAAGTGGTCGCTCACTGTAAGCAAGCGCACGCCCTTGGGCAAGCGTTATTGGCTGGAATTAAAGAGGGACGGGCAAACCGGGTGCCGGCCTTCTTATTGACCGTAGGCCAGGTCGTTGTCGAACTCGGTGAACGTTTTTTGATCTCCGGGATCGGACGATCCTTTGGACAGGTGGATGTCCACCCATTGACCCTGATAGGCGAAGAAATAATTCACGTTGGGCTGGCCCTGCGCGGAGTAGGAGACCTTGGTGAACTTGTCTCTTTTTTCAACTTTAACCGATTGCGCGTCGATGGCCGAATCGTGCCCCATGCCCGACCAGTAGAACATGTACGCCGGATCGTTGCCGGGAAGATTGTTCGCCGGTGGTTCAACCAGCAAAACGATGTTGAAACCTTTTGGCCCCGGCAGGCCGCGCAGCTTGAATTGGTTGTTGTCCTGCTCTTTGTTCCAGTCACTGAATCCCAGGTTGGCAATCGTGAGCTTCCAATTCTGATTGGGGATGGGAATGTCCAGCAAGGGCAGCGGGCCGTTCTGGTTTTGTGGTTTTTCCTTGGCGATTTCGTCTATCTGCGCCTGCTGTGCCGCCTGGTGCCATGCCTGTTCGGCCTGCAACTGCCGGGTGTAAGCCAGGTAGGCGGCGTTGGCCGCGCCTTGATTCTCAGCCTTCTGCATGACCCCGGCGGCCAGGGGCTGATATTTCTGTCGGATGTCCGGAGGCAGGTCGTCGTATTTGACTTTCATGGCCATGGCCCCGCTTTGCAGAACCAGTCCGTCGCCGAGGATTTGGGCAACCGCCGGATGGTCCAGCACGTCGCCATATTTGTTGGTGACGGAAAGGGACAGCTGGTCGCCGATGCCGGTGGCGCCGGGTGCGGCGATGGCCGGCCTGGTGGCCGGAAATGAAATCATCACGGCGGTCAAAAATAGCAGGGTTCGTCTCATAAAACTCCGGTTTTTACAGCCGGTTTCATGCCGCAAATGGACTTTAAATTCGTGGCGCCACAACCCGGGTCATATCTAAAACGGGCTTCCCAGGCCGATTCGTTTCCCGCCGCTGTTAAAATGGCTGAAATCCTGGAAGGCATGGAGGCAGCCAGCGCAGCGTCATGGAGAATCGGGAAATGACCGGTCTTGCAAGACCAGACCATACTTTATGAAGGTATTGCTCACGCTCGCTGGAAAGTGGCAAGAAGCGAGGCTGGCAAATGAAAAAACGATGGGCTTAAACAAGGCTCAACCAGACCCGGATTTTGATTCCGAGTGTTTTGAGAACATTCCAATGGTTAACGCAATCCCCGGGAAAAGCCCCTGACGTTTTGGCGTGCCGGCGTTTAATTATTTTCCACCTTGAACGCCGCCACGATGGGCCGGTGGTCCGAGGCGACGCCCCAATTCGGCATCGTCAACACATAGGTGTCGTTTCTGACCCACGCCCGCGCCAGGCCGGAACTAAGCAGGATGTAATCGACGCGACTGTAGGTGTCTTCCTTGCCGTAATAATGTGTCCAGGTGACGTTGCGCGGCTCGAACCACGGCTTCTCAGCCGGCGTGTTGTCGCCGTTGCGCTCAGCGGGGCGCGTGTCCACGAGCTTGAACCGGCCGCGGCCGATGATTTCCCTGGTTGAATCGGAATCCTTCACGTCGTTGAAATCGCCCAATACCACCAGCCGGGCGTTCGGATGGGCCGTCAGGTCCCGGTCCACAATGCCGCGCAGGATTTTTGACTCGGCGAGGCGCAGCTCGGCTTCGTTGGCTTCGGGCACCGCCCGGCGCGATTTTAAATGCGCGGCGATGAGCGTGAAGGTGAAATCGGGCGTGGCCTGGATGTCCAGCTCGGCAAAACCGCGGCTGACGAGAAAGCGGCGGCCATCGAGCAGGAAGACCTCATTCGTGTGCGGTCGCCGCGCCACGATGGGCAATTTGCTCAGCACCGCCACGTGGATGTTGGTGTCCTCGCCGCTCACCCATTCCCAATAGGGAAAATCCAGGCCCTCGGCTTTGAGTGAGCCGCGCAATTCCATGAGCGCGCTGAGGCCGCCCATTTCTTCGAGCGCCAGCACGTCGGGGTTCAGGGCCCGGATGCTGTCGCGGACCTTGGCTTTGGCGGCGGCCGATTTGGGCTCCGGACGCGATTCGGTCGGTTGGTCGAGATAATTTTCGACATTGTAAGTGGCGACGCGGAACGTGTCGGCACCGAAGGCAGGCGAACACAGGAGTGCCAGCGCCAAAAAGTGGCGACCGGGTTGGAGGGGTTTCCACATAAACCGTTTGGAAACTTAAACTCCCCATCTCGTCTGGCTATACGGATATTGTCAGAACTCTTTGCCAATTTCTGCAAAGCTGCTAGGTTCCTCCCATGCTTCGTATCAGCCAGAGCGGCGGCGCGGTGCGTGGGCCGCGGAAACCGGCCCCGGCGCCCAAGCTCGACGACAAGCAGAGCGAGCGCGACCACCGCGAATTGCGGATCGACAAGGTCGGGGTCCGGAATGTGCGGTTTCCCATCCAGGTGCGCGACAAGGCGCGCAGCGTCCAGAACACGGTGGCCACCATCGGCATGTACGTGGACCTGCCGAAGGAATTCAAAGGCACGCACATGAGCCGGTTCATTGAGGTGCTCAACGCGCACGGCAGCGTGATTCACGTGGCGAACATCAACGAAATCCTCGGTGCCATGCAGAAAAAACTCCACGCCGCCACGTCGCACCTGGAAATCGAGTTTCCCTATTTCATGGTCAAACGGGCGCCGGCCTCCGGCGGCGAGGGGGTGATGGATTACACCGCGCGGTTCGACGCGACGGCGTGCGGGCCGGACATCGACTTTGTTTTGACGGTCAAGGCGAACGTGACGACGTTGTGTCCCTGTTCCAAGGCGATTGCCCGATACGGCGCGCACAATCAGCGCGGGCTGGTGACGGTGGCGATTCGCATGAAGAAATCGGTCTGGATCGAGGATTTGATTGCGGTGATTGAAAGCTCGGCCAGTTCCGAGCTTTACGCGCTGCTCAAGCGGCAGGACGAGAAGGCGGTGACAGAGCGCGCCTATGAAAACCCGGTATTTGTGGAGGACCTGGTGCGCAACGTGGCGCTCAAGCTCAACGCCCATCCGCAGGTGAAGTGGTACCGGGTGGAGGCCGAAAACTTCGAAAGCATCCACAATCACAACGCCTATGCCTGTATTGAGAAAGGCTGATTCCCGCCAGTACCGAAAATTCTTGAAGATTTTGATGGCGTATTTATCTTCGTCTGTTAGATTCCCGCGCCTTTAATGGACCGGAAGTTGCTTTGCAAGCCGGGAATCAATTTTAACTGTGACCGCAAAGAAGAAAGAAACAAACATGGGAACCACGCGTGGCAAATCGCCCATTAGCGCCATGGCCGCGGCCATCCTCGGCCAGACGGTGTCGAAGTCCCGGCCGGTGGTCGCACCGAAACGGATCAAGCCCGAGTGGCAGAAGTTTTACAACCGGCTGCTGGAACTGCGCGAGCAGTTGCTCCACCAGATGAATGGACTGGCCAAGGAATCCGCGCAGGAAATGGCGGGCTACAGCCTGCATATGGCGGATTCCGGCACGGACAATTTTGACCGCGACTTCGCCCTCAGCCTCCTCTCGTCGGACCAGGACGCCGTTTATGAGATTGAAGAGGCGCTCAAGCGCATCGAGCGGAAAACCTACGGCACCTGTGAATTGACCGGCAAGGCAATCCCCAAGGCGCGCCTGGAAGCCATCCCGTGGACGCGGTTCACGGTCGAGGCGCAGGCGCAACTGGAGCGCGACGGCGCGCTGCGTCAGCGCCGGATCGGCCAGCTCGGCTCGATTGACAATGCCGGGGCCACGGAAGTGGAAAGCGACGAGGACGAGCCCGAGGAGAAGGTCAAGGAAAAGGAATAATTTATGTCGCGCGAAACCATCACCATCGAATGCACCGAGGCGCGCAAGTTAGGCAAGTCGCCGTCCCGGTACACCACCACCCGCAACAAGAAGTTGAAGACGGAAAAGCTGGAAATTAGAAAGTACAATCCCGCGTTGCGCCGCCACACCCTTCACCGCGAAATCAAATAGCCATGCCCCGCCGAACCAATACCGATAAATCGGATCGCCGTGGTTCGCGCCGCACGATGGAAAGTCGCGCGGCCCGGCCCAAACCCAAGATTGATTTCACCGCCGACGCGCTGGATTTCAAGAACACCAATCTGCTCCGGCAATTTGTGACCGATCAGGGCCGCATCCTGCCCCGCAAATACACCGGCCTGCCCGCCCATTACCAGCGCCGCCTGACCCGCGCCATCAAACGCGCGCGCCAGATGTTGCTGATGAAATAACGGATTCCGCCGCTCCGCCGTGCCGTCACTTTTCCGCAAAAGCGGTGGCCCTGAGTTCGCCATGACTGACGGCTTGATTTCGGTAATCAGCCGTGTGATTTTGGGAGCGTCATGAAAGCGCCCGCCCATTCCCATTCGCATCACCCTCAGGCCATGTCGGCCCTGACCGGCCGTCTGCGCGGGCAATCCAGAAAAATCACCGGCCCGCGCCAGGCCATTCTGGAAATATTGCGGCGGCATCCGCACCCCATGACGAACCGGGAAATCTTCGCCGCCATGCCCAAAGGCCGCTGCGATCTGGCCACGATTTACCGCGCCATGCATCTGCTCGAGGAAATGGGGATGGTCCAGCGGTTTGATTTTGGCGACGGGGCCGCGCGCTTTGAACTGGTCGGCGAAGGCGATGATGGCCATCACCATCATCTGGTCTGCACCCGTTGCGCGGGGGTGGTGGAAATTGAGGAGTGCTTTCCGCACGAAATCGAATCACGCATCGCCGCCAAAAATGGCTTCAAGGCCGTGACTCACCGGCTGGAATTTTTTGGGATTTGCCCGGACTGCCAGCGGTGAATTTTCCTCCTTCCTCAACTCCGGCCGGAGTTGACTGGCGCTTTCTGCACAGGCTGTCCAAAACCGCCCTCAGGCCATTTCTTCGGCCAGCCAATCACCGAGATGCAGGTATTCCCGAATCTTCCGGCGCTCGTAGCGGTGTTTGCGTGCTTTTTTGGGCTGATGCTCCGTTTTGCGGAAGGGATATTTGGGGTTGCGAACTGCTTCACCGATTATTTCCACAGTCTTCATCATAACCTTTTCCTTTCTCGCGCCCTTGCAGCGTAAATAATGCCAACTCAAGTTGGTGCTGCAAAAATCTTTCTTGCAACTCCATTTCATCAGACCGGCCCCGGTAATTTGGCGTTCAAACAATCTTAAAATCTTAACGCTCGAATCGAAATGAGCCTGACCGCCACTCCTTTTCGTCCCGGTGGGATGCCAGTTTCCATCCCAGGGTCGCATATGCCTTTTGAACCTCCACAAATTCCGACTTCAAAATTCCCGCCAGTACCAGGGTTCCGGTGGGCTTTAATTTCCCGGTAATCCGGCGCCGCTCCGCGATCAGCAGCGGGGATATCAGGTTGGCGCAGACCAGATCGTATTGCCGTCTTCGGTGTCCTGGACGGATGGGCAGCCGCGTCACGTCTCCGCGCCGGATTTTCAGCTTCTGTGGCACACGGTTTGCGCGGCCGTTGGCACGGGCGACGCGGACTGCGTCCGGATCGAAATCCATTGCTCGTACCGGCGAATAACCCAGTTTGGTCGCGGCGATCGCCAGAATTCCGGAGCCGGTGCCGAGGTCCAGAAAGGACGGGGTTGTAGCGGCGCTTTGTGAGCGCCGGTTTCTACGGCCGCCGACCGCCGCTGCAATTTGGTGCAGGCAAAACGCGGTGGTCGGGTGATGCCCCGTGCCAAAACTCAATCCGGGGTCCAGCACCACCAACGCCTGGCCTTTCCGCAGTTTGCGTTTGCTCCAGCTTGGTTTGATCAGCAACGAGTCGCCAATTTCAATCGGCTGGAAATGCCGCTTCCAGGATTCGGCCCAGTCTTCCCACCGTACCCGGGCCATTACAATTCTGGCGCGGCCGACGTTTAGTCCGCAGTTTCCGATGCGCTTGAGTCCGGCGGAAATCCGCCCGCGGACCTCGCGCGGCGAATCCCATTTCCGCTGCCGATGGACCGTGACAGTGCTGACGCCGGTTTCGTGGTCATGGTAGGACGAGGCGGGCAGCCCGAGGATCCCGCCCAACATTTCGGCGATGGCATCCTCCGCCTCAGGCGTTGTGCTGATGGAAATGCTCCAGAGTCGTTTGCGTTTCATTTATCGGTGGGGCGGGAGTCCGGTCCCGCTCTGCGGCTCGCCGGGAGTCCCGCCCCACCCTTTTGAATCCCAGGAGCGTTTCATCTGACCCAATCGCGCCACGGCGTGAAATTGAGCAGTTCGACCTCGTTCAGGTGCGGATGCAGGGCGACCTGGGTGACGCTGGTATATTCGATCTCGAACGAATTGGTTTTCGGCAGTGGCAGGTCGAGCAGGATGGCAAGCACCATGCGGATGACCCCGCCGTGACTGAAAATGGCGACGGTTTCCCCCGGATGCCGCCGGATGATATCGAAGAGACAGGTCTCGACGCGGGTGCGGAATTGGACGCCATTTTCACCGTTCGGCACCGCCCCCAGTTCAATCTCATCCAGCCAATCATAGGGATGAACGCCGAATTTTTTGCGCACCTCGTTCCAGTTGTATCCCGACCAGTCGCCGAAATCAATTTCCTGCAGGTCGGGCAGGATGGTCTGGGCGGGCGACTTTCCGGATGGGTGGCGTCGCGGCAGTGGCGCGTCCGCCATTGTCTTCAAAAACGGCGCCAGGGTCTGCTGCACGCGTTTCATCGGACTGGCGTAAATCGCGGCGAATGGTTTGCCGTGCAGGAAATCGGCCAGCGTCCGGGCCTGCGCGCGGCCGCGAGACGAAAGATTCATATCAATCCGCCCGCCAAACGCACGCTGGTAACGCCGCTCAATCTCCGCGTGGCGAATCAACCAGAGCCGTGTGGGTGGCGACGGTTGGGTTTTCCGGCGGGAAATTATTTTGGAAGTCTTGCCCACGGATGAATCAGGCCGCCGCCAGCGCTTTCTCCTGCGCGGCGAGCAATTCGCGGATGCCGGTCTTGCCGAGGGCGAGCAAGTCGGCCAGTTGCGGCTCGGTGAACGTGGCTTCCTCGCCCGTGCCCTGAAGTTCGATGAATTCGCCGGCGGAGTTCATGACCAGATTCATGTCCACGGCCGCCGCGACGTCCTCGGTGTAGCACAAATCCAGCAACGGCCGGCCGTTGACGATGCCCACACTGACGCCGGCCACGGCGTGGAGAATGGGACTTTCGGTCAGCCGCCCGGCGGCAATCAACCGTCGGATGGCAATGCACAAGGCCACGTAGGCGCCGGTGATGGCCGCCGTGCGCGTGCCGCCGTCGGCCTGGAGCACGTCGCAATCCACCCAGACCGTATGTTGCCCGAGTTTTTCCAGGTCAATCACGCCCCGCATGGCGCGGCCGATGAGCCGCTGGATTTCCTGCGAGCGACCGTCAATTTTCCCACGGCTGCTGTCGCGTGGTTTGCGTTCCAAAGTGGAGTAGGGGAGCATGGAATACTCGGCGGTGATCCAGCCGCCCTTCAGGTTCTGTTCCTTCATCCAGCGCGGCACGGATTCCTCGACCGTCACGCCACAGATGACGCGCGTGTTGCCCCACTCGATGAGTGTGGAACCGGTGGCGTTCGGCGCGATATGATTTTGGAACCGCAGCGGCCGGAGCTGATTGGCGGCGCGTCCGTCGGTGCGCGGCGCGCCGGAATCTTCAATTTGCACCCGGCCAGCGTAGCTTTTCCAACGACGCGGGTCAAAACGGTTTTGGCGCAAATAGAATGGACGCTGCGCGCCGGATGGAATAAATCTCCCGCCCGTTGCTCCTATCTATGGACGAATTGTCATTCGAGAACGTGGTGAATGTGCATTACGAGTCATTGTACCGTTTTGCCTTGAGCCTCGCGCGCAGCGAGGCCGACGCGGGCGACCTCGTGCAGCAGACGTTCTGCCGGTGGGCGGCGAAAGGCGGGCAGTTGCGTGACAAATCGAAGGCCAAATCGTGGTTGTTCACCACGTTGCACCGCGAATTTCTCGGCCAGCGCCGGCGTGACGACAGGTTTCCCAAGGTGGAAATTTCCAGCCTGGCGGAAGACGGGCCGGAACTGGCGGCGGATTTGCCGTTGCCGCAAAATCAGCTGGACGGCGCGAGTGTGATGGCGGCGCTGCGACGGTTGGACGAAACCTATCGCGCGCCGTTGACCCTGTTTTACTTGGAAGAACATTCGTATCGCGATATCGCGGAGATTCTCGACGTGCCGGCGGGTACGGTGATGTCGCGGATTTCGCGCGGCAAGGCCTTGCTGCGGAAAATCATTTTGGAGAAGGAAACGCCATGACCCGCGAAGAGGCCAGATTAATCCTGCAATCCTGCCGCCTCGGCGGTCAGGATGCGGCTGACCCGCAGTTTGCCGAGGCGCTGGCCCTGGCGAAGCGGGACCCGGAACTGGCGGCCTGGTTCGAGCAGGAGCGGAAGTTTGACACGCTCGTCGGCGGCAGCCTGCGGCAGGTGCGCGCGCCGGCACGACTCAAGGCGGAAATCCTTGCGCTGGGAAAATCAGTTGAATCACCGGCCGAATCGCCAATTTCCGTTTGGTGGCGGAACCTGTTTTCATGGAATTCACCCGTTTCCTGGGCCATGGCGTCGGCTATTGTGGTTCTGCTCGGTCTTGTCATCTTTTGGAAAAAGCCGGAAAGCCCCGGGCGATTCGCAGATTTTTCCGCGCAAATGGTTCAGGCGGCGGTGAATGACCCGCATCACGTGGATGCCGGGGCCCGCGATCTGAAGCAGGCCGTGACCTGGCTGGGGGCGCATCACGCCGAAAACAACCTGGTTCTACCCGCGGGCTTGAACGGCAACGGCGGCTTGATGGGTTGCCGCGTTTTGAGTTGGCATGGCCGGAATGTTTCGATGCTGTGTTATCAGCTGCACGGCTCGGCGCACGTGGATTTGTTTGTGACCCAGGCCGGAATGTTTCGCGACGCCCCGCCGCTGGACAAGCCGCAATTTGCCAGCAGCAACGGCTCTCCCACCGCCAGCTGGAGTCACGATGGCAACGCCTATTTACTGGTTGGTCATGGTGACGCGGCCACATTGCAAAAACTTTTGTCGCCGACGGCTTCGGCGGAAATCTCATTGTCATCAAGGACATGCGCGGCTTTCGCCCGTTTTCCGGAGGTTCGAAAATATTTTCTGGAATAAATCTTCGGTTGCCGACTCTCATTCTCGTAACACCGTCGCGGCGGATGAGAATCTGTCGTGAAAACTGAAACCAAAGGACAAAAAATTATGAATCGAACACAACGAACCCTCCTCGTCGCCGCGGCCATCACCGGTTTGCTGTCCGGCGTCGTCGCCAAGGCACAAGACACCAGCACCAATGCCCCCGGCACCAACGCGCCCAGCGGTGACATGGGCAAGCACGACTGCAAGGGCAAGAACAGTTGCAAGGGCCAGGGCGGCTGCAAGGGCGGCGACAACGGTTGCAAAGGCAAGAATACCTGCAAGGGCAAGGGCGGTTGCAAATCCATGCTCCTGTAAGCGTCGATTCACCGGGAGAGCGGAAGTAAAAACCCCGCTCTCCAACTTTCAATCTGGATGCCCGCCAACCCGTTCAACCAGTTCACCGATTATGGCATCGGCATCGGCCTGCGCGTGCCGCATTACGACCACATCCTTTCCGAGAAGCCCACAGTGGACTGGTTCGAGATCATCTCCGAAAATTTCATGTGCGACGGCGGGCGGCCGCTGAAAATCCTCGACCAGATTCTCGAACAATACCGGGTGGTGCAGCATGGCGTCTCGATGTATTTCGGTTCGCCGGGAAAGCCGGACCGCGAACATCTCCGGAAACTCAAGCGGCTCGTCCAGCGTACCAAGACTCCGTGGCTGTCCGATCATCTTTGCTGGGGCAGCGTGGACGGCCGGTACACGCACGACCTGCTGCCGATGCCTTACACCTTCGCCGCGGCGAAGGTGACGGCGCAAAAAATCCGCGCGGTGCGCGATTTTCTCGAAGTGCCGCTATGCGTCGAGAATGTCAGCAGTTACGCGGAGTTTCATGTCTCGGAAATGACCGAATGGGAATTTCTCAACGAAGTCGTCGAACGCGCGGATTGCGGCATCCTGCTGGATGTGAACAATATTTACGTCTCGTCGCGCAACCACAATTTCAACCCGTTTGATTACGTCAACGGCGTTCCCGCGCACCGCGTTGCGCAAATCCACATCGCCGGTCACAGCCGGTTCCGGAAGTACATCTTGGACACGCACGATCATCCGGTGATTGACCCGGTCTGGAGGCTTTACGAACGCGCCATCCAGCGCGTCGGCCGGACGGCGACCCTGCTCGAATGGGACGACCGGATTCCGTCCTTCGACGAGGTCCACGGCGAGGCGCTCAAGGCCGGCCAATTTCTACAACGTTTGGAAAATGAAACGAGCAAAGCCTGAACGTCAGGCCCGGCGCGCCCTGCATCAGCTGCAACGGCTCATGGCGCGCGCCGTCATGCGCCCGCTCACCCGCCGTGACCGGATGCAGGTGAAATGGATTGATGGCCGGCCGACGGAAATTGTCGTGAACCAGTTCATCAAGCCGAACGACCGGCTGACGTCGTTCGAGCGGCTGGAGATTTACAACCGCCAATACTGGTTCCGCCTGCGCGATTGTTTTTACGATGATTACCCCGGCTTGCGCGCGGTGCTGGGCGACAAGCAATTCGAACGGCTCGCAGATGAATATCTCGCGAAAAATCCTTCGCGGTCGTTCACGTTGCGAAACCTGGGTTCGCGGCTGGTGAAACTTCTGGTGGCGAATCCGAAATTGACCGCGCCGCATTCGGAAGTCGCGCTGGACCTGGCGCGGCTCGAATGGGCGCACACCGAGGCGTTTGACAACGCCGCCGAGCGGCCGCTGAAGTTCGGGGATCTGTCCGGTCTGGACGCCGCGAAAATCCGGTTGCGGTTGCAGCCGCACTTGACCCTGCTGAAACTGGAGCACGACGTGGCGGATTTTCTCATCGGGATAAAAAAGCAAGCCGGCTTGCGGAGCGAGGCGAGCAACGCGATGGAACAGCGCCGCCACCGCACCGGGACCGGGACCGTGCGCGGTCTGAAACGTGGGGTCAATTTTCTGGCTGTGCACCGTTACCAGGACGGCGTGTATTACAAGCCGCTGGAACCCGGCCAGTTTATCCTGTTGTCCTCGCTGCAAAAGGGGGCGACACTGGAAGAGGCGTGCGCGAAGCTGGCCCGTTTGAAACTGACCGGCGACCCGGGCGCAACCGTCCGGCAATGGTTTGCCAACTGGGCGGCGCTCGGCTGGTTCTGCGGTTTGAAACCTTCAAAATAAAATTATGACCACCAACAAAATCGGAATTGCAAAAAATATTTACAACCTGTGGGTCAAGGGTGCCGGCTGTTTGCAATCACCGTTCCTGCTGGCCATCCGGCTTTACTGGGGCTGGCAATTTTTCCAGACCGGCATGGGCAAACTCGAAAACATCGGGCACGTGACCCAGTTTTTTCAGAGCCTGAACATTCCGTTGCCCGGGGCCAATGCCTGGCTGGTGGCCATCATGGAATGTTTCGGCGGACTGCTGTTGATGGTCGGGGCCGGCTCGCGGCTGGTCGCCTTCGCCCTCGCGTTCGACATGGTCATCGCCTACCTCACCGCCGATTCGGACGCGGTGAAGTCCATTTTCAGCGACTCGGACAAATTTGTTCAGGCGGCGCCATTCCCGTTTTTGTTCATGACGCTCGTCGTGCTGGTGTTCGGTGCGGGCGTGTTTTCCTTTGACTGGGTGCTTCGCAAAATTCTCTTCCGCAAACCCGCGACTGCTTGAAGTCCGGCGCGAGCAGGCCCAGCTATAAACGGCGCACCGGCAAAGCGAGAAATAAATCAGAACAAAATGCAGCCTATTCTCTAGTTAGGCTGCGTGCTTATGGCTGCGGTTCGGGTTGGCTGCCTTCGTCCCAATTGGTCTCGTATTTTTTTGCGTTGTTTTCACCGGGCGATTCCCATGCGCTTCCAACTTTGACCAATATCGCAATCTTGGTCGCGGCATCGGCTCGGCCAGTGCTTTGGGGCTTGAATTCTAAACGGTATTTCAATTCTGCCTTGTCATCGGCCACGATTTTACGGGCCAGAATTTGCACGCCGTTGACGAACGCATATCTTTTTTGCATTTGGGTGGCGAACTTGATTTTATCATCGCCCCAGCTCTTCGCCATCTTCTTCCGCGCTTGCGGGACATAGGAAGCGATGTAGGCATCATAATTGCCATCGAACAAAGCCCAATAAAAAGATTCCAAGGCGGCTTCAGGCGTGGTGTTACCGGCGTCAACTAATTGCGCGGTGGCAATATACTGTCCCTTGATGCTTTCCGTGGCGGGTGTCGTGCGTGCGACGGATCCGGAATGGGAACAACCACTGAATAATGATACCACCACCAACGAAGCTAACCAGAATGTGATTGATTGTGTTTTCATATAATTGCTTTGACAGGGATGCTCATAAATGCTCACGCGAAACGCAGCCTAACAGATAATCAGCGGCTGGTTGTTCCGCCTATCCTGTTTCATGTCTTTAACGCTATTCCGGAGGCCGGTTTCTGCCCAGCGTAATTCTGCTTTTGGCCTGTTTACCGAACGAACGTTTCCCCTGCGGGAACCAGCGCCAGTTCGATGCCTAGCGGTATACGATACCAACCGTCCCGATCTGCCGAAATGGCGTGGCCCGTGGACGCTGCTTCCACCTTCCATTTGCATTCATCGACGGTGAAGAGAATCGTTGACGTTGTGAAATTGCCACCGGGATCCGAAAAACTAAAAATGACCCGGTGACTTTGCTCGATGGGTAAACCGTCCGTCGTTTTCATCTTCAGCACGGGGAAAACCGTTTTGATGGCCTCGACCTGGAACAGGTGGTTGCCGCTGTCGAAGTCGAATATTTCCCGGACATGACCTTCAATGGTCCGGTCCCGGTCCGGGTTGGAGCCCAGCACCCGTTCGTTTTGATAATTGCCGAGCAGGAAATCGAGCGCGACGGCGGACGACCAGGAAAAGGCCCGATTATTTTGCCCCAAGCCCGTGCGCGAGTCATACCACTCGGCGGGACTGAAGGCAAATTGCGGATACGGGCCGACGGAAGCGGACTGGGTGGACATCATTTTGAGCAATCGCCCGACGATGCTCCGGGCATCGTCCTCGTAGCCGTACTTGAACAGACCTTTGGCCACAATCCAGGTTTCCGGCATCCAGATATTTCCGCGCCAAAGCCCACCGGCTTCGTTTTCAAACGGCGGTTTTTGATGGTAATAACGCGGATCATCGTAGGCGACCGTCGGAATGGGAAACGGACCGTCAAATTCTTTGGGGTTGAGAATGTGCCCTTCAATCACCCGTTTGATCTTGGCGGGGTCGCGGCACAGATCGCAAAAAATCGGATAGATAATCGAGCTGGTCAGGACATCATCCCGAAGCGTTCCCCGGTAGGTGACGATCCAGTATCCCTTCTGCTCGTCCCAGAGAGAGTCCACCGACTGCCGGTGTCGCTGGATCTGACGCTCCCAATCGGCCGCCTCCGCCGGTTTGCCCAGGACCAAGGCCAGCCGTTTCAGGACCACGGCGCCATAGCCCAACTGGGAACTCGGCGCGGGGTCATCGAGCTTGTTTTCGCGGCAGCAACGGGTCAAATCGTTCCACCAACTGTTCCAGCCGGGGACGTATTTAACCTCCTTGAAAATCAGATCGTAACGCGGATTATCGTCCCAATTGTTGGGCGTTGCGGTCAACAGATCACCGTCAATGTCAACGTGGTTCGTCCAGTCCCGATAGGCACTCGTCATCAGCGGATAAATTTTCGCGGCAAAATTCTGGCGGGCCTGGCGGTCCGGGATGCGGGAATACAATTCCCACATGGACCAGAAGAAGTGCGGGTCCATGATCTCGCAAGGCGGGTCCAGAATCGGCACGGCGTGGCCTTCCGCCCAGGCTGGCTTCATATCCAGGTAGCCCAGGAGATTCCAGCACGAGTCACTTTGGAAAAAGTAGTTGAATCCGCCCCTGGCCGGATACGAGGCGCTGTAGAGTTGCTCGTCGCATTCCCGGAGGTAACGATTTTTGCGAAGCGCGGTCGCCGCCGAGTAATAAAGGCGGGTATAGGCGTCACTCGGCTGGTCGAGTGCCGGCAGGCCCTGGAAAAAACCGTTCCAGTCGTTTTCCACGCGGGTCAGTGCTGAACCGGGCGATGCCGCGAAAGCTTTGGTGGCACTGGCACATTG
Source organism: Verrucomicrobiota bacterium (assembly GCA_050010675.1). Lineage (GTDB taxonomy): Bacteria > Verrucomicrobiota > Verrucomicrobiia > Limisphaerales > UBA11358 > UBA11358. The sequence goes on along the minus strand of JBEKKN010000016.1, from coordinate 4,267 downwards.
CGCGCCGGCCGCTTTGCTCTCCGCCGCCGCGGCGATGACAAAAACGCATTCCAGCGATTCTCCCGATTTAAGCGTCGAGCCCTCGGCCGTGAGCACGGCGGTTCCGGCAGGTGCCTCGAGCGATGACGCGAGATTTCCGGTCAGCGCCGATTTCAGTTCTTCGGGTGCGGCACGAGTCAGATCCCGGGGTGCAAACGCCACGTGGAGAGGTTCCAGAGTCGAGCCGATCGCCAGGGTGTCCGTGTAGAGGCCGGGCGTGGTATTGGAACCGACGCGGGTGTTTTGAAACCAGAGCTGATGCCCATGCTTTGTCAGGAAACCGGTGATCCGTCCGTCCGTGCGTCCGTCATAGCCGGACCGGGCCGTAACGATTAATCCGGGGGCGATGGTGGCGGGCGGATTTCCCGTGTTGGTGACTTTGGCATGGATCGCCACCGTATTGAAGGCGGTGAAGAACGTCGCCGATTCGATTTCCAAATTCCCGTGGCGGGTGACGGTCCGCCAGCCGTACGGATACCAGGTGACCACCGCTTCCTGATCGCCATCGATTCGCTCACCCGTTGCGGTTTGAAAGAACAGCGAGAGCACGCCCACGTCGCGCGCCGTATTGAAAAACTCATTGTTGGGGCCGACTCCCTGCCGCACCGAACCCAGCATAAAGCGGTCGATGCCCCCGGAATAGGCAATGTCATACCAGGACCCGAAATCGGATAATTCGCATCCCATGACCGGTTTCTGCGGTTGGTCGCCTTGGAGCCGGGGAGCCTGATAGGCGATCTGATTGTTCATCAAATCAAGCGGCGGCTCACCGAACAGGGTGTTGGTGGTGAAGAGGGAACACCCGAGGATGAGATGATTCAAAACCCGCGGCCGGCGGCCGTACACGAATCGCTTCACCACGGCTGCGCCAACCGGTGCTAGCGGAACGGTGGTCTCCGTCGCATTCATGCCACGTTAATTTGTCATTGCGCCCGCGTCAGCCTTTTTTACCGGCTTCGATGCTGGCAAAAATGTTTTCCAGGCTGTTCAGCGGCGTGTCCCGCTTCGGATTCAGCAACTGCTTCAGGTATTCGATGGCGTCCGGAATGTAGCGGATGGATTTGGGCAGGATGGCGCCGGCGGCGTTGGCATGGCCGCCGCCCTGGAATTTTTCCGCCACCTTGAGCGCCTCGCCGTTGCGGCTGCGGAAACTGGCGAACACCATGTTCCCGCGCCGGAACAGCGTCACCAGCACCGGATATTTCACGGCCTGCTCCTCCAGCAACTGGTGGACGACTAGGTTGTTGTTCCCGACCAGGGTGTCCACGTAACCCACCGTCGCGCTGATTTCGGTGACGTTTTTTTTGCTCCACTCGAAGCCGAGCGGATTTTCAATCCGCCGCTTGACGGCCATGACTTCGAGCAGCGGATGGTCGATTAATTTTTCAATCCCGCCGCCGATGAGCGCGTGCAGGTTCCAAAACTGGTAAATCTTGACCAGGTTCGCGTAATCACTGGCCAGCACAAAGTCGGGGTCGTCCTCCAGAAACAGATCGGCGACATTGTTCAGGTGCACGAGCCGGTCAAGTGCCGGCGAGCCGAGGCCGTGGTCCTTGCACAGTTCGTAGCACAGCAACGCCGCGGACTTGTTCACGTCGTGAATCAACAGCGCATTTTTGGGTGCGGACTCCGTGACGTGATGATCCACAATCATCCACTCCGATTTGTCGAGCCGCGGTTCGAAGGTGAAATCCGCGATCCACGCGGCCCGTTCGCGCAGTTCGCGCTGTTTCCATTGATTGTAATGGTAGGCCTCGAGCGGTACATCCGTGTGGTACAACTTTTTGGCCAGCCGTTGCAGCAGGGCGCCGGAAAGCAGGCCGTCGAGGTCGCTTTCGTGAGTGATAATGACATCGGGTTTGGTTGGCTCCATCATGACGGTAAAAGATTAATTCAATCGAGCCGGCGTGGCGAGTGGTGAATTCGGCAGCGGCGGCGAGGTCTCATGGGTTATCGCAAGTGATCGGGGGGACTGATTTACCTCGTCCCCCCAAACATCCGGTTTTACCAGCGCTGGCTCAAGGCAGTGCGTGACCCGGAACGCTGCAAGTCGGTTTTTCGCCGACGGCGTTGATGGTGTAGGTGCCGCCGGCCGGACAACTCGGGATTTTGTAGAGGTATGGTCGGATATCGTCCCAGGTGGGAACGTCGGTGGCTTGTTTGCCTTTTTCCAGGGCCCATTGTTGTTTGGCGGCGTCGATCTGGCGAAGGTTGTTGATGCAGGCATTCCGCTGTGAGGTGGCCCGGGCCTTCACAAAATTGGGAATGGCGATGGCGGAAAGTGCCCCCACCACGGCCACGCTCGGCAATAGCACCGCGTTGGCGTAACTCTGGCTGCCGTTGCCGACGGTCAGGCAGCCTTCCGGTGTGTTGACGCCCACGGAATAGGCAAAGGCGGGGCGATGGCCGAGAAACGATTGCACCCACTGCGCCGTCTGCGGGTCGGACTTGGTGTTGGCGGCCATGGCCTGTTGCTGGATCTTCATCAAGGTTTCGGCGAATCGCTGGCTCATGTAGCAGAATTGGTTGCCCTGGTCGGGTACGCCCTGCGCCACATGTTTGAATTCATCGGTCGTTTTTAGACCGGGTTGTTGTCCGCTCTTCACGGCGAGCGCCTCGTCAATCAGCGCGTCACTGGACGCGACGAACAGATAACCGCCGCTGCTCGCGGCTGTGGGGCGGAGCGCGATTGGCAACGGCAACGGCACGGGCAACGTCCGCATTTTGAGGCCGGGCTGATCCACGCTGATGACCTGCGGGTTGGATTTTAATTCGGCGTCAATGCGATTGAAGATGGTGTCGTCGTTGACCTTCACGGCGAGCAACAGGCCCGGTGACGGGATTTCCAACGCGCCGCCCGGCAACGGCACGGGCACATTGTTGGAGGCGTCGAGCGTGAGTACGAAACCGAACTCGCCACCAAGCGAATTCAGGAACGTGTCCCATTTGACCTTGGTTTTCTGCTCAAATTGGTCGGGAAATTTATCCATCCAGGCCTGGGCTTGGGGCAGGTTGGCCTGGGCGACTTCCTTTTGCGCGACAGTCCAGAGCAGCGGCAGGTCCGCGTCCGAGAAAACGGCCAGCGCGGTATCGGCGGGCAGGTAGTCGAGGCCGGTGAGCGGGTGCGGTTGCTTGCCGGCGAGCTGCCACAGGAAGCCGTCGCCTTTGCCGGGATAATGATGCAACAGCGCCTTGTTGCGGAACATGCCCTTCTCGATTTCCACCGAACTCATGCCCACGCCGCTGACGTTTTCAATGCCGCTGTCCTTGATCAGGCTGGTGACCACGTCGAACACCCGGTTGACGTTGGTGGTGTCCTCCGGTTTCAGGTTGGGCATGGCCATAATGATCTGCCGCCAGGCGCCGACCCGGGCGGAAAGACCGTCGAGCCATTGCGCGGTGCTGAGATACAGGTAGAAATTGCCGCCGGAATCCAGCTGGGACGTGACCTCGGTGAAACTGGTCTTCTCCGCCGAAACCACGGCAGGAGCGCCGGGCCCGCCGCCCGGGCTGAGTTCAGCACCCGGCGCGGGTTTCTTGCCGCAGCCGTAATTGAGGATGGCGACCAGACCCAGCAGGACCAGTACGGGAACACAAATGAAGGGGTAATTTTTTTTCATGGTGGATAAATGGGTTGCCAATGGGGTGAACGTTTTCTGGGTTAAGCCAAACAGCTTTTGGGAAAAGGTAAAGCAGAAAAGATGACGCAACGGCGATGTTGCATCAGATGGTCTGAAGCGAAGATCCGGCCTGGAGACCTTTGCGCCGCTGTGCAGCAAGGGATGAACGCCCGTCGGGGCGCATCCAGGTTGCTGGCAGGGTTCAATGCGTCGTCCAAGAATCCCAACGGGATTCCGTCTCAAAGCCCAGGGTTGCGAGGAACGAGCCACCCTGGGTCATCGTTCCCAACCATTCCCAACCGCAACGCGTTTGTGGCCCTTCCGTGCCCGCCGGCCTGTTACCTCGACCACAACACCGTTGGCGTTGTTTCCGTTTTCGGACGTGGACCCAAGGTAGCACCGAAAAATCGGGGCAACCTTGGGCTGGAGGGCGCAATCCCTTTGGGATTGAATCGCCAGACTGCTGCTCAAAACTGAGATACGCCTCGCCCGCTGGAACCGAGAATAATTCCTTTGAAATCCGCCGCTTTCTTGGCCAGAATCCGTGTTCGCTTTTCCGGGAGGGACGGCGTGACGCCGTCCCTGAATTTTGGGTCGGCGACACGCCA
>JBEKKN010000015.1:0-42583 GCA_050010675.1 Verrucomicrobiota bacterium | reverse complement strand
TTTCCCGCCCGGCTGCCGTTTCGCGCCGCGTTGCCCGATCGCCAAACCGGAATGTTCCGACGCATTACCCGAACTGGTCGAGGTCGAGGCCGGGCGTTTTGTGAGGTGCCCGTTTTGGAAATCACCATGAGCCTGCTCGAAGTCAAAAATCTGAAGGTGTACTTTCCCGTGAAGCACGGGATGTTCAGCCGCACCCGCGAATTCGTGAAGGCAGTGGATGACGTGAGTTTTGCCATCGAACCGGGCGAAACGCTGGGCCTGGTCGGCGAAAGCGGCTGCGGCAAAACCACGCTCGGCCGCGCCATCGTGCGGCTGGTCGAACCGACGGCGGGCAGTGTTCTGCTGGATGGCGAGGATGTCGCGCAGATGAGCGGTTCGGTGTTGCGCGCGCGGCGGCGCAAGTTTCAAATCATTTTTCAGGATCCCTACGGCTCGCTCAATCCGCGCATGACGGTTGAGCAAATTGTCGGCGAGGCGCTTGATATCCACAAACTGACCGACAGCAAGTCCGCGCGTCAAAAGCGCATTGTCCAATTGTTAAAAGCCGTCGGCCTGGATGCGATCTATGCGCAGCGTTATCCGCATGAATTCAGCGGCGGCCAGCGGCAGCGCATCGGCATTGCCCGCGCGCTGGCGGTCGAGCCGGAACTGATTATTTGCGATGAGCCGGTGAGCGCGCTGGACGTTTCGGTGCAGGCGCAGATCATCAATCTGCTCCGTGACTTGCAGCAGGAACGTGGCATCGCGTATCTGTTCATCGCGCACGATCTCGCGGTGGTGGAACACATCAGCCGCCGGGTGATGGTGATGTATCTTGGCAGGGTGGTGGAAACGGCGGACGCCAAAACCATCATCCGCGAACCGCAGCATCCCTACACGCAGGCGTTGATCTCAGCCATCCCGGAAGTGGATCCGGAATCAAAACGGCAGCGCATTATTTTGCCGGGCGATGTGCCGTCACCCATTCACCCGCCGGGCGGTTGTCCGTTTCATCCGCGTTGTCCGATTGCCGAGGAGCGTTGCCGGACGGAGGTCCCGGCCTTTCGCGAAGTGGCCAGGAATCATTTCGCGGCCTGCCACCTGGCGGGAACGAAGATCGAATTGCCACGTAACCCGGCCCGGCGCGAAGCCGTCTGACCGGGTGATTATGGGTTCGGGGACGTGGCCGGCGGCCGGCCGCCCAATTGGAAATCGCACTGGCCCTTGTACGAACCCGCCCGCAAAAAGAGACGGTAAGCAACATTGGTTTCCAATGGTTCCGCGCGTGCGCCGGGAACGGCGGGTTTCATGCCCGGAACGTTTTCACCATATCTGAAAAATTCCATCGGCGCGGACCTGGAATTGGAAACCAGATGCCAGACGGGAGCAACCGCCTGGTTGGTTTGCCAGGCGGCGAGCGGCACGACCTTTATTTCCGAGATTTGATAGAGCTGGCCTCCGAAGCCAAACAGGATGGCTGGAAAGCCCGAGCGGGAGGGGGTTCGTGACGGCAGGGAACGTTCGGTGTAGGAAATTTGAATGATTTTGGGTTTGAACCAGTCGCTGAAATGGTAAATATAGACAAATGCCAGCAACAGCGCGATCGCGATGAGAACCCATTTGCGCTTTGTCATAATTAAAAATTGAACCAGCCAGGCGCGGTGCCGTCCGGGAATTCACCCGGACGCGCGGACAAATCGAATGGCTATGAAACTAACAGGCCGAAACCAATTGGCCAGCCCGGAAAAGCCGGGACGCGGATTTTGCGCGTTCACGTTGATTGAATTGCTGGTTGTTATCGCCATCATCGCGATTCTGGCCGCCATGCTGTTGCCGGTTTTGAGCCGCGCCAAGGAGGCCGGCCGCCGGATCGCGTGCCTGAACAATATCCGGCAAGTGGGTCTCGCCTCCCTTATGTACGTCAATGACAATCAGGGTGCCTTTCCACCCCGCAGCGAAACCAACAGCTGGCCAAACCAGCTTTACGACAACTACGGCAAAAATGTGAAGGTGCTGCTGTGTCCCACCGACATTGCCACTTTTTCCAGCCCCGCCACCGTCGGGTCATTGTCATCGAACAATGTCGCCGATGCCTCGCCGCGCAGCTACATCATCAATGGCTGGAACGATTATTTCGCCGGCCGATTCGGCACGACCGATTGGTCAACGTTGGAAGCGGACATGTTCAGCGCCAACACCGGCTTGAGGGAAAATGCCGTGATGCATCCCTCCAGCACGGTTGTGCTTGGGGAAAAACAACACACTGCCGGCGACTTTTACATGGATCTGCTGGAAAACAATGGCAACGATTTCACCGGCATCCTCGAGCAGGGTCGCCACGATAACAATGGCCATACCAGCAACCTGGCCAGGGGCGTTGGCAGCACCGGCGGGTCCAATTACGTCATGGCGGATGGGAGTGCGCGGTTTATCAATTTTCCCCAGGCGGTGGATCCTTTGAGCCTGTGGGCCATCAATGACGCCGATCGGGCGCTTTACGCCATCATCTATTAAGATTGAAACTGGAGCGGGCGATGGGAATCGAACCCACGTGTGAAGCTTGGAAGGCTTCCGTTCTACCATTGAACTACGCCCGCCTGTGCTGCGCTTCGGCGCGGCCAGTCCGCCACACCGTAGCAAAGTTAAAACGGCCGGTCGAGCCGTAGCCCCGAGGCGAAGGCAGACGCGGCCGCCCCGCCACCAAAGCCGCACCAAGCTTAATCCCCGCGCTTGCATTGTCAATGTCATGCGTGTACCCTCGCCGCGCATGGCTGCGTTGCTTCTTACCGGTGGGCGTGTCATCGACCCGGCCAACCGCCTCGACGCAAAGGCGGAGGTTTTGATTTCCGAAGGCAAAATCGCCGCCGTCGGCGCGGATGCGGCAAAACAGGCGCCGCCCGGCGTGGACAAAATGGATGTGAGCGGCCTCGTGGTTTGTCCCGGCTTGATCGACCTGCACGCGCATTTGCGCGAACCGGGACAGACGGCGAAGGAAAACATTGCGAGCGGCACCGCCGCCGCCGCCCGCGGCGGCTTCACCTCGGTGGTGTGCATGCCCAACACGTCGCCGGCCATTGACACCGCCGGCACGGTTGCGCTCATTCGCGAACGCGCGACCCAGCAGGGCATCGTCAACGTTTTTGTGACCGGGGCCATCTCGAAAAACCTCGCCGGCGAGGAGCTCGCGGCCATCGGCTCGCTCAAGCGCGCCGGCGTCGTGGCCATCACCGATGACGGTCATTGCGTGCAAAGCAACGAGCTCATGCGCCGCGCGTGCGAATACGCCAAAATGTTCAACCTGCCGGTCATGGATCATTGCCAGGATTATTCACTCGTATCCGACGGGGTGATGCATGAAGGCTACTGGAGCACCGTGCTGGGCTTGCGCGCCTGGCCGGCGGCGGGTGAGGAAATGATTGTCGCACGCAACATTCTGCTCGCCGAACTCACCGGCGCCCGCATCCATTGCCAGCATCTGAGCGCCGCGGGGAGTGTGGCGCTGCTCCGCGAAGCCAAAAAGCGCGGGGTGCCGATCTCTGGCGAGGCCTGTCCGCATCATTTCACGCTCACCGACGCGGCCGTGGCCGGGAGCGCGCGATTTTGGGCCAATGACGGGAAAACGCTGGCAGGATTCCAGGACGAACTTCCGGAATGGCCGGCTTATGACACGAATTTCAAAATGAATCCGCCGTTGCGTTCCGCGCGCGACCGCGAGGCCATTCTGGAAGGCCTGGCCGACGGTACCATCGAGATTTTGTGCAGCGATCACGCGCCGCATTGTGATTTTGAAAAGGAAGTCGAATTCGACTACGCGCCGTTTGGCATCACGGGCCTGGAAACCGGACTGGCGTTGTCACTCATGCAATTGTATCACGCGCAGCGGCTGGGTCTGCCCGAACTCATTGCCAAATACACCGTGGCGCCCGCGCAATTGCTCAGCCTGCCCAAGGGCACGCTGAGCGTCGGCGCAGACGCGGACGTGACGGTGTTTGATCCGGATCGGGAATGGGTTTATGAACGCGCGGAAACGGCGAGCAAATCGTCCAACAGCCCGTTTTTTGGATGGAGACTCAAAGGCCGGGCCGTGGCAACCCTGGTCGGCGGCAAAACGGTCTGGTCGGCAAAATCCGAACTGGTCGCCGCGTGAACCTCCGCTTCACGCTTGACCGCGTTGCCGGTCCTTCTAGCATCGCACCGCGATTTTGATGATGAAAGCAATTCTGGCCCTCGAAGACGGCTCAATTTTTCATGGACAAGGCTTTGGCGCCCGCGCCTCCGCGGGCGGCGAGGTCTGTTTCAACACGTCCATGACCGGCTACCAGGAAATTCTTACCGACCCGTCCTACAAAGGCCAGATTGTCACGATGACGTATCCGCTCATCGGCAATTACGGCGTCAATAGCGTGGATGTGGAATCGTGGCGGCCGCATGCCGCCGGGTTCGTCATTCGTGAGCTGTCGCCCGTGGTCAGCAACTGGCGCGCGGATTTTTCGCTGGCGGAGTATCTGGAGCGGAACGGCATCCCCGGCATTCAAGGCCTGGACACCCGGGCACTGACCAAAAAACTGCGGGTACGGGGCGCGCTGAACGGCTTCATTTCCACCGAGGACATTTCGGATGCGGAGGCCGTGCGGCGCGCGAAGGAATTCGTTTTTGTGGGTGTGGATTACGTCAAGGAAGTCACGCATAAGGAGGCGTTTCGTTGGGATGAAAAGGACGAGCAAAGCGCGAACTTCAAGCTCATTACCGGCAACGCGCCAACGGACGCCCGCAACCAGCGCGAACCGTTGCCGTCGGCGGATATTCCCATCGTCGCGTTCGATTATGGCTTGAAATACAACATCCTGCGCCGGTTGCGCCAGCACGGTTTCGCGGCACAGGTCCTGCCGGCCACGGCATCCGCGGCCGACGCGCTGAAACACAAGCCCGCGGGGATTTTTCTTTCCAATGGCCCCGGCGACCCGGCGGCGCTCCATTACATTGTGCGGGAGGTGAAAACGCTTGTGGACCGCGGCATCCCGGTTTTTGGGATTTGCCTCGGGCACCAGATTCTCGGTCAGGCGTTTGGCGGAAAAACCTTCAAGTTGAAGTTCGGGCATCGCGGCGCCAACCAGCCGGTGAAGGACCTGGCCTCCGGCAAGGTCGAAATCACGTCGCAAAACCACGGCTTTGCCGTGGATGCCGAATCCTTGCCGCCCGAGGTGGTGGTGGATCGGATCAACCTCAACGACCGGACGGTGGAAGGCATGCGGCACAAGACCAAACCGGTTTTTTGCGTGCAATACCATCCCGAAGCTTCGCCTGGCCCGCACGATTCAACCCCGCTGTTCGCGGAATTCCGGGCCTTGATCGAGAAACACGGCTAGGGTTTTTGGCCAGGGACTTTAGATTTCCGTTTGACTTGATGCCGACTCCAACCATAATCGGGTGCAGCTAGCTATGGCCAAACTTGTTATCCTGACTCAGGGCATGACCGGCCGCACCCACGAATTGAAGGTGGATAAAACCACCATCGGTCGTGTGGAAGATAACGTGTTCCAGATCGCCGAACCCTCCGTTTCCAGTCATCACTGCGAAGTATGGTTGCGCGGCAACGAGGTGGTCATCAAGGATTTGAATTCCACGAATGGCACGTTCATTGACGACGAAAAAATCAGCGAAAGCGTGCTGAAACCGGGCCACACGCTGCGCCTGGGCCAGATTGAATTACGGCTTGAAGACGGCGCGGCTGCGCCCACCGCTGCAGCGGCTCCGGCGGCGGCCCCGGCCAAGAAAGCGGAATCCGCCGCCCGCGGGACCCGCGGGGTCAGTTTAAGCGATCTGGAAAGCGGCGGTCGTCCGCCCGGATTTGATACCGCCGCCGTCTTTACCAAAAAGCGCAACCGGGTGGGCACCTATTTTTGGATTGGCGCCGTGGTCATTGGGGTCCTGATTATCGGCCTGCTCATTTACGCGCTTTCCTTGGCCAAATAAACCAACGTCGCGGCCATGAAACCGCGCCCGGCCAATCAAAACACCGTCGCAATGACGCTGACGGAGTTGTTGGTGAGTCTTGTCGTGTTAGCTGCACTCGTTCTGGTCTTCTTGCCCGCATTTATCTCGGATAATCCACGGGGTCCTCGATATTTCAGAATTCGCTGCGTCAGCAACTTGAGACAAATTGGCATCGCTTATAGAATTTGGGCTGAAGACAACAATGGCAATTATCCGATGCAAACTTCTGTAACAAATGGCGGCGCAATTGAATTGGTTACTACTGGAAATGTCGTATCGTGTTTTCAGGTCCTGTCAAATATGCTGGAGAGGCCCGAAATTTTGGTTTGTCCAGCGGATAAAAAGCGGATTTTGGCAACCAGTTTTGCCAATGGTTTGACCAGGTCAAACATCAGCTACTTCGTCGGCCTGGACGCCGCTAACACACAACCGCAATCACTGCTTTCGGGTGATGACAATCTGGTGGTTAATGGCACAAAGGCTTGGTCTGGCATCTTAAATCTTCACACCAATGACTCACTTGCCTGGACGGGGGAACGTCACGGAGGTGAAGGAAATATCGGATTGGCCGATGGCTCGGTGCAAGAACTCAACAGCGCCGGCTTAACGGCAACGGCCGGCCTCGCCACAAACCGGCTGGCAATTCCTTGATGATGAATCCGCGAATTACGCGAATTTTCACGAATTGAATTTTGGCCGGTTTCGCGTCCCTTTGCAGAATTCGCGGATAATCCGTTCTGGCTTCTGAATTCTGCATTCTATAACCTTTGTACTATGTTCGAAACGGTTAAAACGGAAATTGCGACGGCTGCCGGGAAACTCACCCATCTACGGAGGTTTCTTTGACGTGCCCGCTGCTCAAAAGCGCCTCGGCGAACTCAATTCGCTCATGGCCGATGACACTTTCTGGAACAACCGCGAAAAAGCGCAGACGCTGATTGACGAAGCCAGCACCCTCCGCAATAAAGTCGAGCCCTTGCTTCAGGCGGAGAAACAGCTCGACGATTTCCGGGTCATGCTCGAGCTTGGCGAGGCCGAGCCGCCCGGCGCGCAGTTGAAGGTCCAGCAGGAACTGGAGCGTGACGTCGCCCGGTTTCTGAAGGAACTGGATGCCCTCGAACTGAAGGTTTTTCTCAATGGTCCGCATGACCGGAAGAACTGCATCCTGAGCATCAATGCCGGCGCCGGCGGCACCGAGGCGCAGGACTGGGCGGAAATGCTGTCGCGCATGTACCAGCGCTGGGCCGAATCGCGCGGCTGGGAGGTGGAAGTGACCGACGCGCTGCCGGGTGAAGGCGCGGGCCTCAAGAGCGTTACGATGTTGATGCAGGGCGAAAACGCGTACGGTTTTGCCAAGGCTGAACGCGGCGTGCACCGGCTCGTGCGCATCTCGCCATTCGATTCCAACAAACGCCGCCATACCAGCTTTGCGAGCGTGGACGTGATTGCGGAAATCGAGGAAAACGATTCGGAAATTGTGATTCCGCCGAACGAGTTTCAGGTGGACACGTTTCGTTCCGGCGGCAAGGGCGGCCAGAACGTGAACAAGGTTGAAACCGCCGTGCGCATCACGCACCTGCCGACCGGGTTGGTGGTCGCCTCACAGACCCAGCGGTCGCAACATCAAAACCGCGCCACGGCGATGCGGCTGTTGTTGTCGCGGATTTACGCCCAGCGGCAGGACGCGGCCAAGGCCGAGATGGAACGGTTTTACGGGGAGAAAGGCAGCATCTCCTGGGGCAACCAGATTCGCAGCTACGTCTTTCAACCGTATCGCATGGTGAAGGATTTGCGCACCGGCGTCGAAACCAGCAATGTGCAGGGCGTGATGGATGGCGATCTGGATTCTTTTGTGAACGGCTGGCTGCGCGCCGGCTGCCCGACCAAACGGATGCAGGGCGTGAAGGATGATGAAGAATAAAATGAGTCGGTAGTCAGTAGTTCGTAGCTGGTAGCAACCGCCCAGTGCTACTGACTACTGGCAATTGACTACTAACTGTTGGCCAATGAACATTCTCGATAAAATTGTGGAGGAAAAGAAACGCGAAGTCGCGAAGCTGCCCGCGCGCCTGATCGCGGCGGGCGATTTGCGCGACGCGATGCTCGAGCACGGCGAGCGACGTGATTTTCTGGCCGCGTTGCGCCGGCCGGGAAGCGGCGGTATGGCATTGATTGCCGAGGTCAAAAAGGCATCCCCGTCAGCTGGGGTGATTTGTGAGGATTTTGATCCGGTCCGCATCGCCAGGGAATATGAAGCCGCGGGGGCGGGTTGCCTGTCGGTCCTGACGGATGAGAAATTTTTCCAGGGTTCGCTGGATCATCTCCGGCAGATTCGCGCGGCGGTGAAGATACCGTTGTTGCGGAAAGACTTCATCATTGATGAACGGCAGATGCTCGAAGCCGTTGAATGGGGCGCGGACGCCGTTTTATTGATCGTCGCGATTTTAACCGACGAACAACTGGCAAAATTTCACTCGTTGGCAACGGAGGCCGGGCTGGCGGCCCTGGTGGAAGTTCATGACGAAGCGGAACTGGAACGGGCGCTGAAAATTTCCCCCGCGCTCATCGGTGTGAACAATCGCAACCTGAAGACTTTCAAGGTGGATTTGGCCACGACCGAACGGCTGGCGAACAAATTAAATCGTAGGACAGGCATCGCGCTGGTTTCCAACTTGAAAAATAAAAATGGAGACCGGCGCGACGCCTGTCCTGCTTTGCTCGTCGCCGAAAGCGGCATTCACACGCGCGCCGACGTGAAGCGATTGAAGGAGTGTGGGGCCCACGCGATACTGGTCGGCGAATCCTTGATGCGCGGTGGGGATATCCGGGCCAAAATCCGCGAGTTGATCGGGTAGGGACGCCGCGCTGTCCCTACCTTTTATTTATCGCCAATTGCTTCGCCAGCCGGATCGCGGAAATCATGCTTGATGGATTGGCAATTCCCTTGCCGGCGATGTTGTAAGCCGTGCCGTGATCGGGCGAAGTGCGGATAAACGGCAGGCCCAGGGTCCAGTTGACGCCCGTGTCGAAGGCGACGGCTTTCAGCGGTGCCAGTCCCTGGTCGTGATACATCGCCACCACCGCGTCAAAATCGCCGTGCAGGGCATGATGAAAGACCGTGTCGCCGCTCAACGGACCGGCGGCGTCCAGCCCGCGTTTTTGTGCGGCCCACACCGTGGGCGTGATGATCTTGATTTCCTCGTCGCCAAATTCCCCGCCTTCGCCGGCGTGGGGGTTCAGGCCGCAAACGGCGATTTTCGCGCGTGGCAGACCTAGGTCGCGGCAGGCCTGGGCGGCGAGCTCGATGGTGCGGGTGATTTTTTCCGGCGTGATGCTTTTGGGAACCGATTTGATCGAGGTGTGAATGGTCACCAGCGCCACCCGCAACCAGCGGTCCTGCTCATCGTGGCCCAGCAGCATCATCGCGTACCGTTTGGTTTTGGACATTTCCGCAAAAAATTCCGTCTGGCCCACGAATTTATGTCCGGCACGCACGATGGCTTCCTTGTTGACGGGCGCGGTGACCAGGGCGTCCAATTCCCGGCGCTGGCAGCGTTCCGCGCCGTCACGCAACGCGGCGACGGCGGCGTTTGCGGCCGCGGCGGAACCCGGGGCCAAATGTTCCGGCAATGGCCTGGGGAACGGTCGGGTGGTAAAAAACTTTCCCGCGCCGGCGTAACCGGAGAATTTTTCCAACGGCAGATCGGCGCCCAATTTCTTGTTCAGCCGGTGGACGCCCGCTTCGTCGCCAATCAGCAGATAGCGGGTGTCATCGCCGGGGGTCATGGCGGCGAGGGCTTTAAGGGTGACCTCGGGGCCGATGCCGGTGACATCGCCCAGCGTGATGCCGATCCAGCGAGTCATGCGTTTGGGTGCGGATCAAAAAAAGTGGCGGATGAAGGTTTTTTTCTTCAAGCCGTCGATCCACTGTTTTTCGAGACGTGATTGTTCCTGGGCGCGCAGGGTCGCTTCAATGTCATCCCGGACTTCGCTGAGCGGTTTGACATGGGCGGGACGTTTTTGCTCCGCGAGCATGAGGTAACAGGCCTGGGGCGTATCAATGATGTCGCTCATCTGGCCGGGCGGGAGCGAGAAGGCGATGTCGGCAAGTTGCTGGCGGAGCACGGAGCGTTCCACCCAGCCCCAATCGCCACCCTGGTCACGTTGTGAGCCCTGGGAATAAACGGACGCCATCTGGGCGAAGGAAGCGCCTTGCTTGATTTGCGTCAGGATTTCCCCCGCCATGCGGTGCGCGGACAGATCGTCGCTGGAGCTTTTATTGAGCACGATCATCCGGAGTTTGATCTGGTCCCCCACCTTGAAATCCTCCTGGTGGGCGAGGTAATAGTTTTCAATCCGGTAGGGGGAGATGACGATTTCCTGTGACACGTTTTTCAGGCGCATTTGATATTCAATGTACTGATCCCGCACGTCCTGGCGAAATTGCTCGTACGTCATCCCCTGCGCCTGCAGGGTTTTCATGAACGTGATGCGGTCGCCAAACTTTTCGCGGATGCGATCCTGGACGAGTTCGTCCACGAAACTGTCGGGCAGTTTGTAACCTTCGACGTCGAAGTCATGAAGAATCAACTGGCGATCAATCAACTGTTCCAGGCCGTCGTTGAAGACGTCGGAAGCTTTTTGTTCAAAGACGTCCGACACGTCGACCTGGCCGGCATATTGCTGCCGCAACGTGTCAATGGCCGGGGCGACGAATTCCACGACCTGCTCGCGTGTGATGACGGAATCGTTGACGATGGCCAGAATGCCATCGGCCAGTTCCGCCCGCACTGGCAGGCCGGAGCCAAGGAGCATCAGCAAGACCGGAATGAGATGAACAAATTTCACCGAATTTCCGGGCATACTAACAGGCAGCATGGGCGGGTCAAGCGCGGGCACCGCTCAGAGGTCCAGGCGGTCCAGCCAATACATCACGACCGCCAGAATTATCGCCACGCCCGACCCGATGAGGATGGAACATTTCAGAATGAGCTTCTGCTTGCGGCGGTAGGCTTGTCCCCCCATACCCGGCAGCAGGTAGGATCGCTTACGTTCTTTATCGCCCAAAGCAGACATGCCACCCTGATTTGTAGCACGCCCGCCATGGTGATTCAAGCCCCCCCCGTCACCGGCTAGACAGAAAATGGCAGCTTACCGGCCTTTCATAACGCCGATGGCCCGGGGAGGGGCATGCTGGCGCGATTGAATGTCGCGCCAAACCCGTTCGATCCTCAATCAACGCCAACGGCCTTCAACCCATACGTAACCATGGGAACGCCTGCCCCAATGTCCGCTCATCCATACGGCGTTCGGATGCGGGCGCGACGCCCAGCGCCCCCCCACCCAGACCCAATGATCGCGCCAAACCCAACTGCCGGGGGTCCAAAACCATAATTCCACCGGTCCGGGGCACGCGGGAACCACTTCAACCTGTGGGGGTGGTGGTGCAGTATCCACCACCACTTCACTGCCGGCGGGCGCAACCACCGCACGGGGTGGACGTTCATAAACCACGCAACCCGCCAGCAAGGGTAGGCTCATGGCGATCAAAAGTCCTTTGACTAAAATATTCCTTTTCATAATCACCCTCCCAGACGCCGATGGGTTGCCTTTTGTTACATGGGACAACGCGCATTCGACCGCCGGTTTTTTGATGTGTTCAATTTGATTAATGCACTTCCGCCGGCCGCACCACGGGGCGTTTGACCCGTTTAAAAAGGAGAATCAGCGGCAGACAGCACACTACCATCAGCCCGAACATGCGGAACGTGTCCACAAACGCCCATAAATGCGCCTGTGCGTTCAGCGTGTTGTAAATCAGCCCGTAGGCCTGGTGCGTGGCGGTCACGGGATCGGTTTGTTGTCCCAGTGCGTGTTGCGCGGCGGCGAGTCGCTGCGTAAACACCGGGTCGGCCGGGGTCAAATGCCCGACCATGAGTGCCTGGTGCGTCTGCGCGCCGCGCGCGACCAGGGTGGTGACCAGCGCGATGCCGATGCTGCCGCCGAGATTGAGCATGAGATTGTAAAGACCGGTGCCGCTCCCGATTTCCTGCTGCCGCAACTGGCTCATGGTCGCCGTCGTCAACGGGACGAAAATGAAACTGATGGCCACGCCGTTCAACACCGTCGGCAGGATGACGCTGGCCATGCTCACCTGCAGATTGATGCCGCTCAACATGTAGGACGACAGGCTCAACATCGCGAACCCGAAACCCAACATCCAGCGCAACGGAATGCGCCCGACCAGCCGCCCCACCAAAAAAGTGGTGAAGAACGCGGCGATCCCGCGCGGACTCATGGTATAACCGCTTTGCAGCGCCGGATAACCCATCAAGGTCTGCAGAAACAACGGCAGCTCCGCCGTCGTGCCGTAAAGGATGATGCCGATGACCGTCATCAACATCAGCCCCGTGCGGAAGTTCTGGCTTTTCAAGATCCGCAGGTTCACCAGCGGGTCCTTCACCCGGAATTCCCACACGATGAACGCAATCATGGCGACCACGGAAATGATGATGAACCACCGGATCCAGACCGCCCCCAGCCAGTCCGCGTCCTGCCCCTTGTCCAAAACGATTTGCAGTGTCGCCAGCCAGACCGCCAGCAGGCCGAACCCGGTGAAATCGATCGCCGCCTTCAGGTTGCGCTTGATGTAGGGCGGATCCTCCACGAGCCATTCCGCCAAAAATATCGCCAGGAGACCGACTGGCAGGTTGATGTAAAAAATCCAGCGCCACGAATAATTGTCCGTGATCCAGCCGCCGAGCGTCGGGCCGATGATGGGCGCCACCACCACGGCCTGGGCGAATGTGGCCATGGCGATGCCGCGTTTCTGCGCCGGGAAGCTTTCCAGCAGGATCGCCTGGGCGATGGGCACCATGGCGCCGCCGCCCGCCCCCTGCAAAATACGCGCCAGAATCAACATCGGCAGGTTTACCGCCGCCCCGCACAACGCTGAAGCAATCACGAACATCCCGATGCAGGAAATGAACACCCGCTTCCGGCCGAAATGATTTCCCAGCCAGCCGGTCATGGGCAGGATGATGGCATTGGCCACGAGATAACTCGTCAATACCCACGTCGCCTGGTCGGTCGTGGCCGACAGGCTGCCGGCAATGTGCGGCAGGGCGATGTTGGCGATGGAGGTGTCGAGCACCTGCATGAAGGTGGCCAGCATCACGCCCAGGGCCACCAGCCACGGGCTGTGGCGTGGACGCCATTCCTGATGCTGCAGGTCTGCGGCCATAAAAATGTTACGGCAGGTAGGAGGCCAGTTTCCGGTTCAAGATGGAACGGAAAACAAATTGAGCCGCACCGGCCAAAATCAAGGCCAGCAGTCCGATGGCCCATTCCGGCAAGGCGAAGGAAGCCACCCGGACGTCCGGGGTCACCGACAGGCCGGGGCCGATCGTGTGGCCGACGGGCAGCGGCTCGTCGAACAGGATTTTTACCGGCACGCGCTGGACCACCTTCACATAGTTGCCGGTCGCATTTTCCGGCGGCAACAGGCTGAACGCCGCGCCGCTGCCGGCCTGTACGCTGTCCACGTGCGCCCGGAAGGTTTTTCCGCCGAGGGCGTCAATGGCTACCAGCACCCGCTGGCCGGGCTTCATTTTTTTCAACTGCGATTCCTTGAAATTGGCGACGACCCAGATGTCCGCCGGCACGACGGACATGAGTTGCTGGCCCACTTGAACGAAATTGCCCGCCTCGACCGCCTTGCGCGTCACGCGACCATCGCACGGGGCGAAAATCCTGGTGTAGGATAAATCCAGTTGCGCCGACTGCACGGTGGTCTGGGCCTGCCGGAACATCGCGAGCGCCATGGCGACGGAGGCTGCGGTTGCCGTCTGGGTCGCCTTGGCCTCGTTGATCCTCGAAGCGTCCGCCACGGCCTTTTGTTTCGCGGCTGCGAGGTTCGCGTCGGCTTCCCTCACCGCAGCCTGCGCGGCGTCAAATTCCTGCGCGGAAATGGTGTTCTGCTTCCGCAATTCCTGGTTGCGCTGAAAATCCGCCTGCGCCCGTTCATCCGTGGCTGCGGCCGCTTCGGCGTCGGCCTTCGACTGGTCGGCAATGGCCTGGGCGGTGTCCACTTTCACGGCCATCAAATCGAGTGCGGCCAGCACCGTTTTGTAATTGGCCGCCTGCGCATCGGCGGCGGATTGCTTTTGCGCGGCGGTCGTCGAGTAATCCGCCGGGTCGATCTCCACCAGCAATTCGTTGGAACGGACCAGTTCGTTGTCGAGCACATGGACGGCAGCCACCTGGCCGGCAATGCGCGGCGCAATCGAAACCACATGCGCGGCGATGAAGGCGTCGTCGGTGGATTCGTGCGTCAGCACGTCGAAGAAATAGCCCAGGCCAAAAAACAGCAGCACAGCCAGGGCCACCGTGGCGGGCCAGATGAACCACGGTGAGCTTAATTTTGCCAGCCGCGTGCCGTTGGTGCCGGGCGCGGCCGTCGGTTTTTCCTCGCTCATAATCCTATTTTCTCCCTTTCTTGGTGCTGGCGCCGGACAGGAACAAATCCACGATGCGCTCCGCCGCGGCGCGGTTCAGGCGGTAACGGGGCATTAGAATGTGCGCCACAATGTAAAGATGTGCCTGCCCGTAAAAACCATAAGCCAGGTCGCGGCAATCAAAGCGCTGGTCCAGTGCCCCCGCCGCCCGGGCCCGTTTCATGAGCGAGTGCATGAACTCCAGATTCCGCTGACAGCGGTCCAGATAACGCACGTCGTGCGGCACTTCGCCGGGCGCGGCAAACGCCGCGGAAAACGCGAGGCGCGTCAGGTCGCGGTTTTTGTGAAAGTATTCAAACAACGCCGCCAGGATCTCCACCAGTTGCCCGCGAATATTTCCCGGGCGCGCCGCCGCCTGCTGCACCACCTGCAGCCGCTGGTCGAGCGCCTCGTTCACCAGCGCCTGAAACAGACCGGCCTTGTCGCGAAAATGATAATACAGCGCCGGCTTGGACACCCGGGCGTCCCCGACAATCTGCTGGACGGAGGTGGCCGCGTAACCGGCGTTGGCGAAGCGCTTGAGCGCCGCCCGCAAAATCTGTTGCCGGGTCTCGGGACCGTGTTTGGCCATACTTACCGAACGGTAGGTAATGAGCGACCATTTGTCAAATGACTTTTGCGGGGCAAAACGGTCTGGCAAAGGCTTGAAACCCTGGCGCGAATGTCTAGGCTGATGACCGGTCGGTGTACCATGAACGATAACCGCAGATTTTTATGAAAGATTGGCGCACGCCCTTTACGGGAACCCTATTGCTCGCCGCCGGCTTTTTTTTCGCGGGCTGCAACAAGCCGCCGTCGGCGACCGGCGCAGGCGGCGAGGTCATCAAGGTTGGCGAGTTTGCCTCCTTGACCGGCAGCGAGGCGACGTTTGGCCAGTCCTCCCACCAGGGCACGGCGCTGGCCATTGACGATCTCAACGCCGCGGGCGGCGTGCTCGGCCGGAAAATTCAACTGCTCACCGAGGACGATCAATCGCAGGCCGGGCAGCCGGCGACGGTGGTGCGCAAGCTGATTTCGAGCGACAACGTGATGGCCATCCTGGGCGAAGTGGCCTCGTCGCGTTCGCTGGAAGCCGCGCCGATCTGCCAGGAAAACAAAATTCCCATGATTTCACCCGCGTCCACCAATCTGAAGGTCACCGAGGTGGGCGATTACATCTTCCGGGTCTGCTTCATCGATCCGTTTCAGGGCACGGTCATGGCAAATTTCGCGCGCCACTCGCTGCACTTGAGGACGGCGGCGGTCCTGAAGGAGGCCAGCAGCGATTACAGCGTGGGGCTGGCGAAATACTTCGTGGCCGGCTTCACCGCCGATGGCGGCAAAATCGTTGGCGATGAAAATTACAGCCACGGTGACAAGGATTTTAGTGCGCAGTTGACGGCGCTCAAGGCCGGCCATCCCGACGGCCTGTTTGTCCCCGGTTACTACACCGAGGTGGGATTGATTGCGTTGCAGGCGCGGCAGCTGGGCATCACGGTGCCGTTATTTGGCGGCGATGGCTGGGAATCTTCTTCGCTCGTGCCCATCGGCGGCCAGGCGTTGGAAGGATGCGATTTTTCCACGCACTATTCGCCGCAGGACACCGCGCCCGCCGTCCAGAATTTTGTGAAGGAATACCGCGCCCGGTACGGTGACACCCCCGACGCCATGGCCGCGCTCGGCTATGATTCGGCGATGATTCTGGCGGACGCCATCAAACGCGCCGGTTCCACCGACGGGGCGAAAGTTCGGGAGGCGCTGGCGGCCACGGTGGGATTCCCCGGCGTGACGGGCAAAATCAGCATGGACGCCGGCCGCAATGCATCCAAACCGGCCGTAATTCTGACCATTACCAACGGCCAGTTCCAATACATCGAAACCATCAAACCGTAGGCTGGTTGATAGTTGAGAGTTGATAGTTAAGGGGCGGGGCGGCAAGTTTTCCACATGTTCGATTTCGAGCAAACGGCGACCGGGCGGAAGGCAATGGCCACGGTTGTCCTGGTTTGTGAAAGCGCGCCTAGTCAGGCTCTCAACGCTCAACCCTCAACCCTCAGCCCGCTCTGACCGAATTTCTCCAGCAACTCATCAACGGCCTGGCGTTTGGCTCGATTCTCGCCCTCATTGCGCTCGGCTACACGATGGTCTATGGCATCCTCCGCTTCATCAACTTCGCGCACGGCGACGTCTTCATGCTCGGCGCGTTCGCGGGTTTTTATCTCACGCCGAGAATCGCCGCGCTGATGCCGACGCCGTCCATCGGGAGCGGTCTCGCCGTGATGGGAATGGCGATGGTGATTTGCGCGGTGATTGGCATCGTGATTGAACGATTGGTCTATCGTCCTTTACGCCGCAGTCCGAAATTGACCGTGCTCATCACCGCCATCGGTGTCTCGCTGTTTCTCGAGTACACCGGCCAGCTCGTTTTTGGCGCCGCACCCAAGAGCTTTCCCGCCCTGATTCCGGTTTATCCCATTGCACATCTGGGCGGGTTGAGCATTACCAGCAATCAAGTCATCGTGCTGGTCGTGACCGCGCTGCTGCTCGTGGCGCTGCGTTTCATCGTGTTGAAAACCAGGATGGGCACCGCCATGCGTGCGCTGTCGTTCAATCCCGAAGCCGCGGCGCTCATGGGCATCAACACGGATATTGTCATCTCCTTCACCTTCGGACTCGGCTCGGCGCTGGCGGCGGCGGCGGGCATTTTGTTCGCCATCAACTACCCTGCCATCGATCCGCTCATGGGCATTCTGCCCGGATTGAAGGCGTTCGTGGCGGCGGTGCTCGGCGGCATCGGCAACCTGCCTGGCGCGGCGCTTGGCGGTCTCATCATCGGGGTCACCGAAACGCTCGTCGCCGGCTACATTTCCTCGACCTACCGCGACGCCATTGCCTTTGGCATCCTGATTTTGATTCTGCTCATCAAACCATCCGGCTTGCTGGGCAAAAAGGAGGTTGAAAAGGTGTGAGCTTCAAGCACGCCAAACTCCTTTTGCTGGTTGCGCTCGCACTCAGCCTGCTGGTCTCGCTCCTGGCGGACCGCATCAATCCCTATGTCCTCTTCATTCTTTACGACATCGGCATCAACATCATCCTCGCGGTCAGCCTGAATTTGATCAACGGCTACACCGGCCAGTTTTCGCTCGGCCACGCGGGGTTCATGGCCGTGGGCGCGTACACGGCGGCGGTCATCACCAACCAGTTTGGCGACTTGAATGCGTTTGCCGCCGGCGCGCTCTTTCTCGGGGCGTTGCTCGCCGGCGGCTTGCTCGCGGCGGTGACGGGATTGCTGGTGGGCCTGCCGACCCTGCGTCTGCGGGGTGATTACCTGGCCATAGTCACGCTGGGTTTCGGCGAAATCATCCGCGTTGTCTTCCAAAACATGGAAAAAGTCGGCGCGGCGCGCGGCTATAGCGTGATGCATGGCTACACCAGTTTCTTTTGGACGTTCAGCATGGCGGCGGTGACGATTTATGTGGTCACCGCGCTGGTGCATTCAACCTATGGCCGAGGTTTCATCGCCGTGCGCGATGACGAAGTGGCCGCCGAGGCGATGGGCATCAACACCACCAAATACAAGGTCACCGCCTTTGTCGTCGGCGCCTTTTTTGCCGGGATTGCCGGCGGACTCTACGCCCACTCGAAACAATTCATCACGCCGGGAGGATTCAATTTCATGGAATCCATCGCCATCGTGGTGATGGTCATTCTCGGCGGCATGGGCAACACGCCGGGCGTGATTCTCGCCGCGGTGCTGTTGACGGTCTTGCCGGAGATCCTGCGGCCGGTGGCCCAATATCGCATGATCATTTACTCCCTGCTGCTCATCGTGCTCATGCTGACGCGGCCGCAGGGCTTGTTCACGTGGAAACGCAAAACCACGCTCCCGGCATGATGAGCGCGAATCAAAATCCATTGCTGCGCGCCGAGCAGGTGACGATCCGTTTCGGCGGTTTGACCGCGGTGTCCGGTCTCGATCTGCAAATCGGGCAAAACGAATTGATCGGTTTGATCGGCCCCAACGGCGCGGGCAAAACGACGGTGTTCAATCTCATCACCGGCGTTTACCAACCGACCGCGGGCGGGATTTTTTTCAACGGTCACTCCATCGCCGGCAGCAAGGCATATCGCATCACGGCCCGGGGGATTGCGCGGACCTTCCAGAATATCCGGTTGTTTTCCTCGCTGACGGTCTTCGACAATGTCCGCACCGCCTTTCATTTGCATCTGCGGGGTGACGTGCGCCACGCGCTCTGGCGCGGCCGAGCGTTTTGGGACGAGGAAAAGACCATTGCGGCGCAGGTCCTGGATTTGCTGGAAATTTTTCGCCTGGAAAAGTTCCGTGACGCGCCGGCCAAAAGTCTGAGTTACGGCGACCAGCGGCGGTTGGAAATCGTCCGGGCGCTGGCGGCCCGGCCGAAGCTGCTGTTGCTTGATGAGCCCGCCGCCGGCATGAATGCGAACGAAAAGACGGATTTGATGCGGTTGATTCAGTTCATCAAGGGCAAATTTCAAATTTCCGTGTTGCTCGTCGAACACGACATGCAGGTGGTCATGGGCATTTGCGAGCGCATTGCGGTTTTGGATTACGGTGTGAAGATCGCCGAAGGCCGGCCGGACGAGGTGCGCAAAGACCCGAAAGTCATCGAAGCATATCTGGGAGAAGAAATAAAAACCTGATGCCAAGGGCCAAGGCGCCGAATTTGGATTGGGCCTTGGGTTTCCGCGTCCGGGCAGTGGATTGAAATGTTGGAAATTAAAAATTTAACCGTCGGGTACGGTGCGATTTCCGCGCTGCACGGAATTTCCCTGTCGGTGCCGTCCGGTCGCATTGTCACGCTCATTGGCGCGAACGGTGCGGGCAAGACGACGACGCTCAAGACCGTCTCCGGCTTGTTGCGCGCGCGCAGCGGCGAAATTCTTTACGACGGCAAAAACATCGCCGGCCGGCCGACGCATCAAATCGTCAAACTCGGCCTGTCGCACGTTCCGGAGGGCCGGATGATATTTGCGAATCTGACGGTGATGGAAAACCTGCAGATGGGCGCCTATCTGCAAAAGGACCGGCAGGTGATTCAACGCGAACTGGACCGCGTTTTCGCCATGTTTCCGCGATTACAGGAACGCCGGCAGCAGATTGCCGGGACCCTGTCCGGTGGTGAACAGCAGATGCTGGCGATCGGCCGGGCCTTGATGAGCCAGCCAAAATTTCTGATGCTGGATGAACCGTCGCTCGGCCTGGCACCGCTGCTGGTTAAAACCATTTTTGAGAAAATTGTTGAAATCAACCGGCAGCAGGGCATCACGATTTTGCTGGTGGAACAAAACGCGAATCTGGCCCTGGAAGTTTCTCATTACGGCTACGTCCTCGAAACCGGCAAAATCACGTTGCAGGGCGATTCCGCCGTCCTGCGGCAAAATCCGCAGGTCAAGAGTGCTTATCTGGGTGGTTGAAATGCCCTGTTGACTTCGGCCACCGGTTTGATAGATTCCTTGTCCCTTTGCCCGGTTTTAAGATGAAAACACATTTGCCCAAAGTAAATTTGGACCAGCGGAAATGGCACGTGATTGACGCCGATGGCGCCGTGCTCGGCCGGCTGGCCGCGCAGGTTGCCGACCTTCTACGCGGCAAAAACAAGCCCGTATACACCCCCCACTTGGACGCCGGCGACTTCGTCATCGTCGTTAACGCCGAAAAGGTCCGGCTTACCGGCAAGAAGGAAACGGAAAAGGAATTCATGACCTATTCCGGCTGGAAAGGCGGCGAGAAATACACCACGGTCGCGCAAATTCGCGCCCGGCACCCCGAGAAACTTGTCCTGCACGCGGTCAAGGGCATGATTCCCAAAAACCGGCTGGGCAGCCAGTTGTTGACCAAGCTGAAGGTGTTCAAAGGTCCGAAACATCCGCATGCCGCGCAAATGCCCGAACCGCTCAAGGCCGTGGCCTGATTTGTCTTATGGCAGCTGAAACCAAAAACGAATTTCTGGGCACCGGACGGCGCAAGACCGCCGTCGCACGCGTGCGCCTCGCCTCCGGCAAGGGTAAAATCACCATTAACGGGCGCGCCTTTGACAATTATTTTGTGCTCGAAACCCAGCGGTCGCAGGCTTCCCAGCCGTTGACGGTCACCGGCATGGCGGAAAAATTTGACGTGCGTGTCAATGTCGCCGGCGGCGGGCCCAACGGTCAGGCGGACGCGGTGCGGCATGGCATTGCCCGGGCGCTGATTTCCGCCGACGCGGCGCTGCGGCCGGTGCTCAAGGCCGAAGGCATGCTGACCCGGGACTCGCGCATGCGCGAACGCAAAAAGTACGGCCAGCCGGGCGCGCGCAAACGTTTCCAATATTCAAAACGTTGATCGCTCTGGACATTTTCCAGGCCCCGCTGGCAAAACCGGCGGGGCCTTTTTTGTTTTGGGAGGGACGGCGTGTCGCCGTCCCCATAAGAAGATTTGGGTCGCCGACACGGCAACCCTCCCGGTAAGATTTTTAAAATGAAAACCAAGAAAGTCGCCGTCATCGGCGCGTCCGGCTACTCCGGCGAGGAACTCGTCCGGTTGCTGTTGAACCATCCCCAGGTGGAACTGGTGGCCGTGACCTCGCGCCAGAACGCCGGACAGACGCTGGCGCACGTCTTCCCGAAATTCGCCAGCCATCCGAAATCGAAGACGCTCCGTTTCAGCGAGCCGAAGGCCGATCTGCTCGCGAAACAGGCCGACGTGGTGTTTCTGGCGCTGCCGCACGGCGTCGCCGCCGAATATGCCGTGCCGCTGCTGGATGCCGGCTGCGAGGCCATCGACTTGAGCGCCGATTTCCGGCTCAACAGCGCGGAAATTTACCAGGACTTTTACGCGCACGACCATCCCGCGCCGGACTTGCTGAAGAAGGCGGTTTACGGCCTGCCGGAAATTTACCGCGAGCAGATCAAAAAGGCGTCGCTGGTCGCCTCGCCGGGCTGTTATCCGACGAGCATTTTGCTCCCGCTCATCCCGTTGCTCAGGGCCGGTCTGGTCAAACCCACCGGCATCATCGCCGATTCGTTGAGCGGCGTGAGCGGCGCGGGTCGCAAGGCGGAGGTGGATTATCTCTTCTGCGAATGCAACGAAAGCGTCCGGCCCTACGGCGTGCCGAAACACCGGCATTTGTCGGAAATCGAGGAACAACTTTCTCTGGCCGCCGGTTCGAACGTCGTCATCCAATTCACACCGCATTTGATTCCGGTGAACCGTGGCATTTTGACGACGCTGTATCTTGAGCCGGCGGGAAAGTTGACGGATGAAAGAATATCCGCGTGTTACGCGAAGGCCTATGGCCAGGAACCCTTCGTCCGGTTGCTCGCAGGCAACGCTTTGCCCGATACCAAAAACGTCGTCGGTACGAACGTCATCGAGATCGCGTGGCGGCTCGATCCGCGCACGGGACGGCTCATTGTGATGAGCGCGGAGGACAATCTGATCAAAGGTGCGAGCGGCCAGGCGGTGCAAAGCCTGAATATTCTCTGTGGCTTTCCGGAGACGGCGGGATTGGTCTGACCATGCCTGCGACCGTGGTTCAACCGGCAAAATGGAACGCGGCCGATTACGCCGCGAACTCCTCCGTGCAGCAACTCTGGGCGCGCGAATTGATTGCCCGGCTCAAATTGCGCGGTCACGAACGGATGCTTGATGTTGGCTGCGGCGATGGCAAGGTGACGGCGGAAATTGCCCAGGCTTTGCCCGCTGGCCGGGCCACCGGTGTGGATGCCTCGGCGGAAATGATTGCTTTTGCGCAAAAGGCCTTTCCCGCAAAGAAAAATCCCAATCTCACCTTTCACGTCATGGACGCGCGCAAAATCAAGTTTGACCGCAGGTTTGATTTGATATTTTCCAACGCGGCGTTGCATTGGGTGGATGACCATCAGGCATTTTTGCGCGGGGCGGCGGCGTGCCTGCGGCCCGGCGGCCGGCTTGTCGTTTCGTGCGGTGGCCGCGGCAATGCACAGGACGTTTTCGTGGCGTTGCGTCCGGAAATGCGACTTCGCCGCTGGCGCCCGTTCTTTCGGCGGATACCCAGGCCGTATTTTTTTTACTCGCCGGAGGCTTATGAAAAATGGCTGCCGCGCTTTGGTTTCAAAACCCTCCGCGTCCGGCTGGCGCCGAAGGATGCGACTTATGGCGGGCGCGACGGTTTTGCCGCGTGGTTGCGCACCACCTGGCTGCCTTACGTCCAGCGGGTGCCGGAGGATTTGCGTGAGCAATTCATTGCCGCCGTTGCCGAACGTTACACCGCCCGGCATCCGGCGGACGCGGATGGGAAAGTCCATGTCCGCATGGTGCGTTTGGAGATTGACGCGGTTAAAGTTTGAAAATCATGGGCGCGGGACGCAAATTTCAGCGCGCAGAATCAACCATGAAAAAATTGTTCAAAGAGATTCCGGGTTCTATTGTCGCGCCCCAGGGTTTTCTCGCCAGCGGCGTCTTTTGCGACCTCAAGCGTCTGGGCACGGGCAAGGGCTCGGACAAGGGTCAAAAGCGTGACCTGGCGCTGATTGTTTCCGAGGTGCCGGCTGCCGTCGCCGGCATGTTCACGACCAACCAGGTTTGTGCCGCACCGGTGAAGGTGTGTGTTGAACGCGTGAAAAAGGGGGTGGCCCAGGCCATCGTGGTCAACTCCGGCAACGCCAACGCTTGCACCGGTAAACAAGGTTTGGAGGACGCTTGCGAGATGACTGCCCGGCTGGCCGGGCAGCTGCGGATGCCGGTGGAACATGTTTTGGTCGGCTCGACCGGCCGCATCGGCGTGAAGATGCCGATGGCCAACGTTCGTGCCGGCATCAACCAAGCGGTGGCGCTGCTCGACCACTCACCGGCCAGTGCCGCCCATGCCGTCGAAGCCATCATGACCAGCGATACGCGGCCCAAGCAATTCGCGGTCGAATTCAAGCTCCGCGGCAAAACCGTCCGCATCGGCGGCATCTGCAAGGGTGCGGGCATGATTCAACCCGGCATGAGTGCCACCGGCGCGCGGCCGGCGGCCCTGCCGCAAGGGTTGCACGCCACGATGTTATGCTTCCTGACCACGGATGTGGCCATCGGGCCCAAAACGCTCCGGACCGCGTTGCGGGAAGCCGTCGCCCAAAGTTTCAATCGCATCACGGTGGACGGTGACATGAGCACCAACGACACGGTATTGGTGCTGGCAAACGGTCTGGCGGGAAATCCAGAAGTCAGAAGTCAGAGGTCAGAAGTCAGAAGTTTTCAAGCGGCGCTGAATCACGTTTGTCTGGAACTGGCCAAAATGATTGTACGTGACGGCGAAGGGGTTCACCGGGTGGTGACCGTACGGGTGAACGGCGCGCGCTCGGTGGCCGATGCCGATGCCGCCGCGCGGGCGGTGGCCAACAGCGCGTTGGTGAAGACCAGCTGGCACGGTGGGGATCCGAACTGGGGCCGGATCATGGATGCCATTGGTTACAGCCGGGCGACGGTGGTGGAGGAGAAAATTGACGTGGGCTACAGCGCACCCGGCGGCCGGAAGATTTTATGGGGCCTTAAATCCGGCCAGCCGACCAAAGCCACCTTCAAACAACTGTGCGCCGCCGTGGCACCGGAAGAATTTGATTTGCACATCCAACTGAATCTCGGCCAGTCCGGGGCGGTGATGTACGCGGCGGATTTGACGGAAGCTTACGTGGATTTCAACAAGGGCGACGTGGCTGATCCCGGTTCGCTGGGCGGTTGAACCAGGGATGTCTACGGCGTGGACGGACCCCCCGAGGGGGAATCGGGGACCACTCCGGCGGCTCCGTCCAATTCAGTCGGGGGAAAAATCTTGGCGATGGGATCCCCGGCCTGCTGCGCCTGTGCGTGTTGAGCGGCAATCAGGATCATTTGCTCCTCTGGCGAAATCTGTTGGCGTGGCGGGCCACCCGGATTTCCAACGTTGCCTCCCGGGCCGCCATTCGGACCGGGGTTGTTGCCAAAGCGCGGATAATTTCCTCCACCCGGGGCGCTCGGACCACCCATACCACCACCCGGGCCGCCGAAACCGCCCGGCGCCGCGCCGGGCGCCGTGAAGGCAGAATTCATGACGACCGGCGTGGGAGTGCTGATGGGCGGCGCCTTGACCAGTGGAATTTCCTGCACTACGCCATGGTTGTTGAATGTCACGATGCCGCCTTTTTTATCAATGTGCGTCACCTCGATGTCATCCTGCCGCTGGCCCTCGCTGAGAATGTAGGATTTGTCCGTAGCCGGCTCGGGCGGCCGGGGCGGCACCGCCACTTTGAACAGCACCTGCGGAGTGCCCCCAAAAATGGTCATGATGCCGTTCGGAGTGATGGTCGCGGGAGGTGAGGTATCCACCGGAGCCGGCGCTTGCGGCGGGTTCAGACCAAAAATATTGCGCACGGCAATCGGCTCAAACGGGTTGTTCGCCGAGACCCGATTATCGGCGTACAGACCGGTATTCGACCATACCAGCCCGACCGCCAGACTCATTGCAATTTTCCCTAAGCGCTTCATGCTTCAGATATTACCGTTCCTCCAAATAACACCGATTTCAAGGCAAAGTTGCCATGAAAGTTGAAAGGTAGCAACTTGCGCGCCGACCAACCCCCAAGGTCGGCTAATAAGCCGCTTGGGCGCCCTTGATCTGGCGCTTCTTCATCCAGGGCATCAAACCCCGTAGCCTGCTGCCAACCTTTTCGATGGAATGCCGCTCACCTTTTTTGAGCAGTGCCTGGTATTTCTTGTAGCCGCCTTTGTATTCGGCAATCCAGCCCCTGGCGAACTTGCCGGATTGGATGTCCTTGAGCGCCGTCTTCATCCGCTTTTTCACGCCGGAATCGATGATTTTGGGTCCGACGGAAACGTCGCCCCATTTGGCGGTTTCCGAAATCGAGAAGCGCATGCCGCTGATGCCCGCTTCATTCATCAAATCGGCGATGAGTTTCAATTCATGCAGGCACTCGAAGTAGGCCATCTCCGGCTGGTAACCGGCTTCGACGAGCGTTTCATATCCCGCCTGCACGAGGGCGCTCAGGCCGCCGCACAGCACCGTCTGCTCGCCAAACAAATCCGTCTCGGTCTCCTCCTTGAACGACGTTTGCAGCACGCCGGCGCGCGTGGCGCCAATGCCTTTCGTCCACGCCAGCGCGACCTGTTTCGCCTTCCCGCTGGGATTTTGGTAAACCCCGATCAATGCTGGCACGCCCTTGCCTTCGGTGTACTGGCGGCGCACGATGTGGCCCGGCCCCTTGGGCGCCACCAGAATCACGTCCACGCCCTTCGGCGGCACAATGGTTTTGAAATGAATCGAGAAACCGTGCGAGAACAACAGCGTCTTGCCCTTGGTCAAATTCGGGGCGATGTCCCGCTCATAAACCTTCGCCTGTTTCGTGTCCGGCAACGCGACAAAAATCACATCCGCCCGCCGGACCGCTTCCGCCGTCGGATAAACCTTGAAGCCCTTTTCCCGGGCGACCGGGATGGACTTGCTGCCGTCGTAGAGTCCGATGATGACATGGCAGCCGCTGTCCTTGAGGTTGAGCGCGTGGGCGTGGCCCTGGGAGCCGAAGCCGAGCACCGCGAGTGTTTTGTTTCGCAACACGCCGAGATTGGCGTCCTTGTCCGTATAAACTTTTGCAGGCATTTTCGTTGGTTGATGGTTGAGGGTTGAAAGTTGAGAGGAAGTTTCCCGCCTTGATCTGGCGCTTGATCGTAATCCTGATCGCTACTTTCTCGGCAGGGCGGCTTTGCCGGTGCGCGTGAGTTCCAATACCCCGAAGGAATCCATCAGCTCCAGGAACTTGTCCATCTTGCTTTCGGCGCCGGTGATTTCGATGGTGAGCGACTTCGGCTGCACGTCCACGATTTTGGCGCG
Source organism: Verrucomicrobiota bacterium (assembly GCA_050010675.1). Classification (GTDB taxonomy): domain Bacteria; phylum Verrucomicrobiota; class Verrucomicrobiia; order Limisphaerales; family UBA11358; genus UBA11358. The sequence continues at coordinate 16,251 of JBEKKN010000015.1, read as the reverse complement.
GAAAATGTCCGTGATCTGCATCACCTCGGCGCGCGACTTGGAATCCACCGCCACCTTCACGAGCACCAGTTCGCGGTCCACGTATTCGCCTTCGTGAAAATCCTGCACCTTGATGACATCCGGCAGCTTGTTGAGTTGCTTGACGATCTGCTCCACCGTGGCCTCGTCACCGTGCGTGACAATGGTCATCCGCGACGTCTTCGGGTCCTGGGTGGGGCCGACGTTGAGTGTGTCAATGTTGTAACCGCGTCCGCTGAACAGGCCGGCCACGCGCGTGAGCACGCCGAACTTGTTCTCGACCAGAATTGAAATGGTATGTCGCATAAGTCCCGTTGGCACGGAAGGACAGGCTAACAACCCGAGCGAATGGGGTCAATTTACAATTTTGAAGGGTCCGCCCGATGGCCCCACCCCGTTGCGGGCATGCCTCAGTCAGGTTTCTGTCGCTCCACCACTTGTCCGTGCATGGCCTGCTTGAAAAATTCACCTGAGCCCGTGAGTTCAAAATCCCAGTTTTGCAACAACGTCGGACCCCACTCCGGATCGAAACACCACGCCGTCCAACTGATGCCCTTGCCTTCCAGATAGTTGACGATCAACGGCCCGTAGTCGTCGTTCTTGAGGACCGTTCCCTTGGGCACGGAGAACCCGATTTCGGTGGCAATGATCGGATACTTGGCGGCGGCGAATCCGAAATCCTCCTCCCATTTGGGCGGCCAGGGCTGGGACCGCTTATTCGGATACGGGTGCGTCACGTAGCCAATGCCTTCCGCATTGATGGGTTCAATGTTCAGCGGCGTCAGGTCGTAGGCCCAATCGAGGCCCGCCACGAGCGGAATCGTGTTGGTGTCGAACGCGCGAATCACGCCGATCATTTCCTCGTTCAGCTGCTTCCAGTCGCTCCAGGGCATGCTGCCCAGTTGACCGCGGTACAGGGTGGGTTCGTTGAACAATTCGTAAAAGGCGACGGTGCTGTTGCCCTGGAAATGTTGGGCGATGGTCCGCCAGAAAGCGAAGGTCTCCTTTTGCGTGGTGTCATACATCGGGTCCTGGAACATTTCCATTTTGAGGTTGCCGATGCTGTGCCAGTCGATGTCCACGTAGATGCCCAGTTCCGAACCCCAGGTCACCGCCTGGTCGAGCAGCTTGAGGTACGCTTCCGGTGTGCGCTCGCGCCAGGCGATGGGATGGACCGGGATGCGCACGAGCGTCACGCCCATGTCCTTCAGCTCCTCAAACAGGTGTTGGTTCCAATGTCCCTGGTGATCGATCTTGTCCGGGTCGGCGATGGACACGCCGCGGAACAGGATCGCTTTGCCGTCCGGATCCACGAACTTGTTTCCCTGCACCCGGATCCGGGGAAGGGACTGCGCCGGTGAGCTGTTGAATGGCCGGCCATACGGGCGGTCATGCCACCATTGATGGTAGCTGTTGGTCGCGGTGGTTTCCTGGGCCTGGGCGCCCGGGAACCAGAACCACGCGAGGCATACACCGGTGAGCAACGCGAGCGGGGCTTTCATTCGGGTTAAATACCCGCACGGAAACGCGCTTGGCAAGCCGCAAAGGACATCAAAAAAATGGGTTGTGTTGCTTTTCCTCGGCAACCGTCGTCAACGGGCCGTGGCCGGGACATAGCAGGGTTTCCGGCGGCAAAGACAGGATTTGCTCGCGCACCTTCTGCCGCGCCAACTCCCAGGAATCGTTGCCGCGCCCCATGGACCCGGCGAAAATTGCGTCGCCCACCACCGCCACGTGCGGCGCATCCTCCTGCCAGTTGCCGACGATGTACGTCACGCCATCCTCGGCGTGACCGGGCGTCTCGCGGTGCGTGACGCGCAAGCCGCCGAGATGGATGATTTCATTCGGTTTGTTCCGCTGATCCACCGGCGCGGCCTTGGAGCTCAAATGCAGCCGCACTTTGGGAAAGGCCTCGCGGATTTTCGGCAGCGCCTCGACGTGGTCGTAGTGGGTGTGCGTGATAAAAACGTGCCGGAGCTGAAGCTGGTTTTCGGCCAGGCAATCCAGCACCGGTTTTGCATCAAAGCCGGTGTCGAACAGCGCCGTCTCGCGGCTGACTTCGTCCCAAATCAGGTAGCAATTCACCGCCATGCCTTCTTCGGCGGTCGTGAACACACGCAGTTCGTGCCAGAGGCTTAAATCCTTTTCCGCCGGGAGCCAGCCTTTGGCGATGCCTGCGAGTTTTGAAGGATTCAACCCGATCAGTTTTGCGAGCGCGGCAAAATCCGGCTGCTTGCTGGATTGGCCACTTTCTTCGAGTGCCGCCAGTTCGGCCTCGGAAATGCCGGCGGTGCCCGCTGCGGCCGAGGATGAAACGCGGTTCATGGCGCGCGCCTTGCGGATGATGTCGCCCAAATGGTCCTCGAGGTTCACGGCGGGACGTTGCCGCCTTTTCCCGCCGGTCGCAAGCTTCGGATTGCTTTGCCATGGCCGATGACGCAATTTTAATCCGTGACATGCGCCGAACATCAGGCCGAAGCGATTGGCATTTGCGCCTATTGCGGCCGGGCCGTATGCGCGCGGTGCGCCAGGCCTACCGAAACGACGCGCCTCGTGTGTTCCCCTGAATGTGCCGCGGCGCTGTCCCGAAACGATCAGGCCATCCTGCTGTTGCTCCAAAAGAGCGTGCAGAACGCCCGGGCCAGCGCGTTTTACTGTTATTTGTGCGGCGGATTGTCACTGGGCGCGGCCGTGGCTGCGCATTTTGTTTTGCCCCTGCCGTTTTTGGTCTATTTTGCGGCCGCGAGCGGCGTCGTTTTCGTCGTTTCGGGAATCTGGTATGGCTGGACGGCAAAAAAACAAATCCCCAACCCCTGATGTCCTCAACCTATAACCAACTGCTCGACGCGACGATTCAACATCTGGAAGATTTGAAATCGCGCGGCGTGCGCCACGTCGTCGTCGCGCCCGAAACCCTCCGCGCCCTGGCGCAGCCGCCCGCCGGGAAAGCTCAAGTCGCGAATGTTCCATTACTCGCGGGCGGAGCGCCGGGCACCGCCTCGGCACGAAGGGAATTCCTAGCACAGGCCGGGACGGTGCCCGGCGCTCCGTCAATACAATCGGCAATTCCATCGGTAACTGCCGGGCAGCCGCCTTTGCTTGCCGTGCCGGTCGAAACGGTTCCCAGCCCGGGTCCGCCGCTGGATCCGCAGGCCAAAGCCGCCGCCTTCGCCGCCCTGCGCGAACGAGCGCTGGCCTGTGTGAAATGCCCGCACCTCGCCTCGTCGCGCAAAAACGTCGTGTTCGGCGTTGGCAGCATCGATGCCCAGCTCATGTTCGTCGGCGAGGCGCCGGGGGCTGATGAAGACGAACGCGCCGAACCGTTTGTCGGCAAGGCCGGCCAGTTGTTGACCAAAATCATCCAGGCCACCGGATTGGAACGCGCGGACGTTTATATCGGCAACATTTTGAAATGCCGGCCCGACACGCCCGGCCAGTCCGCCGGCAACCGCAAACCGACCGCCGATGAGATGGCCACGTGCATTCCGTATCTGCACGAGCAGATTGATTTGATCGGGCCCAAGGTCATTGTCGCGCTCGGGGCGACGGCGGTGGAAGGATTGCTGGGCAAGACCATCGGCATCACCAAACTGCGCGGGACCTGGAAGACCTATCGCGGCATCCCGCTCATGCCGACGTATCATCCGGCCTACCTGCTGCGCAACCAGGCGATGAGCGAGAAACGCAAGGTCTGGGAAGACATGCTGGCCGTGATGGAAAAACTCGGCATGACTATCAGCGAGAAACAGCGGAATTATTTTTTGAAGGCTTGAGACAGAATGAACCGAATTTTCAGAATTGAATTCGCGATTTCAAAATTTTGATAATTCTGTAAATTCTGTCTTAATTCCCAAATCAAATGAGCCGTCGCCGGAAAATCTTAATCGTCTTCAGCGTTGTTTTTGGCGTGGCGATTCTCGTTCCGGTCATTCGCCATTACCAACTGCGCGCTGCAACCGAAGCCTACATTGCCCAGCTTAAAGCCCAGGGCGAGCCAATGGATTTGGCGCAGGTGCTTCCGCCGACGGTGTCACCGGAACAAAATGGCGCCGACACTTTTCGCAGGGCGGCTGCGCTCATTGATGCGGACACACATCTGGACTACACAAATTATGTTTACGGCATGGTGATGATTGCACCGGGAAAGGCGATGGTTCGTTGGCAGCAACCGGACGTTCGAGACAGTGATGTCACAAATTCTTGGGAAGCTGTGGATGCGGCAGTAAGCCAAAACGCTCAATCTTTTGCCTTACTTCAACAAATGCTTGCCAAGCCGAATTTTGATTTTCACATCAATTATGCCGAAGGCGTTGCCAACCTTAATTTCACCAATTTCTATTTGCCTGAATCGAAACGAGCGGCGCAACGTTTGGAGACCGCTGCTCTTTGTGACTTGCATCGTAGCGAAACTGCTTCCGCAGTGGAAAACTTGCGGGCGATGCTGGCGCTGGTGAAAGCATTGCGTGATGAGCGCCTTGTCATTTCCGAACTCGTTCGTATTGCAATCGCCAATATTGCCCTGACCGTCAATTGGGAAGTTCTCCAATCTACAAACGTGACCGATGGACAACTCGCTGAATTACAACACGATTGGAATGGCCTGAATTTTGTTCAAAACGATGAAAACGCGTTGGCCATGGAGCGGGCAGCAGGCGAAATAACTCTAACCAAGTGGAGAAGTTCCAATTCTGAACTTCAGAATTACTTCGATCGATTAGAGCAATTCGCAGATCCGGAAAAAAAGGATACCGCATTTGATAAATTCAAGATCAAAGCCAAGGTTTACGAATGGCGATATTGGTGGTCCTATCCCGACGAGTTACGCCTCTTGAAAGGCTATCAAGCAGTGCTGGAAACAACGCATTTTGCTGAAACGAATTATTCATTACTGGCATTACGAAGTGAGCAGGAAAACAAACTGCAAAAAGTATTCATCACGACAAATAACGATGAGACCGTTTGGTTCGGCGATCCAAAAGAAATGGATATGCACTTGATGCTGTCGGATTCATTACGTGGATTAAGTGCGGTTTTTGGCAAAGTGATGAGAGTTGAAACCGCAAAGCAAGTGGTGACAACGGCAATCGGCTTGAAACGCTATCAACTCAAGCATGGAAATTATCCAAACGATTTGAATTTGCTCGTACCGGAATTTGTTGCCAAGGTTCCGCTTGATCCGGTGGACGGCCAGCCATTGCGTTACCGGCGAAATGCCGACGGAACGTTTCTGCTTTATTCCGTCGGCGAAAATGGCCTGGACGATGGCGGGAACCCTGCGTTTCCAAAGTATGTCCAGTCTTCAAACTATTATTGGCAAAATCCCGAGGCGCTTGACTGGGTCTGGCCGCAGCCGGCGACGGAACAGGAAATTCAAAATTACTACGCGCACCCGCCGAAATAACGGTAACGTCCGGATTTGGTAGGCGACGAGGTAACGAGTCGTTGGCACCAGCACTCCTTACGTCGTGCCCTACTATCAAATCATGGGACCAAAATAACTTGCGCCTTTCCAATTCGCGCCAATTCGCGTAATTAGCGGACTCATTTTTAATACCCGATGATTAAATCCATTTTCCAGCCGCTCCTGACGTGGTATCTCGCCACGCTCAAGACCGCCGGTTACCCGGTCATCGTGCTGCTGATGACGATGGAAAGTTCCGTCCTGCCGATTCCCGCCGAAGCCATCATGCCGCCGGCGGCTTATCTGGCCTGGTTTGAAGGATTAAATATCTTCAACCTTCATTTGGTTGGCTGGCCGGCGGAAATCGGTCTGGTCGCCGCCGGCACACTCGGTTCGTGGCTGGGCGCCACCATCATGTATTGGCTGTCGCGTGTGGCCGGCCGGCCGCTGCTCGTGCGTTATGGCCGGTATATTTTGATGCCGCCGGACAAAATCGAGAAAAGCGAACGCTGGATGTCCTACTATGGTCCGATGGGCGTGTTTGTGGCGCGGCTCCTGCCCGGGGCGCGGCAGCTCGTCGGCATCCCCGCCGGCGTTACCCGGATGGATTACCTGAAGTTTTCCATCTTTACGGTGCTGGGTGCGGCGACCTGGTGTTCGGTGCTTTGTTATGTTGGTGTCAAGGCGGGCCAGGATGAACAGCTGATGCACGGCGAAATGCGGCATGTGGCGCTCTGGCTGGGAGGCGCGGCACTGGTGCTGGGCGGACTTTATTACTTCTTCGTCCACCGGCACATGACCGGAAAATCAGAAGTCAGAAGTCGGAAGTCAGAATAAAATCCTGCCCGTGGACGTTCCGACGCCTGTCAGTCAAAGGTGTTACCGAACCATTTCTGGTAGAGCGGCCCGACCACGGGCATGGATTTCATCTCGCCGTTGATGGCGGCCACCAACCCCAGAATCCAAAGCACCAGCATCGAAACCCACAGCGCTAAAATACACAGCCAGCCGAGGATGGGAATAAAGAGGAGAATGAATTCACAAAACACAATGGCAATGCCGGTCAGGACAAAACCGAGCATCTGCCGGAGATGAAACGCGCCCAGCTTCGTCTTTTTGTTCATGTGTATGATGATGGCCACAATGAAGCCAATCAAGGTGAGGTAGGCGATGATGGCGACCGTTTTGTCCTCGCCACCGGTCACCGGTGGCGGCGTTTGCGCTTGCGTTTGATTGTCGGACATGGGTTTCCTTTCGTAGGGTTAGCCGCTCAATACGCCGCCGGCGTTTTCTCCGCAAGCACAATTTTCCGGTGAAATTCCTTTGCGCCTTTGCGTCTTTGCGCGAAATTCAATCCGTGCCGACCAGCGATTCCATCCGCAAAAAACTGGGTTCCTTGCCGCACAAGCCGGGCATCTATCTGATGAAGGACCGGTTTGGCACCGTCATTTACGTCGGCAAGGCGCGCGACCTGCGCAAACGCGTGAGCCAGTATTTCCATCCGTCGCGCCGGATGGGTTGGGACCTGAAATTCAACGCGCTGGTCGAGGCGATTTGCGATTTCGATTTCCACGTCGTCCGCACCGAACCGGAGGCGTTCCTGCTCGAAGGCAAGCTCATCAAGGAATTCCACCCGCGCTACAATGTCAGTTTCCGCGACGACAAACGGTTCCTGATGCTCAAGGTGAATTTGAACGACCCGATCCCGAACTTCGCCTTCACCCGGTTCCGCAAGGACGACGGGGCGCGATATTTCGGGCCGTTCTCGAATTCGGGCGCGTTGCGCAACACGCTCGCGCTGGTGCGACGGCAGTTCAATCTGCGCGGCTGCCGCGCGTTCACGCCGGGCGAGGCCGATTACAAGCATTGCCTCTACGCGCATTTGAAACACTGCACCGCCCCGTGCATCGGCAACGTCACCCGTGAACAATATCTGGAACAGGTGAACGCCGCGTGCGATTTCCTGGCCGGCCAATGCGCCGAAATGAAGGAACAGCTCCAGGCCGAAATGAAAAAGGCGGCGCTCGCGCAGGACTACGAAAAAGCCGCCGGCCTGCGCGACCTCATCCGCGACCTGAAGGAAACGACGAAGAAGGAGCGGAAATTCGAGCGCGTACCGTACACGCTGCCGGTTTCCATCAACCCAAAAAACGATCTGGCGGAACTGTCGACGGTGCTCGGTTTGCGGGAGCCGCCGCAGCGGATTGAGGGTTTCGACATTTCCAACATCAGCGGCACGTTTGCGGTGGCGTCGCTGGTGAGCTTCAAGCATGGCCGGCCGGACCGCGCGAATTATCGCCGGTTCAAAATCAAGACCGTCGAGGGCCAGGACGATTTCGCCGGCATGGCGGAAGTGGTGAGGCGGCGATACACGCGATTGCTGCATGAATCCAACGGAGGACAGGCGTCGCGCCTGTCTCAAACTTCAGAAAAAGGAAATGGAGACAGGCGCGACGCCTGTCCTACGCTTCCAGACCTCATTCTGATCGATGGGGGCAAGGGCCAATTGAGCGCGGCGTACGCGGAATTAAAAAAGCTCGGTCTGGAACAAATCGCCGTGATCGGGCTGGCAAAGGAATTTGAGGAAATTTATCAGCCGGGCGAAAGCAAGCCGCTGCGGCTGGGGCTGGCGCATCCGGCGGTGAAGTTGCTCCAGCGGATTCGCGACGAATGCCATCGGGTGGCGAACAGCTACAACGCGCAATTGCGGATCAAGCGGATTTCCGAAAGCGTCCTGGATGAATTTCCCGGCATCGGCGAGGCGCGCAAGGCGGCGTTGTTGAAAAAATTCGGCTCGGTGCAGCGACTGAAAACCGCGACGTTGGAACAAATCGCCAAAGTGCCCGGTTTTGGCGGCCAGGCGGCGGCGGAATTGAAACAGTTTCTGGAGGCTCGAAAAGAAATTCGTGTCAATCGGTGAAATCTATGGCTTCATGTCCCCATGAACGTGCAAGTGGCCATTCTTTGCGACGCCGCCACCCAGGAGGCCGGCAGTGAAAAGCTGAACCTCCTCGGCGCATTTGACACCATCTACGCGCAGCAGTTGCCGGCCATTCATCCCCAGTGCGCGGTGGCCTTGCGCATCACCTTCGCCACCGCCGAAGAAGGCCCGCACAAGCTGGCGCTCACATTCATCAACGCCGACGGACGCCCCGTCATGCCGGCCATGGAAATCCCGGTCGCCGTGGCGCTGCCGGAAGATGTGCATTTTGTCACCCGCAACTTTGTCGTAAACATCCAGAAACTGAAATTCGCCGAGGTGGGACTGTATTCGGTGGACATTTTGATGGATGGCCGGTCGCTGGCAAGCATTCCGCTGCAGGTCAAGCTGATGCCGCAGGCCGCGGCGTGAAACGCACGATGCAGGAGTCGAGGTGACGAGACTCAAATGTGACCCAATTTCACGCCGGAACGCTGGAGACTCCTCACGTCGTCTCCTACAATTCCACTTTGGCCCTTGAACTTTGGCCGTGGGACTTAATAATTCCCCGATGGCAAACGAACCCATTCTGCAACTCGATTTACCCGGCGTCAAAAAACTGCGCAGCGGCAAGGTGCGCGACATTTTCGATCTCGGCGATGCCCTGCTGCTCGTCGCCAGCGACCGCATTTCCGCCTTCGACGTGATCATGCCCAACGGCATCCCGCGCAAGGGCGACGTGCTCACGCAGATTTCACATTTCTGGTTCGAGAAATTCGCGTCGCTCGTGCCCAATCATCTGCTGGCCCGGGCGAATGATCCGTTGCCGAAAAATCTCCAGCCGTTCGCCGACCAACTGGCGCGCCGGTCCATGATCGTGAAAAAGGCCAAACCGCTGGCCATCGAATGCATTGTGCGCGGCTACCTTTCCGGCTCCGGCTGGAAGGAATACAAGCAGGCACAAATCGTTTGCGGCATCCAACTGCCCGCCGGGCTGACCGAATCGGCCGAGCTGCCCGAACCGATTTTCACGCCGTCCACCAAGGCCGAGGCCGGCCACGATGAAAACATTTCCTTCGCCCAGGCGCAGAAAATTGTCGGGGCCGAACTGGCCGGGCAGGCGCGCGATTTGAGCCTGAAGATTTACCGGGCCGGACGCGATTACGCCCGCCAGCGCGGCATCATCATCGCCGACACCAAATTTGAGTTCGGCCTGAGTGACGGCAAATTGATCCTGATTGACGAGGTGTTGACGCCCGATTCCTCGCGTTTCTGGCCCGCGGACCAGTATCAACCCGGGCGCGGCCAGCCGAGCTTCGACAAGCAATTCGTCCGCGACTATCTCGAAACGCTCGATTGGAACAAGACCCCGCCCGGTCCGGTGCTGCCGCCCGACGTCGTCGCCAGGACTTCAGCGAAATATCTGGAGGCTTACGAGCGATTGACGGGGAAAAGATTATGACGTCATGAGTGCGTTCAAGTTCGACACGATAGGGTATTGGTCGGAAATCAAACTCGAAATCGTCCGTGAATACGCCCGAGCATATTCGACAATACTGACCAGCAACCACCTGCATCATGTTTATATTGATGCTTTTGCTGGCGCGGGAATGCACTTGTCTAAAACCAAAGGGGAATTTGTACCGGGCAGTCCGTTAAATGCGCTGGCAATTGAACCGCCGTTCAAGGAGTTTCACCTGATTGACTTGGACAGCACCAAGGCGCAACAACTGCGCCAGCTTGCGGAAGGGCAAAAGGGAGTTTCGATTTACGAGGGCGATTGCAATGAGGTATTACTGACAAAAGTCTTCCCGCAAGTACAGTATCCACAATATCGGCGTGGCTTGTGTCTATTGGATCCCTATGGGCTTCATTTGGATTGGCGTGTGATCCAGGCAGCGGGCGAAATGAAATCTCTGGAAATATTCCTAAATGTTCCGGTTGCCGACATGAACCGCAATGTTCTCTGGCGGGATATCGCCAGCGTTGACCAACAGCAAGCCAGCCGGATGACCGCATTCTGGGGTGATGAAAGTTGGAAACGGGCTGCCTATGACACGACCGGAAATTTCTTTGGCTGGGAAGAAAAACAATCGAATGAATCCATCGCGGCCGCGTTTCGCGAACGATTAAAAAAGGTAGCTGGATTTAGTCACGTTCCAGAACCAATCCCTATGCGAAACACAAAAGGTGCGGTAGTGTATTACCTGTTCTTTGCCTCGCCGAAGCCGGTGGCGGCAAAAATTGTGCAGTCAATATTTAACAAATATCGTGACAAAGGAATCAAGTAATGGCCCAGCAATCGTCAATTGAATGGACTGAATCTACGTGGAATCCGGTCACTGGCTGTTCAAAAATCAGTCCGGGTTGCAAGCATTGTTACGCCGAACGAATGGCAATGCGGCTTCAGGCCATGGGTGTGGCTAATTACCGTAAGGGTTTTGAGGTCTCGCTGCACGAACACGCCTTAAGCCTGCCTTTGACTTGGAAAAGGCCGCAAACAATTTTTGTAAACTCGATGAGCGATTTGTTTCACCAAGATGTCCCGTTGGCTTTTATCCGCAAAATCTTTGCTGTCATGGAAGCTGCGCATTGGCATCGCTTCCAAATTTTGACCAAACGTTCGGAGCGGCTTCTTGATTTGAGTTCAAAGCTCGAATGGGCTTCAAACATTTGGATGGGAGTAACGGTTGAACATCCCGACTACGCTTATCGGATTGACCATCTCCGACAAACAGGCGCTCACATAAAGTTTCTTTCACTTGAACCGCTTTTAGCTCCATTGCCCCAATTGAACCTCAATAATATCGATTGGGCAATAGTTGGTGGAGAATCCGGTCCAGGTGCTCGCCCAATGGAAAAAGAGTGGGTTTTAGACATACGGAATCAGTGCGATAAAGTAGGGGTTGCCTTTTATTTCAAACAGTGGGGTGGTGTGTTCAAGAAAAAAACAGGGCGAGTTTTGGAAGGACGCACATGGGATGAAATGCCAGCGGCGGCAGAACTTGTCGCAGCTTGATGAATGCGCTTGTCGAAGATTTCCTGCAATACCTGCGCCACGAGCGCGGACAATCGGACAACACGGCGAAAACGTACGCGGCGTTGCTAGGCAAATTCACCGCCTGGGCGGCGACGCAAAATCTCACGGATTGGAAATCGGTCGAGTTGAAGCATCTCATGGCGTTCCTGCAATACGAACGCGAGCGGGATTTGATGCCGGTGGGGCGGGCGTCCTCGCGAGCCGGCCTTGGCTCAATAAAGCAAAGCGACGGCGGCTCGTCAGCAGCCTCGCCCCACCCAGATTCGAAACGCCGCTTGAGCAGTGAGAGCGTTTATCTGGAAATCGCCGCCTTACGGGCGCTTTACCGGTTTGCCGAAAACGAGAGATTGCTGCCCGCCAACGTGGCCGAAAATCTCTCGCTGCCGCGCCGGTGGAAACGTCTGCCCAAGGCGCTGACCAACGACGAAATCACCAAACTGCTCACACCCGTGTTGCCGGAAACGCCCGAAAGTTTGTGCGACCAGGCGGTTCTCGAGCTGGCCTACGCCTCCGGTTTGCGTTTGTCGGAATTGAAAAATCTGCGGCTCGAACAACTGCATCTCGATGCCGGGTTCATCAACGTCATCGGCAAGGGCAACAAGGAACGCGTGGTGCCGGTGGGCCGGCAGGCCGTGGAAGCACTGAATCGGTATATCGGAGCCGGGCGGCCGAAGCTCGTCACGCCCAAATCACCGGCGACGGTTTTTTTGACGAGGCGCGGCACGCCCTTCGCGGCGGTGACGTTGTGGTTGCGGATCAAGCACCGGGTGCTGCGCGCCGGGGTTTCCCGCAACCTCACGCCCCACATGTTGCGGCACAGTTTTGCCACGCATCTGCTGGAGCACGGGGCGGATCTGCGGGTGATCCAGGAACTGTTGGGCCACGCCAACATCAGCACCACGGAGGTTTACACGCATGTCACGGGAAACCGGCTGCGGGAGGTCCACCGGAAATTTCACCCCCGGGCGTGAACCGGACGGACGGGAAACCTAGGCCCCGTTGTCGCCGATGGCTTCGACGGGACAACCTTCCTTGGCTTCCTTGCAGCGCGCTTCCTCGTCGGGCGAGCCGGGCTGTTTATAGACGAACGAGTAGCCGCCGTCGTCGTTCCGCTTGAAATTGTCCGGCGCCGTCTCGCGGCACAGGTCGCAGTCAATGCACTGGTTGTCCACGTAATATTTGCCCGGGACATTTTCGGGATATTTATTTGCAGCGTCTGCCATAAAATCGTCCATTTAATATGACCGCGTGGGCGCGTGCTGGCAAGCCCCATTTGCCATAAGAATTTGCTCCGGCCGATTAAAATCTTTTAATTGCGCCGTGCACGCGTATGCTTGGGCGCGTGCAACGAGGAAGCGTTCGCAGAACGAAAATCATTTCCACCCTCGGTCCGGCCACGGACTCGATGGAAATGATCGGCAAGCTGATTGACGCCGGCGTCAACATCTTCCGCCTGAACATGTCGCACGCGCCGCACGATTGGGTGCGCCGCGTGGTCAAAGACATCCGCGCCGCTGCCACCGCGCGGCGGCAGTTCATCGGGATCATGATGGACACGCAGGGGCCGGCGATCCGCACCGGCGATCTTGGCGTGCCGCTCGATTTGCAACCCGGCCAGAAATTCACCCTCACCGTCCGCGGCGAACGCGATCTGGAGGAGCATTCGGTGGACGTGAATTACGAGAATTTTGTCAACGACATCAACGTCGGCGACGTCGTGCTCGTGGACAACGGCGCCATCGAGATGAAGGTCCTCGCCAAGTCCGGCAACAAGGTCGAGTGCGAAGTGCTCACCGCGGGCACGCTCGGCAGCCGGCGCCACATCAATCTGCCCGGCGTCAAGGTCAGCCTGCCCGCGCTCACGGCCAAGGACATCAAGGACGTGAAGCTCGGCCTGGACGTCGGGGTGGACTTTGTCGCCCTGTCATTTGTCCGCGAAGCCCGTGATTTGTTGCAGCTGCGGGAGCTGTTTGAGGACGGCAAACCACCGCCGGTGGTCATCGCGAAAATCGAGGACCAGCAGGCGTTGGCCAATCTGGAATCCATTGTCCGCGAAGCCGACGCCATCATGGTGGCGCGGGGCGATCTGGGCATTGAGATCCCCTACGAAGAACTGCCTATTGTCCAGCGGCGCATCGTCAAAACCTGTTTGCGTCACGGCAAACCCGTGATCGTGGCGACCCACATGCTGGAGAGCATGATTGAATCGCCCATGCCCACCCGTGCCGAGGTGACCGACGTGGCCAATGCCGTTTTTGAAGAGGCTGACGCCATCATGCTCAGTGGCGAGACCACGGTTGGCAAATATCCGGTCAAGTGCATCGAGGTTTTTGACCGCATCGCCAAGCGCATCGAACGCAGCGGCAACGCGCAATTTCATGACCTGGCGGAGCTGACCAGCCCGCGCGAAAAGCTGGTCAAAAGTGCCGTGGTCATGGCCAACGAATTGAAGGCCGAGGCCGTGCTGGCGTTCACGCGCCATGGCCACATGGCGCGCTACGCCGCCTGGATGCGCCCGCGTTATTCGCCGATTTACGGGTTGTGCGACAGTGAAAAACGCGCCAACGAACTGACGCTGTGCTGGGGGGTCATCCCGTTCGTGGTGGAGTTTGATTTCATCAATCCGCAGAACACCATTGAGCGGGCGCTGAAAACGCTGGTCGAACAAGGCCGGCTGCATCGCGGCACAACGGTGGTCATCGTCGGCGCCATCTCCGTCGGCACCGAAATCGTGGATGCCGTCCAGATGCGGGTGGTGTGATCAGTGGCCCAGCGATTTGGCGGCTTCCGTGGCGAGGTTGAACACCACGCTGGGAAACAGGCCGAGCCAGAACATGCCGGCGATGCAGACGCAGACGGAGAATTTGACCGGACCGGACAAGGGGATGGGCGACAAATCTGGAGCGTTCTTGCTCCAGTAAATGGCGCGGATGACGCCGAAATAGTAGTAGAGCGAAATCACCACCCCGGCGAGCGCCGCGAAGGCGAGGCAATAATAACCGTAATTGTGACTTGCCACGCCCTGCTGGATGACGGCCTTCAGCAGCAGAAATTTCCCAAAGAAACCGGCCAGCGGCGGGATGCCCGCCAGCGACACCATCGCCAGGGTCATCGTGACGGCCAGCAACGGCGAGCGCTGATTCAAACCTGCCAGTGCCGAAATATCCTCGTTGTCCAGGTGCCGCATCACCACGCAAATGACCAGGAACGCCGCCACGACGGTGAACAGATAACCGGCCAGATAATAGAGCAGCGCCGCCTGTCCGCTCACACTCAACGCCGCCACGCCCAGCAGCAAATAGCCCGCGTGCGCGATGCTCGAATAGCCGAGCAATCGTTTTAAATTGCGTTGCGGCAGCGCGCACAGGTTGCCGTAGAGAATCGTGATGCCGGAAATCACGATGAGTAAATCCGCCCAGTGCTTCGCCACGTCCGGCAGGGCGGTAAAGAGCACGCGCAACAACAGGACAAAGCCGGCGGCCTTGGAACCGACGGCCAGAAAGGCCGTGGTCGGCGTCGGCGCACCCTGGTAAACATCCGGCGCCCAGATCTGAAAGGGAAACGCGGCGATTTTGAAGCCCAGGCCGGACAGCACGAACAGCACGCCGAGCAGGAAGATTTTATTGGTCTCGAATTGTGCGGCCACCTTTGCCAGTTCGTTAAAATTCAACTGGCCCGTGGTCCCCCACACCAGTGCGATGCCGAACACCAGAAACGCCGACGACAGCGCGCCGAGAATGAGGTATTTCACACCCGCCTCGAGTGAAATCAGCCGGCCGCGTTGAAAACTCGTCAGCACGTAAAACGTGATGGTGATCAATTCGATGGAAACGAAGAGCATCGCGAAATCATTGGCCGACGCCGCGAAACACATCCCCGCCAGCGCAAAGATGATGAGCGAGTAATATTCCGAGATGCCCCCGGCGATACGGTCGGAAAATTCGCCGGACATGAACAGCACCAGAATGGCGGCGATGAGGAAGAAGCGTTTGAAAAACACGGCCAGCGCATCTTCGACGAACATTCCGTTGAAGGCCGTTCCCGTCAGGCTGCAAACGCCGTTGCCGCTGAAGCTGATCAACAGCAAGCCGGTGAGGGCGGCGATGGCCGCATAGCTGAGAAAGCGCTTCCGTTCGGCGGTCGCAAAGAAATCCGCCAGCATCAACACGATGCCCAGGGCGATTACGCAAACTTCGAGAGTGGTCAGGGAGGCGTTCATCAATTGCGGATGGCAGATGGCGGATGGCGGTTTGGCGAAAGGTCCGCCTGGGCGACCATCGGGGCGGCCGGTTTGGCTGCGGCTTCCGCGGGCGCGGCCAGGCTCACAATCTTTTGCGCGGCGGGCGTGATTTTCTCCGTGAGCAGCCGCGGAAAGCAGCCGAACACCAACAGACTGGCCAGCAGCAGTGCGTAAGGCAGCTTGCGCCACAGGTTCGAGGCGTCGGCCAGGCCCGCCCATTTGTCCGGCAGCGGCCCATGCAACACATTGCGGATGGCGCGCGTCATATAGACCGCGCCGATGATGAGCCCGCCCCACAGCGCGAGGCCGGTCACCAGCGGAAAAACCTTCCAGGCGCCGAAGAATACCGTGACTTCGCCGACGAAATTGGCAAAGCCCGGCAGCCCGCAGCCGGCCATCGCCGCCATGAGTAGCGCCGTGCCGATGAACCGTAATTGCCGGCACAGCCCGCCCAGTTCGCTGATCTGGAGCGTGCCGGTCTTTTGATAAATGTAACCGCTCAACGCAAACGTCAGCGCGGCGAGAAAGCCGTGCGCCACCATGATGAACTCCGCGCCGGTCACGCCGATGAGGTTCAGGCTCGCGATGCCGAGGAAAACAAATCCCATGTGCGCCACGCTGGAGTTGCCGAT